>JBHHYO010000013.1:0-46996 GCA_046757665.1 Nitrospinales bacterium
ATGAAACACATTATTTTAGACGGCGAGAGTCTTACCCTGGAACAGGCCGTTTCCGTCTTGCGTCCTTCCACGAAGGTGAAATTGTCTCCTGGGACCAAGGACAAGGTGGAGCAAGCGCGCCGGGTCATCGACACAGCCGTGCGCGGCAAGAAAGTTGTTTATGGCGTCACGACGGGGTTTGGCGCGTTGAGTGATGTGGTCATCTCCCGGGCGGACGGCAAAAAGTTGCAACTGAATATTCTGATGAGCCACGCCGCCGGCGTTGGGGACCCCCTGCCGGGTGATATTGTGAAACTCGTTCTTTTGCTGATGGCCAACAGCAAGGCCAAGGGATATTCCGGTTTGCGGTGGTCAACTCTTCGCACCTTGTTGGACATGCTGAACCGGGGAGTTTGTCCCTTGATTCCGGAAAAGGGCTCGGTGGGCGCCAGCGGCGACCTGGCTCCCCTGGCGCATTTGTCCCTGGTTTTGGTGGGCCGGGGCCGGGCGCGTTACCAGGGGAAATGGATGGCCGGAAAAGAAGCCATGCGCCGGGCGAAAATCAAACCGGCAACCCTTGCGGAAGGCGAAGGCCTGGCCTTGATTAACGGCACGCAGGTCATGACCGCCATCGGCGCTTGGACGATCTTTCATGCCTTGCGCCTGGCCAAGACGGCGGATATCGCCGCGGCCATGAGCCTGGAGGTGCTACTGGGCACTAACACCCAGTTTCACAAACAAATCCATCGCATCCGCCCGCATTGCGGACAGGTGGATTCGGCGGCGAACATGCGGCGCATTACGGACGGTAGCGAAATCATCTCATCGCATAAGGATTGCGACCGGGTGCAGGACGCCTATTCCCTGCGTTGCGTTCCGCAGGTGCATGGCGCCAGCCGCGACGCCATGCGGTTTGTCCGCGGGGCGCTCGAAACGGAAATGAATTCGGCGACCGAGAACCCGCTGGTTTTCCCCGACGGCAAGATACTTTCCGGCGGCAATTTTCACGGCCAGCCCGTGGCGTTGGCTCTGGATTTCCTTGCGCTTGCCCTGGCCGAGCTGGCGGACATATCCGAGAGGCGGATCGAGCGCATGGTCAATCCCAACCTCAGCGGTCTGCCCTCGTTTTTGATTGCCGGGGGAGGATTGAATTCCGGTTTCATGATCGCCCAATACACCGCCGCGGCCCTGGTTTCCGAAAACAAGGTGTTGGCCCATCCCGCCTCCGTGGATTCGATTCCCACCTCGGCCAACAAGGAGGACCATGTGAGCATGGGAACCATTGCGGCGCGCAAGGCCAAACAAGTGCTCGAAAACGTGAGATACGTAACGGCCATCGAGCTTCTTTGCGGCGCCCAGGCGCTGGACCTCTTCACGAATTTGAAACCGGGCCGGGGAACCCTCGCCGCGTATAACGTGTTGCGCAAGCATATCAAACATCTTGACCGCGACCGCGAACTGCACGGCGATATCGAAACCGTTTCGGAGTTGATCGGCGACGGAACCCTGGTTGACGCCGTGGAAGCGGCGGTCGGGCCGCTGATGTAAGTCGGAAAAACCTCCTTGTGTCGGAAATATCCATGAAAGATTCGGATCAGCCCGTTTTTGTCAATACTCCAGACAGACTCCCTCTTGTTGCTGACCCGGGCTATCTGGGTTTGCGAAACTCGTCCTCGCCGGAAATGACGGAGCGCGTCAGGTCGTTGTTCGACCATTTGAACGGCAGGCTGGGTTTCGCAAATGACGCCCGGGGAAGGGAGCATCAGAAATATTTCAATGCCCTACTGCGTTACGTGTATCCCGAAGTCATGATCGATCTGGCCGATATCGTCTACGTGCAACATGAGCGGCCCATGGTTTTTTTGAACCGCGAACATATCGACATGAATTTTCACGCGGACTCACTGGCGGCGGGCTCCTCCGTGCGGGCCTCACACGAGGAAATGGAATTTTTGTTTCACCGGTTGGCTCAAACGTTGAGACAGGATGAGGCCTTGTTCAGCGATCCGGTTGTCGTCCGGCTTTTGGCCGAGAGTTACAGTTATTATATTTTCCAAACCGGCAATTTCCCCTGGGAAGAAACCATTCCAGATTCGCAAACCGCCGACAGGCCCGTGCTGGACGTGGCCACGGGGTTGGCCGGGTTCGGTTTGATCCATGCCTGGCCGGAGCATTTCCCTCATCTGGTTCTAACGGACAAAATGCCCTTCATCCTGGAAAGCCTGGAGCATTACAAGCGCCTGCTGGGCAAACAGAATGTCGAGATACTTCGGGCCGATTTTCCGTCGGACGAGTCGCCGGGCCTGTTCGGCAGTATCTGGGCGAACAAGTTTTTACATCATTTGCGGCAGGGAGAAAGACAGACGTTTTTGCGATGGGCGTGGCAACATCTCGAACCGGGAGGAGTGCTCAACATCGTGGATGCCGACCTCGAACTCCGGATTCTCCAGCAGGCGAAAGACCCCGGTTTTCGCGGCAAATTGATTCCCGGATACCTGGAGACCCTGGTGGAAATCGAGGAGAATTTTTGTAAAACCCTGGTCGATGATGTCCGGCAGGCGGGATTCAAGGTTTTGTATTTTGACTCGCACGAGTATTTAGACGAGACCGACGCCTACAGCCTTTGCCTGGGAGACGAGATCAAACTGAAGTTTTCGGGATTTGAGATTTTTGGGGAGAAATAAAACGTTTCGCTTCCGGCGGGTTTGCGGCGATGTCTCGGCTTGCGTGTAATCTGTCGGGCACGGCCGTTTTTTTACTTGTGTCCGGTCGGTTTAATCTCTTTTCGTATTGCCCGCCATTCTTTCTCTGATGCGTTTTTGGCGTTGGTTTCCATGGTGCGGTAAAGGGAAACCACACGTTCGCCCTGCCTGGTCAAGCGGGTGCCGCCACCGCCCTTTCCGCCAACCGCCCGGCTCACCAGCGGTTTTTTAAAACAGCGGTTCATGACATCCACCATTTCCCAGGCCCGGCGGTAGCTGAGCCCCATTTCCCGGGCGGCCGAGGAGATGGAACCGGTTTTTCGGATGGCTTCCAGCAAATCGATTTTCCCCGGTCCGAGCGCAATTTCTTTCCCCCGCATGACGCGAAATCGGGGTTTGCAATAGAGGCTGTCTTTTTTTTTCCCGGAGGCTTTTTGGCGTGGTGATGACCGCATTGATTTTCGGCTGAAGGAAAAAAGAGTTAAGCGCTAAAAAACGAATCCATTATCTCATACAACGGTGAAGCCGGACCGTGATTAACGAAACCGAATCATCCTTTTCGATCACTTTAATATGAGTTCGGGTGACTTTTTTATTGCTGGTCAAAAAGGGGCGCAAGCTTTTGGCGGTTACATGGATATATTTCCCCTCCGTCTTGACCTGGATTAAATCGGGATTGTCCGCCTCGACCCGGAATTGGCCGTTCTCCTTTTTGGAGTCGATGATATATTCGTCGGTGATGCACATGTTGATTGTTAAATAAGATTCGGCCAGCAGGGACCGGAGATAAACAATAAGCTCTTCTATTTGATGATCGGTAAAGTTATGGCTGGGCATGGCCGTTCCGGGGATGCCGTTTTTTATTGCCTCTGCCATTTGAAGGTCGGGGAGATTTTGCATCTCTTCGTAACTGGTGAAATTCCTCGGTTTCGGGTCGAGGCCGCTGGCCAAAAACCCGTCGCCGTCTCCCTGGATGCCGTGGCACAGGACGCAACCGGATTCTTGAAAAATCAATTCCCCTTCACTGGTCGGCAGGGGTTCCGGCAGTTCGCTGTAGCCCTTGTAACCCATGTAGGCGGAGGATGCGCGTGCGATGAGAAGGATAAAAAGAAGGGTTAAAATTTTTTTCATTGAGCGAATCTCCGTTGCAGGGTGAGTGGCATTCAGAACAATACCTTCAATTTTTATACCAAAACCGAAAAAGCTTGTCGCTGTTTATTTTTTGAAATCAATGGGTTGCGAGGGTAATTTGAGGCGGGCTCGCGCCGCCGTGCGGATGGGGGCCGGGCGGCGAAATTTTTTTTGAAAAATCAAAAATTTTCGCGGTTGATGCGCCGTGCACTCTGCCGTCCGACCCTGATCTTTCCGGGGAAAATGCCGAATTTCCCGGTCAGGTCAATCGCAGAGTTTTAAGTTTGGTTAAAGACCGGGATTCCAGGAGGGCCTTGATGCCGGGCTCGCCGATGAATGTGTCGAACATCATGAGGGTCTCGATGTTGATTAAGGTTTTGGTGTTGGCCAAGGCCTGGGCGGCGTCGAGGCGGATAATATTCCGCGCCAGGTTCAGGTGTTTTAATCTTTTGAGAAATGGAGATTTGGCCAGGGCTTTTACGCCCTTGTCGGACAGTTTGGTTTTATAGGCATTTAATTTCCGCAGATGGGAAAATCCCGGGGAGCGCGCAAGGGCTATCAGGGTGTCGTCTCCCGTGTCGTTTTCCTGCAATATCAGAACTTGAAGTTTGACGAACTGCTCCGACTGCCCAATGGCTTCCCCGCCGACGGCGGTTATTCCGTTGAAGCGCAAGTCCAGATGCGCCAACTGCGCGATAAAAGGCGCCTGGGTCAGGGCGAGAGCGCCTTTATCGCCGAGAGAATTCTCGCCGATATAAAGACGTTTTAACTGTTTCAGCTTCGAGCTTTGAAACAGGTGGTTTGCTCCGCGCCAGGTGATCTTGTTGCGGGTTAAATCCAGATTTTCGATTTGCTCCAGCCGGTCGGACAGCATGAGGGCTTGCAGTCCTTCATCGCCGATGAATTTTCCCTTCAGCTCCAGGGCGTCGCCATCCTCGGAAAGGCAATCCTCTATCTGGCGGTTGATATAGTCAATTTCGGTTTGGTTTACCATTGGATTTCAAATTGATGGCGCAACGGAATCCCACGTCGTTCAAACTTCTGGAAAACGGGTAGCTCCAATCCCGGTAACCGGCGTTCATGGCTATAATACTGTCCGACCACGAGCCGCCCCGGCGGGTTTTCACTTCCCCCTTCAAAGGTCCGCGGGGATTGTTTTTAATTTCCGTCTTGGAGTGGGAGTTGGGAGAAAACCAGTTGGCCATCCATTCCCACACGTTTCCCGCCAAGTCGTAGATGCCGTATTTGTTGGGTGGATAACTGCCGACGGGCGAAGCCTTGTCTTTCAGTTTCAATCCGGCGTGGGCCTGGGGATGCGCCGGGTCGAACCGGGGTCCCCAGGGGAACTCGCATCCGTTTGCGGCGCCCGTGGCTTTTTCCCACTGTGCTTCCGTGGGAAGAGTTTTTCCGATCAGGTAGCAATAGTCTGTGGCGTCGTACCAGGTGACCTTGGTCACCGGGCAGTTGTCGCAATCGGAAAACCGGCTACGACGTAACCTGTGATCGGGAATAATTTCCTCGAATTGTTTGTTGGTAACCTCATACTTGTCGATCATGAAATCATCCAGGTAAACGGTGTGGGCCGGGGCGCCGTGCTTTGGGCCGAACTTGTCGCAACCCATTTGGAACGTCCCGCCGGGGATCAGTCCCATGTCTTTCGTAATGTTCCGAAGAGGCGGCGAGGTTTGCGGTTTTGTTTCTCCCGCCAGAGGAGAGACCATCCCAAGCCAGATTAGAAAAACCGGCAGGAGTTTGAGCATCGCTTCAAAGAAATTCCAGGGTCGGAGTTAAGGGCTTATTGCCAAGTGAGCCAATTTTTCCTGGTGCTTGATGTTGTCCAGAATACGGAGGGTGGAGTTGGAGCGGTTGAGGGTGTAGAAATGAATTCCCGGGGCGCCCTTTAACAGCAACTCTTCGCATTGTTCGGTGGCGTGTTCGACACCGATGGATTGCACCGCCTTCCCGTCGTCCTCGGCCGCTTCCAGACGAGCAACCAGCGAGGACGGGATCGCCGCTCCGCACATTTTGGTAAACCGTTTAATCTGGTTGACGTTGAGGATCGGCATGATCCCCGGAATAATGGGAACGCGAATACCGATCGACCGGGCCCGGTTGACAAAATCGAAGTAACAGCGGTTGTCGAAAAACAACTGCGTAATAATGAAGTCCGCGCCGGCGTCAACTTTCTGTTTGAGGTTTTCCAGGTCCCGCGTTTTATCGGAGCATTCCTGATGCCCCTCGGGATAGCCCGCAACCCCCAGGCTGAACGGGTAACCACATTTTTTTATAAACGCCACCAGTTCATTCGCGTAGCCGAAACCTCCCGCGGATTTTACAAATTGATCTTTCCCTTGCGGTGGATCGCCGCGAAGGGCCAGAACATTTTCGATGCCCTTGTGTTGCAGGATGTCCAGGACGGACTTGATTTCATCGGCGGAGCTTCCCACGCAAGTCAAGTGGGCCATGCTTTCCAGGCCGATATCCTGTTTGATCCGCCCGACCAAGTCGATGGTCTTCTCCCGGGTGCTTCCCCCGGCGCCATAGGTGACGGATACGTAAGCGGGGTTCCATTGTTTCAGATTTTCGATGGTTCGGAAAAGCCGGTCGAATCCTTCGGAATCCTTCGGGGGAAAAAACTCGAAGGAAAAAGACGTCGTTCCTTTTCGCAAGAGATCGATTATTTTCATGAAAAAATATTAACACAGGGAACGGCCGTTTGAAATATGTTTTGAGCCGGGACCTGATTTGCCTGTAAAGGGAATAAAGCCGAAAGAGTGGGAGGGTCTTCAGAAAAAAAGGAAGGTCAGTCGTAAATGTCGTGCTTTTTCAAATAGGAAATAAAAGAAACGATATTGACCAACTCAACAGGTTCTTCCTCGGCGGCCTTGATCGCTTCCTCGGAAAAATAACCGGTGGTGATGAAAATTCCCCGGGCGGCTCCCTCGCCTTTTATGGTCTCCAGAAACCCGGTGACTTTGTGGAGTTGCAACATGTTGCCGATGGGGTTGAAGGCGCAAATGGCCAAGTACGTTCCTCCCACCACCGGGCTTTCGTCTTCCAGTGCGACCTCCAGTTCATCGTCATCCGCCCAGATTGAGTGCCGGTATTCCAGGTCCAGTTTTTCAAGGAACTGCAGGCATTTGTCCTTGAATGCATCCCGGTCCAGCATGAAAAGGGGCTTGTCATCCGGATTGTCAAAGTGAATTTGCTCTTGGGGGAGAGGAGGGGAAGTCTTTTTCAGCAACAGGATCAGGATCAATCCGATGAACATTGCCGCGAATGTGACGCCAAAAATAGCCACTTATTTTATCATTTCATCGTAAACTTTTTCTTTTTTGCCTTCCTTGATCAGTTTGTCATGCCGGACCATTTGCCGGATGGCAATCCAGAAGACAAATGCGACAAATCCCAGCATTGCTCCAATCGGGATATTATCGGGTTTGGTTGCGATCAACAAAAAATTTTCGAGACCGGAATTTTCCATGGTAATCCGCTTGGTTGGTGATTAACAGGTTGTTGATTTTGGAATTCACCTACTATTATTCCAAAAGCTCATCTTCTTCGTCAAGACTTTCCTCTTCATCGCCGACATCTTCGTCACCGATGTCTTCATCGCCGATGTCTTCTTCTCCTCCGCCGTCATCCTCCAGGGACAGATCGGGATTAAAATCGACGGTGTTGTAGGAGACGATGAAATCGCGGATATCCGAAACCTGTTTATCGACATTGCCGTCCTCGACCGCTTCCATAAGGTCGAACTTGGGGCGAACGACGTACTTATCGCCTTCTTTGAGCCAGTGGTTGGGCATTCGCGTTTCGGGAATAAGTTTGCGGGTGTTTTTCAGCCAATTCGGGATCCAGTCCTGTCTGAGCCGTTCGCTGGCGATGGAAAAATCGATGCCCTTGGCGCCGTCGTCATGGCATTTACCGCAATCCATATAGTTGACCATTTTGACGCCGGTTTCGATGGATTGCATATGTTTTTTGATGTTCAGTCCCGGTTCATAGCCGCTTTCCCTTGGCACCAACGCCTCAAAATAAGCCGTAATTTGGCGGACTTCCTTGTCAGTAAAGAAAAACGTAGGCATTCGGGCTTTCAGCCAGGTTCTCACGGGCGTTGGATTTTTCAGGAATGAAAATAGCCAGGAAGCTTTGAGTCTTTCTCCGACGTGATAAGGGCTGTTGTCCAGCGGCGGCGGGAAGAAATTTTTGTTCTTGATGTATTTCCGGATACGTCCTCCCTCGCCTTCAATGATGTGGCAACCCCTGCAATTAAACTTGAGCACGAGGCGTCTGCCGGCCTCCAGGGTTTGTTCTTTCTCGGTTAACGTTCTGCGAAACCGCTCCGGAAGGTACTGTCCGTTGAACCCTCGGAGAAGGACCAAAAGGGCGCTGATTTCATCATCGGACAGGTTGAAGTTGGGCATCTTGTCCAAAACGCGCTCGGTTCGATAAGCGCTGGGGTTTTTCAGCTTGTTGCCGGCCCAGGATTCCCAGGTGTGGGGGATATGAGAATCGCCGAACTCCAGCTCCCAGGTTTGTTTGACCCCGAAGGCCGAAAGCTCGGGAGCGATTCGTCCCTCCTTCTCCATGCCCTTGATGTCGTGGCAGGCAAAGCAACCCCGTCGGCGGATCACCGTTTTGCCATAGTCGATCAATTCCGCGGATTTTAATTTTTCGTCCAGTCCGGGGATGGGATCGGGTTTGCTGAATTGCAACAAATAAGCGGCGATATCCGATGCTTCCTGAAAGGACAGCCGGAGGTTCGGCATCCGGCTTTGGTCGTTATATTCCTTGGGGTTGCTCAGCCAGCTGACCAGCCAGTCCGGATCGACCTTGCTGGCTACGCGGCTCAAGTCCGGGCCGAAGACCTCTCCCTGGCCCTTCAGTTCGTGGCAGGCCAGACATCCCACGCTGGAAAACAGTTTTTCTCCGTTTTCACTGTTTCCACCCTTGAATGTTTCCGGGTGCCGGTAGTTGGGGTCGGATTTCGCCAGAAGGTAAGCGGTGACCGCCATGGCGTCCCTGTCGTTGAATCCGAAATTGGGCATTCGCGTTTTCGGCAGGTAAGCTTTGGGATTTTTTACCCAGCGAAAAAGCCAACTGGGGTTTACTTTGGCGCCGACCCGGAGCAGGCGGGGCCCGACCTTGTCCTCATTTCCAAAACCTTCCGCCAGGTGGCAACCATGGCATCCCAGTTTTAAAAACAGGTTTTTTCCCCTGGAAAGCGCCGGCGCTCCCTCGAGGTTCAGGACCTGGTCGTGGCAGTTCCGGCACTGGGACTGCATGAAATCCCCTTTCAGGATAGGTTCGTTGAGCCCGAGCGTCTGGTCCGTTTCGTGGTGCGAGCCGTGCGCGTCCTCGGGCGGCGCCGTTACCGGCCCCTGTCCCTTGTGGCACCAGGTACAGCCGGTTTTCCCCGGAGGATGTTTGTCGATATAAATTTTCAGATTGGGGTGGGTTTTCAGAGGCTGGTCGAAGTTCTCATAATGAGTATTGTCATAGGAGATGTGGCAGGTCATGCATCGATCTACCTTGTAGGTGATCTCCTTGAAGTTGTTCAACCGGGCTCCGGGAATAACGGTCTGTTTGATTTCGGAGAATTTCCAGACGAAAGGAAACGGTTTGTAAAAGTTCATCGTCCTTTCCAAACCGTCCCGCTTGTTGGTCAGGGCCTTTAATTCTTTTTCCAGTTTGATCTTGCGGGCTTTGAAGCGGAGGAACTGGTTTTCCAAGGTATTGTATGTCTGCTCCAGCTTGGCGATGACCGGGTCAAAGGAGTCGATCTCCTTTTGGATTTGTTCCACCTTGGCTTTTTGAACGGTGAAATTTTCGCCGGCGTGCTGGGCTTTTTTGTAAAAATAGTAAGCCTCATCCAATCGGCTGATGGCGAATTTCTTTTGCACTTTTGTGTCATCAAGATGAATTTTCGCCTCTCGAACTTTTGTCAGCAGTTTCTCGTATTCGGATGAGCCTTCCAGGTTTTCTTCTTCTTCTTTCAGATGTTCCCGAATTTCCTTTTCCTTGGCCGCTATTTCATCATTGTTCTTTTTCCACTCTTCCTTGGCAGTGTTGTATTCGGCCTTGTAGAAGATTTTCTGGTATTTTTTGTACCCCCGGCGGCTGAACTCATCGTCCCAGAACGACCAAAGGGTTACCAGCAACAATCCTCCCGACACCAAAAAGAACAAGAAACTGTAGGAAACTTTCTCGTCGGGAACGTAAGCGTTTTCTTCCTGTTTGTTTTCAGGGGTATCCAAGAGAGGTTCCTGCAAGTTGATAGCTAGATATTAAACCAGGGGGTTACCCAGATGTATTTGATGTTAAAGCCTAACCGGAGAATGATTTTAATAACCATTCCCAGCATAATGAGCAGTAATTGAATTTTGACGAACATGCGGACGAAGCCGACGCTTTTCAAGGCCTTGCGTTCCATGAACATGTAAACGGCGGTGCCTATGGCGAAATATCCGCTAATGACGGCGCCGCCGAAGACCATGGCCCAGTTGTAGGATCGCACGCCGAAGGCATAAGGCAGGTCCACGTTGACCAGGGCGACGACTTTATGAGGATCCCAGTATTGCCAGGGCATAAAAAGGTTCCACCCCGGGCCGCGTAAAAAGACGCCCATGATGATCAAGGCGATCCATAGCACCAGAAAACCGAAACTATAGACCCAGATCGCGACTTTCCGCTCGGAGTAGGTGTAATAACCGTTCCCCTTGGGGTTAACGTCCAGGTAGGGAATGAGCATCAACCCGACGATGATCAGGGTGGGAGCCACCACCCCGGCGAACCAGGGATCGAAATAAACCAGGATGTCCTGCAACCCCAGGAAGTACCAGGGAGCCTTGGAGGGGTTAGGCGTTTTGGTGGGGTTCGCCGCTTCTTCCAACGGGGCGTCAATGGTGATCGACCAGACCGTCAGAAAAATCATGACGATCATGGCGCATAAAAATTCCAGCCGCACCAGGTAAGGCCAGACGTGCACCTTGTCCGTCGAAGCCGAAGCCGATGCGGCGGCATCCTTTTTTTTCGTTTTGTCTTGCATCGCCGTCCCTTCCAAATGGGATCGAGTTTAAAGATAGTCCGACATTTAGAGAGGACCGGATATTCCCCCGTCCTTGCGAATACGCCAGAAATGGACGATCATCAAAGCTCCCGCCACAAGAGGAATAAAAATACAGTGCAACACGTAAAACCGTAGCAAGGCCGGCGGCCCAACCAGGCTTCCCCCCAGCAGTACGGACCGGGCGTCGTATCTTGGCGAAACGCCGACAAATTCCGCGAACGGTCCTTCATGCCCTAAAAATGGCGTGGCGCGGGCCATGTTCGTGCCAACGGTTACCGCCCACATCGCCAATTGGTCCCACGGAAGCAGATAACCGGTGAAACTCAGCAACAATGTGAAGGTTACCAGAAAAACCCCGATGACCCAGTTGAATTCGCGCGGTGGTTTGTAAGACCCGGTAAGAAATACCCGGAACATATGCAACCAGACGGTGATAACCATCGAGTGAGCGGCCCACCGGTGCATATTGCGCATCAACATGCCGAACGGAACGTCATACTGAAGATATTTCATGTCGAAGTAGGCGTATTCACCCACCGGCCGATAATAAAACATCAAAATCACGCCGGTCACCACCGTCACCAGGAACATGAGAAAGGTGATGCCGCCCATGCACCAGGTGAATTTTATCCTCAGCGCGTGCCGGGAAATTTTGACCGGATGCAAATGCAACCAGACGTTGCTGGCAATTTGCAGAACCCGGTTGCGCGGGGTGTCGGCGTATCCGTGACGGAAAGAAGACGTCCAGATTTGCGATTCCGTTATGGCCTTAGCCATTTCGCTGAATATCTTGCCGCTTTTGATTTGGGCTACCAGGTCCGCCGGACTCGGTATGCCTTGCGGTTTATTAGCCAAAACCTGACCTCCTTAACCGGGATGCTCGTGAAGAGACTCCCGGAACATTAAACATTGGGTTGTTTAAAAACCCTGTAAGGTTAAGCCTTTAAAATTGACCCTGGCGCACCCCATTGTCCTTTTTCGAACAGAAATTTTTTGCTCTTGTCCACGGCGATTTGCCCGTCCGGTCCCAAAGTGATCTTCAACCGCTCCAGGGGCCGGGGCGCGGGGCCCTCAAAATTGATGCCTTGCATGGTAAACCCGCTACCGTGACAGGGGCATTTGTATTTTTGCTCGGTCCTCAGCCATTTCGGAGTGCAACCCAAGTGTGTGCACTTCGCCAGGATGGCATAAAGGCCATCTTGTTCGCGAACAATCCATACTCGCTGATCCTTCACCCATTTCGAGCTCACTTCTCCGACGGTATAATCCTCCGGTTTTCCGGCCTTGAAACGGGGGGAGGGTTCGAACAGCACTCGGGGAAACAGTAGCCGCAAGAAATAAACAGAGGAAAGCCCGGTGGTGGCAAGAAAACTCGCCCACCCCGCCAGGGAAAAAAAGTCCCGGCGCGACCAGATCGTCGTCTGCGCTTTCTCTTTACTGTTTTTTCCCGCTTTACCTTTTACAGCCGGTTTGGCTCCGGTCTTGGGTGCGGGTTTCGCGCCGACTTTGGGCTTCGGCATGACGGCCTGTTTGCTTTCTACTTCAGCCATAAGATCACCCCCCATGACGTGTGGACTTTTGCGGCGCTTCCCCGAAATGAATCTTTCGACGAAACACCCGTCCTTAGAGAAACTTGCTTTTTAGCATATATAACATAGCGAGTCAAGAAATCCTGACCGCCCACAATAACGGCTTTCATCGCCCGGTCTTGAGAGCCCGCAGGGCGGTGCGGGCCGCCTCCCGGATTCCCTGGGAAGCCGTCCCATGAGGCAATCCGGCCAGGTCCGCCGCCGTCAATCCCTTTTGCACCGCCAGCCAGACCGGAACGATTTTTTCCGAGGCGCGGTGCGCCAGAATATGGCCTCCAATGACCTTGCGTGTCGACCGGTCCACGACAATTTTAAAGAACTCCGCGTCACCGCCGGTTACAACCGGGCGGTCGAGCCGGTCGGCGCATCCTTCCACGGCCCGGTAACCCTTGTGATGCGCCTCGCCCGCGAGACACCCCACGCCGGCAAGCTCCGGCTCGGAATAGACGATAAAGGGCATCTTGCCCCGGTCCAGGGATTTGGGGGTTCCCAAGGCATTGCCGACGGCGACTTTTGCCTCTTCGCTCGACAAAACGGGTGATGGGGCTCGTCCCGTAATCCCGCCGATGGCGTACAGTCCCGACACGCTGGTTTCCATTTTCTCGTTGACCAGGACTTCGCCTTGCTCGCCGAGGCGGATTTTCGGACTATTGGCGCCCAGGGTCTCGGAGTGGGGTTTCCGCATCTCCCCGGCCGCGACGATTTTATGGACGGAAAACTTGATACCACCTTCCAAGCATATCTCCATTTTATCATTATTTTTGTAAAAGGATTCCGGTTTTTTGTGGAGCAGTAATTTTATCTTCCTGTTTTTCAATGCTTTTTCCAGCATGGCGGCGACGTCCGGGTCCGCTTCGGGAAGCAGGCGGGCCCGCGGGACGCATAAAAACACCCTGCTCCCCAGCCGGTTCAGCAACGTGGCGGTTTCGCACGCCGCGCCACCCCCGCCGACGACCATAACGCTTTGCGGAATGTCCGCTGATTTTAGAATATCGTCGCTGGATATAATGTCCCGGTCGTCGAAGGGCATGGCGGGCAGGGCGTCGGTCTGCGACCCCGTGGCCAGGATAATGGATTTCGCCTCGACCGATTCGTTGCCGCCATCCGTGGTGGCCACCGTCAAATGAGTCGCATCGAGCAGTGTGCCCGTGCCCTTTAAAAGAACGACTCCCTTTGCTTGCAGGGAACGTTGCCGCTCCTCGGACAAGGCCCGCGCCGCGCCGCGAACCTTGTCGAACAGGAGGGGAATATCCAGCGAGGGTTGTGGAGAGGGTCCGGTTTCACCGGGTGATGGCGGCCGGACACCCCGCGTCAGCCCCAGGGAATCCATGACAACGCCGAGACAGGCCAGCCCGCTTTGCAGTCCGGCGCCGCCCAGCCGGTCCTTCTCGACCAGGCAGACCCTGGCGCCGCGTTCCGCCGCCCGCAGTGCCGCCGCAACCCCGGCCCGCCCCCCTCCCACAATGGCAATATCGAATGGTTTCAATTCATGCACAAAGACTATACCTGAATGAACGAGCTGTTTGGTTCAATGTTGACTGTGCCATTGTAAGCCCGTGGGGTTGAAAGTCAAAGGAGCCGGAAGGCGATGACGCCCACCAGCATGATGGCGCCCAGCGACGTGATGATGGCGTGCAGGGTGATGTTGATTTTTCGGCTCCACGGGATGACCGCCAGAAAATAAAACAGCACGAAATATTCCCAGAACCCGTTGCCCAACCGGTAATGATTCACCACCAGGAAAAAACCGTACCAGACCAGGACCAGCCGGAACACGTTCTTGTGAAGTTTATACCCCTTTTCCCTTTTGTCCCGGGGAAGGATATTCACCCCGATGATAATGTTGGCGATGCAGGTGAGGATGGCGAGAAAAACAAGGATCACATTGGGGCTGGAAAAAAAATCTCCCAGGGTGGCGGTCTGCATTTGAAGATGACGGAAAAAGTTTTAAGGCAATCGCGGTCCGTTGACCGGGTTCACCGGAAATTAAACGCGCCGAGGTTATAGTCGTTTTTCTTTCGCGCGGCGTTGATGCTCTCGATTTTTTTCAACCAGCCGGGAATTTTTTCTGTTTCCCGGCCCGTTTTGGTGGCGATGACCGCGAGGTTGTACAGGGCTTCCGCGTTTGCCGGGTTTACCTCGGCGGCTCTTTGAATGTAAGGTTTGGCCCTGGCATAGTTTTCCTGGTCCAGCAACAGGGCTCCCATGTTGTTCAGAGCCCGGAAATTGCCGGGGTCTTTTTGTATCGCCTTCCGGTAGTAACGCGGCACGGCGGGATCGGATTTTTTCTCCAGCCAGATGGCGCGCCCCGCCTCGTATTGGGCGGTTGACCAGTTCGGGCATATCCTCGCCACGCGCAACCAGTATGTCTTGATGTTGGAAAAGGTGGCCGTGTAATGGCAAGTGACGCCCCCGAATAAAATGACAAAAAATCCCAGCAGAATCAACCGGCGGCGCGGGTCGGCCCCGATCCATCGGTTGTCGAACATTCCCCGGAGAACAACGAAAATGACCGCCAGCGAGGGCAGATAAATGTACCGGTCCTGGCGGAGCGTGTTTACGGGCACGATGTTGGAGTAGGGTAGCGCCCAGATGACAAACCATCCTACCGCAAAAGTCAAGAGGGGCCGCTTGCGCCAGTTCAGGGCGGCCACCAGCACAACCGGAACCAGGAGATAGGATAAAATGGATTTCCCGCTCTCCAGGTCCCAGGGCAGGTAATGATAGTAGGGGGACAGTTGAAACGGGAAAAGCAGTGACAGGAGATAATCCAGATAAACCCGGGACGTAAACAGCAAGTTGATCCACAAACTGCCGCCGGCGTAATCCGCCAGGGCTCCCGCCTTGACGCCCTCGCCGTACAAAGTGAGCAGTGCGAAAAAAATCGATCCCGCCAGAAAAGGAATTTTTTCGTACAGCCGCCATCCTCTCCCGGCCAGGCACAGGTCGTAAAGTATGAGGATGAAGGGAAGCCCCACCGCAAGGGTCTTGCTCAGCAGGGCGCAGACGAACAGCAACCAGGACGCCGCCCAATGCCGCCTGGCGCGTTCGGGTTCCTGCGTGTACCGCACATAGAAAAACAGCGAGGACAAAATAAAAAAGGCGGATAAAAGATTTTTACGTTCTGAAATCCAGGCCACCGATTCCGTATGGATGGGATGGATCGAATAAATCAGGGCAGTGCCGAACGCCAGGCCGGTTGAGATTTTCAGCCGCCGCAGGAGGAGGAAAATTAAAAATGCGTTGCCGGTTTGCAGAAGGATTTGCGTCAGATGGTATCCCATCGGGTTGAACTTCCACAGCGTGTAGTCCAGGGAGTAGCTGAGCATCGTCAGCGGCACGTAGGTGTGGAAAACGTGGGTATGGGAAAAAATGTCCAACAGGTTGGCAAGGGACAAGTCGCGTAAATAGGGGTTTCTGAAAATGTAGGCCTGGTCGTCCGCGCCGATGAGGAATCCGAATTGCAATGACGGTCCGTAAACCAAAAGGTTCAGGGCCAGCAGAAGGATAAGGCCTCCGCCGAGCAAGACACTGCTTTTGCGGGGTGGAACGTCGGGGGCGTCGAAAATCATGAGCGTTCCCAAAAGTCGATGCTTTTTTTAGTCCGCCGCGGAAAAAGTTTTTCTCGTGGAGCGTGGCGGGATTAAACGACCAGTCCCTTTTCCACCAGCCGGCGGTGAGCGTCTTCGATTTTGCAGACGGCGGCCTGGTTTTCACTCCAGGCGGCCAGGTCCGCCAGGCCCTCGCGCAGGGAAACCGTTGGCGCGAATCCCAGACGCTTTAGTTTGGTGATGTCGGCGTAGCAGTGGCGGATGTCGCCGTTGCGGAATTTGTGGATGATGCGCGGCTCCAGCGGTTTCCCGTGCAAGCCGATGATCATCCGCGCCAGCTCCAGGATGGAGGTGGGAATTTCGGTTCCGACATTGTAGACGCCGTATGCAGTGCCGGGGTGGTCCAGCAACAACAACTTGCCTCCGACCAGGTCCTTGACGTGGATGAAGTCGCGCATTTGCCGGCCGTCTTCATAGATCAGCGGCGGTTTGTCGTTTTTTACGGCGGAAGAGAAAATAGCCGCCGCCCCGGTATAAGGGTTGTTCAGGCTCTGGCCGGGCCCGTAGCAGTTGAAATACCGGCAGGCCACGGTGGGGATTTGGTGGGCCTTGCCCAGCATGAGGGAATAAACTTCCTGATCCTTTTTGCTTTGCGCGTAAACGGAGGTGGTCTCCGGTTGCTTGTCCTCATCGGTGGGAATGGCGGTCAAAGGTTTTTGGCAATGCGGGCAGTCGAGGTCCCACCGGCTTTCCTTTAACTGTTGCTCCGTTCGGGTTTTCGGCGCCACCTTGCCGTGCGCGGGGCACAGGTAACGGCCCTCGCCATACAGGCTCATGGAACTGGCTATCAGAACTTTTTCGACCCGGTGCCGCTCGTTGACCAGGATATCCCAGAGAACTCCCGTGCCCTGAACATTGGTGGAAATATATTGATCGACGGCGTACATGGACTGTCCGACGCCCACTTCCGCCGCGTCGTGGATGATGACGTCCATGTCCCGGATGGCTTGCCGGAGCGCGCTCCGGTCGCGGACGTCGCCCTTGATGAATTCCGCGTCGGGGTGGAGGGATAAAGGCCGTTCGGCGGCGGCCCCGTGCACCTGGGGCGTCAGGTTATCGTAAACCCGCACCCGGTCGCCGCGCCTGATCAGGGCGTCCACCGTATGCGAACCGATAAACCCCGCGCCTCCCGTCACTAATACGTTTTTACTGGCTCCCATGATGGCTGTCCGATTTTTCGCGTTTCGTTTTCCTAACGAAACAAATACCCGGTTTCTTTAGCCGGAAGACCGGCGTTCGTCCGCGAAAATTCGCCGGTCGATCCGGACGGGGGGAAGGGGGTGGTGCCGATGGGGAGACTCGAACTCCCACGGATCGCTCCATACGCCCCTCAAGCGCACGTGTCTACCAATTCCACCACATCGGCCCTTCGACTTATGGGTTTGGCTTGTCCGGTTGCCCGCCTGCCAGCGGGTTTGGAGTCGTTTCGGATGGGGATACGCCACCCGCCGTTTGCTCCGACGACGGAGGAGGAACCGGATTTGAGGATGCGGTTGTATCGTCGGGAATGGTCTCCGGCAGGAGGGGGAGCGTTGTGTCCACGGCGGCCGGCGTTTGTTCCGTTTCCGGAATCACGGACTCCGATTTTTTTTCGGAGGAAATGGTCGTCAGGGATAAAGAGGTTACCATGAAGATCGCCGCCGCGGCGGTGGTCAGCTTGGTCAGAAAATTTCCCGCGCCGGTGCTGCCGAAAATGGCCTGGCTACCGCCACTGCCGAAAGCGGAACCCATGGCGGCTCCCTTGCCGGTCTGCAACAGCACAACGACAACCAGGAACAACGCGACGATGATATGAACCGTGATCAATAAAGCGTACACCGTTTTTTACTCCGAAAAGGATGAATGGACCGAATCAATAATGGCACAAAATGAATCCGCAATCAAGCTGGCGCCGCCTACCAGGGCTCCGTCGATATGTTTTTGCGCCAGCAAGGCGGCGCAGTTTTCCGGACTGACGCTACCGCCGTACAGAATGCGGGTTGCGGCGCCGGTTGCTTCG
This sequence comes from Nitrospinales bacterium, assembly GCA_046757665.1. Taxonomy (GTDB): domain Bacteria; phylum Nitrospinota; class Nitrospinia; order Nitrospinales; family JAJDAT01; genus JBHHYO01. The sequence continues at coordinate 18,084 of JBHHYO010000013.1, forward strand.
CCGAAAGCGCGGTTCAGCCTGCCGCGGATGAGTTCATGGATTTCCCGTGCCTGTTCGGGCGTAGCGTTTTTTCCCGTGCCGATGGCCCACACGGGTTCGTAGGCGATCACCAGGTTTTCCATTTCCGCGGCGGTCAGATTCTGCAACCCCGTTTCCAGCTGGCGGCAAACCACGTCGGCGGTTCGATTTTGTTCGCGTATTTCCAGGGTTTCGCCCAGGCAGAAAATCACTTTCAAACCGTGTTCCAGGGCGGTCTTGATTTTTTGACAAATCAGCGCGTCATCTTCGCCGAATATCTGCCGGCGTTCCGAGTGGCCCAGGATGACGAAAGTGCAACCGGCGTCTTTCAGCATGGGGGCGGAAATTTCCCCGGTAAAAGCGCCGCGGGCGTGCCGGCAGATGTTCTGTCCGGCCAGCGCTATTTCCGTTCCGGCCAAAAGGTCCCGAATGGCGCTCAAGGCGGTGAAAGGCGGAGCAAGAATAATGTCCGCCGGCAAGGGGCTCGGTAATTTCTCTTTCAGTTCGGCGACCAGCGCCACGGCTTCGGCAATGGTTTTGTTCATCTTCCAATTGCCCGCGATGATTGGTCGTCTCATGCCGGATTTCGAATCACACTCCCCGTTGAAAAATGAACTTGACCAGGTCCTTGACCCGGGATGAATAACCCCACTCGTTGTCGTACCAGGCCAGAACCTTTGCCAGCCGAGAGCCGATGATGCTGGTGGACGGCCCGTCCACGATGGATGAGGCGTCGTTGCCGTTGAAATCGATCGATACCAGGGGCGTTGCCTCGTAGCGCAGGATGCCCTTCATCTGGTTTTGGGCGGCGTCCTGGAACGACTGGTTGATCTCCTCCGTTGTCGAGTCTTTCCCCAGTTCCGTAACCAGGTCAACCAGGGAAACGTTGGGCGTGGGCACCCGGATAGCCATTCCGTCCAGCTTGCCCTTAAGCTCGGGAAGCACCAGGCCCACCGCCCGGGCCGCTCCCGTGGTCGTCGGAATCATGGACATGGCGGCGGCGCGCGCCCGGCGCAGGTCCTTGTGCGGCAGATCGAGAATCCGCTGGTCGTTGGTGTAGGAATGAATGGTCGTCATCAATCCTTTTTGAATGCCGAACCGGTCATTAAGAATCTTGGCTACCGTAGCAACGCAATTGGTGGTGCAGGAGGCGTTGGAGATGATCTGGTGTTTTGCCGCATCGTAAAGGCCTTCGTTCACGCCCAGCACCATGGTGATGTCCGGGTCGGCGGCCGGGGCGGAGATGATCACCTTCTTCGCGCCGGCGGCCAGGTGCTTGCCGGCGCCTTCCCGCTTGGTAAACAGCCCCGTGGATTCGATCACCAAATCGACGCCCAGGGTTTTCCATGGCAACTCCGCGGGATCGCGGCAGGACAAAATTTCGATGGGCTTGCCGTTGAGGATCAGTTTTTTGTCCGCATAATCCACGTCATCCTTGTAAGTGCCGTGGACCGAATCGTATTTATAAAGATGAGCGAGAGTTTTGGCGTCCGTCAGGTCGTTGATCGCCATGACTTCCACGTCCGCGCACGACTGGTCGCTCAAAATGGACCTCAAAACCATCCGGCCGATGCGGCCAAATCCATTGATCGCAATTTTGTTAGCCATTTAAGTCTCCTGTTATAGCGTGGGGGGCGCTTTTTAGATGCACAATTTCAAGCTGAGGCGAGGGGGTTAAGTTTAACACAAACAAAAGGGACGAAAAAGGGTGCGTCCCTTCCCGTCCCGTTGGATCAGATTATGCGGAAACAACAAAGCCAAGTCAACCAAAACCTGATATTCCGGGTTGGACGAACCGGACAAGCCTGCGGGAAAGCGGCGAGTCAGCCGGTTTTCCCCAACACTTTCGGACGAAACTTGCTTTCGGGTTTGGAGTTGCCGGCGGCCCACGGTTTCTCCGCGGATTCGGCCGCCATCAACAGGGAAAATATCAGCTCGTCGGCCTTATGGCTGATTTCAATATCCGAGCTTGCCGCTTTGATGACCGTACGGTATTCCTGAAGCAGAATGTCTTCCTGCTGGATGCTCAGGTTAAGTTCTTCCTCGAGTTTCTTCTGTTTTTTTGCAAGGGATTTGCTGTTGCTTTCCAGGGTGGTTTTGGTATTGAGCGCCTTTTCTTTTTCTCGATCGATTTCTTTTTGGGCGTTGAACAGATTTTTTCTCACCTCATCAATGTGAAACAAATCCTCCTCGAATTTCCTGAACGCGCTGTCCAGGCTTTCGAGATAGTTCTTTCGGCGCAAAATCAGGGCGTCATATTCAGAGGCCTCCCCGCTGGTGGGGGAGGGCTTTTTCTTGATATCCAGGACCACCCCGCCGGATAATTTTTCCGGTTTAAGCAATTCTATTGCTTTGGGCATAAGGGCGCCCGCCAGCATCTTTTCATAGTTTTCCTTGATCAGTTTTTCCCGCTCGACCAATTGTTCCCTTGCATGGCTGGTCTTGCTGGTGTTCTCGTCGTAAATGGCGATATTGTCGGTCAGGGTCTTGATCTGGCTCAAGTGTTCCTGGCGGGTTTTTTTCAATTCGTCGATTCTTGCGAGAAGGGAGAGCCGCCGGTTCTCCTGGAATTGCAGGACCCGGTCAAAGGTGTTCACCACGTTTTCGGTTTCGCGGGCCAGGGACCGGCCTTCTTCGCGGATTTTGGAGTTTTCCCGGGCAATACTTGGTGTTTTCATGATCCGTTGTTATGTGTCAAGAAAATGGCTTTCAGGTTTTCCGCATAAAAGAGCAAAAACCATGCCAGGCGGCACTTCCAGTCGATTGTAATAGTTTGGATGAAGAGCAGTTTACCACAAAACCAGGCTTATTGAGGGCGCGATTTTACGCCGCGCTCTATGGAACGGAGCATTTCCCCGACGGCCTGTTTCATTCCCAGGTAAACCGAGCGGGCAACGATGCTGTGGCCGATATTGAATTCTTCGATTTCAGGAATGGCGGCGATGGCCACGACATTGTCGTTGGTTAATCCGTGGCCGGCAAATACCCGCAATCCGAGTTGAGCCGCATGTCCGGCGGCCTGGCGGATTTTTTCCAGTTCCTCCCTGACGGCCTTGTCGTCTGTCAACTCCGAATAAAGGCCCGTATTGATTTCGATACTGTCTGCGCCGATACGATGCGCGGCGTCGATTTGCCTGAGGCTGGGATCGACGAACAAACTGAACAAAATGTTTCGGGCGGTTATCCGGTCTTTCACGTCTCGGAGATGTTCTTCCTGGGAGCAAACATCCAGTCCCCCCTCGGTGGTGATCTCCAGACGCTTTTCCGGAACGAGGGAGACCTGCTCCGGCCGGGTTTGCAATGCGATGCCGACCATTTCCTCCGTGGCGGCCATTTCCAGATTAAGCCGGGTTTTGATGGATTCCCGGATGCGGGCCACGTCCCTGTCCTGGATGTGGCGGCGGTCCTCGCGCAAGTGAATGGTGATGCCGTGGGCGCCGGCTTGTTCCGCCAGCAATGCGGCGGCCAGCGGGTCGGGTTCCACCGTTTTCCGGGCTTCGCGGATGGTCGCGACGTGGTCAACGTTGATGTAAAGTCTTGCCGCTGTCATGTGGGGCTCGTGGATTTAAAATCGCCCGCGCCATTTTTACGGCCCGGACGGTCTCTTTGACATCGTGTACCCGGAGGATGGAGGCTCCGTTTTCCATGCCGATCAGCGCCGACGCCAGGGAGCCTTCCAGCCGTTCTTCCGTGGGCAAGCCCAGCACCTCGCCGATGAACGATTTGCGCGACGCCCCAAGGAGAATGGGTTTGTTTAAAACTTTGAAACGGTCGAGTTGCCGGAGAATCTCCAGATTGTGCTCGGCGGTTTTTCCGAATCCGATGCCGGGGTCGATGGCGATGCGGTCGGAACGAATCCCGGCATCTTCCGCCAGGGCGACGCTTTTCCGTAGATAGAGCAGGATTTCGCCGATGAGGTCGTCATAATGGAGACGATTCTGCATGGTCGCCGGGGTGCCGCGCATGTGCATCAGCACAACACCCGCTCCATGCCGCGCAATGGTCTTCGCCATTTCCGGACGTCCTTGCAATCCGGTGATATCGTTGATTATGTCAACGCCCAGCGAGAGCATTTTCTCGGCGACGCGGGGCTTGCGGGTGTCCACCGAGAGGGGAATTTTAATCCGCCGGCGCAATTCGGGAACGACGGCCATCAGCCGGTCCAACTCGACCTCATCGGCAATGGGTTGCGAGCCTGGCCGGGAGGTTTCGGCGCCAATGTCCAGAATGTCGGCGCCTTCTTCTACCAGCCGTTCCGCCAGCGCAAGAGATTCGGCTTTTGCGGAGCGGTGGCTTTCCTTATAAAACGAATCCGGGGAGAGGTTGAGAATCCCCATGATTAAAACGGGCATGGACTCGCCGTTGACGTTGAGGGAGAAGTCCGGCATTTCGCCAATCTCCAGAATCAGGTGGAATTTGCAGGATCGGAAGATGCTTGGAACGGTTGTATCATGCCACGAATCGAGGCAAAAAAAAACCCGCCCTTCGACAGGCTCAGGCTCTGTCGAAGCGTGGCCGGGTATACCAACTTTTGCAACGGAAGCGCTAGGCCGGGGAGGGGTCCGGAAGTTCGGGGCCGGGGAGGATGTCCTCGGCGCTTTTGCCGGGGGTTTTACTCGGTTGCTTGGATGACGGGCGGGAACTTTCCGGCGAGGCATCGGCGGACGTGTCTTCCTGGGTTTGCGGGCTGGGTTTGCCGCTGATGATCTCGTTGATCTCGGATGCGGTTATGGTTTCCTTGTCCAAAAGAGCCTGGGCAAGCTTTTCGAGAAAGTCGCGGTTATCCAACAACAGTTCCTTGGCTTTGTTGTAACCGCCCATAACCAGGGATTTGACTTCCAGGTCGATCAGCTTGGCGGTTTCGTCGCTGAAATTTTTCTGCGTGTTGAAGTCCCGTCCCAGAAAAACCTGTTCTTCTTTTGTGCCGTAGGTGAGGGGGCCCATTTTCGTGCTCATTCCCCACTCGCAGACCATCTTGCGCGCCAGCTCCGTCGCGCGTTCGATGTCGTTGCCGGCGCCGGTGGTGATTTCACCCAAGGCAACTTCTTCCGCCGCCCGTCCGCCCATGAAAATGGCGAGGTTGTTGTACAGGAACTTTTTCGGATAGGTGTGTCTTTCGTCCGTGGGAAGTTGCTGGGTGACACCCAGGGCGCGCCCCCGCGGAATAATAGTGACTTTATGAATGGGGTCGGTGCCCGGGATCAAGCTGGCGATCAGCGCATGGCCGGCTTCGTGGTAGGCCGTAACTTTTTTCTCCTGCTCGGAGATAACCATACTGCGCCGTTCCACGCCCATCAAAACTTTATCCTTGGCTTCCTCGAAATCCTCCTGGGTGACGGCATTTTTATCATTGCGGGCGGCGAGCAAGGCGGCCTCATTCACCAGGTTGGCCAGATCGGCGCCGGTGAAACCGGGGGTTCCCCGCGCAATGACTTTAAGATCGATATTGTCCGTCAGCGGCACGTTGGAGGTGTGGACTTTGAGGATTCCCTCGCGGCCCTTGACGTCCGGACGGTTGACGACCACCTGCCGGTCAAACCGGCCGGGCCGCAGTAACGCCGGGTCGAGAACGTCCGGTCGGTTGGTGGCGGCAATCATAATGACGCCTTCATTGTTTTCGAAACCGTCCATTTCCACGAGCAACTGGTTCAGGGTCTGCTCGCGCTCATCGTGGCCGCCGCCCAGCCCGGCGCCACGGTGTCTGCCCACGGCGTCGATTTCGTCGATGAAGATGATGCAGGGGCTGTTTTTTTTGCCCTGTTCAAAAAGGTCGCGTACGCGCGAGGCGCCCACGCCGACAAACATCTCCACGAAATCCGATCCGCTGATGTTGTAGAACGGCACGTTGGCCTCGCCGGCGATGGCGCGGGCCAGCAGGGTTTTGCCCGTTCCCGGAGGCCCTATCAGAAGGACGCCCTTGGGAATTTTCCCGCCCAGGCTGTTGAACTTTTGCGGTTCCTTGAGGAACTCGATGATTTCATGCAGTTCCTCCTTGGCCTCGTCCACGCCCGCCACGTCTTTAAACGTGGTTTTGTTCTTGCCGTTGCTCAACAACCGGGCCTTGCTTTTGCCGAAGGACAGGGCCTTGCCGCCGCCGCTCTGCATCTGCCGCATGAAAAATATCCAGATACCCAGCAACAACAGCATGGGAAACCAGGAGATCAGCAGGCTCATGTACCAACTGGTTTGCTCTGGAGGCTCCACCATGATGCGAACGTTTTTTTCGCGCAACTGCTTGATGATGTCCGGATCCTTGGGCGGCGTAAACGTCTGGAAAGACCGTCCGTCAACATATTGCCCCCGGATTCGGTCTCCCTGAATTACAACCTCGGAAACCTCTCCGGATTCCACCTGGTTGACGAAATCACTGAAAATAACCTCGGACTGGGGAGTCAGGGGCTTGTTGAAGATATTGAACAAGGCGATCATGATCAAGCCGATGACCAGCCAAAGTGCCATATTTTTATAAAATTGATTCAAAACGCTCTCCTTTGCGTAGAGTAACGACTTTTATTCTTTATTAAGTGCCACTTCATCTTAACACAATAAATGAAAAACATGATCTAAATGTTTCTTTTTCGCGGGCGTTTTGCCCGCGCGTTTTTTATGTTGCATCCTCCTCGGCGGAGTCTTTCAACGGTCCGCCTTCGATCCGGAGAACATTTTTGGTTTCCGGCGTTACGCGGTACGTATTGGAAATTCTCTTTCCAAATATCCAAATAATATCGCCATCCCTCGTTGTCAAAATAGGAATGCGATTTCTTTGTTCCCGTGGAATTTTTTCGTCGATGAAAAACGATTTCAATTTCTTTGTCCCGGACATTCCCAGAGGAACGAAACGGTCTCCCGGCAGGAAGAACCGGAAATAAACACAGCTTCCCGTTTTGTCAAAATCCAGAAAAGCCAGATTGCGGGAGCCGCGATAATCGTCGCCCTCTTTGGGATGAGTCAAGCGGGTGGTGAACCTGAATTGGCCGGCCTCGGTGACGCCGGAAATTTTCAGGAGGGTGGGAGGCTGTCTGCCGGTCGGGAGGCCGCTCCGGGATTGGGGTTGCCTGTCGAAAACCAGTTTTTCTCCGTCGCAAGTCACCCGCAGTCTGCCGGGAAGGTGCAGTTCCTTGCCGCGCCGGGGTTGGGCCGCCAATGCAATAACATGTTGAACATGGTCGGCGGTCAGCCGCCGCAAGTGGTTGTTGACGAAAAAGACGGCTTTTCGCACCAACCGTTTTTGCAGGGCGGGGGGCTCCGCTCTCATGTGTTTCAGGCTGAGCGAAACACTGCGTCCTTCTCGCCCGGAGGTGAAACAGGCCGCAAAACTCTTTCGCAGGCAAGCATCCAAAAACGCTTCTTCATCCCTGAGAATCTCGGCGGTTTGGACAATATGAGCCAGAACATTTTTATTGTATTCCGTTTCAAGTTTGGGGATCAGGTCGGCGCGGATGCGGTTGCGCAGATATCGCGGGTCGGTGTTGGAAAGGTCCGTGCGAAACGGCAAACCGCGGTTCTGCAAAAAAGTTTCCGCTTCCCAGTGAAAGCATTCGATCAAGGGGCGGATAATATGGCCCCTGACGGGGGGGATTCCCGTCAGTCCCTTCATGCCGCTACCGCGCAAAAAATTGATTAGAACGGTTTCCGCCTGGTCTCCGGCTGTGTGGCCCAGGGCGATTTTGTTCGCCGCCGTTTTTTCCCGCACCTCGTCCAGAAAGCGATACCGCAGAAGCCGGGCGGTTTCCTGGAAGGAGGTTTTGAAAGCGGCCTGCTCCTTTTTGACATCGATGGCTTCGATGTGGGTCTCCAGTCCCAGGTTTTCGCCCAGCCGGGAAACGAACAGGGCGTCCTCATCCGATGCCTTGCCGCGGGCCAGATGATTGAGGTGGGCGATGCACAGGCGAATTCCCAGTTCATCCCTCAAATCGTAAAAAAGATGCAGTAAAGCCACCGAGTCGGCGCCTCCCGATACGGAGACCAGAACTTTTTCCCCGGAAGCAACCATGCGGTGACGAACGAGGGCCACCTTGAATTTTTCAACGAGAGGTTTCATAAACACTCACCCGTCCGAATCCGGGCCACGGGCCGGCCGGTTGGGACGTTTGCCGGCGACTGCCGGTTATCGGAGGTTTGAAGATTGTGTGTGGTGCGGAAGCAAATCAATGAAAGTGTATCACATTTACGGGGCGGGGCGGGCGGGTTTGCCGATGGGGATTAAAGTTGGCTTAAAAGCTGTTTTTTTCGCTTCTGGTACTCGGACTCGGATATCTTCTTTTGATTTTTCAGCGCTTTGATTTGCTTCAATTTCCTTTCCATGGTTGACAGGCTCAGGGGTTTTTGTTCGGCGTCTTTTTTGGTTTTTGCTTGCTTGGTTCGTTGCCTGACCGGCTTTTTGGATGAGGCCCGGGCGGGGGCGCGCTTTCTTTTGACGGCGGGTCTTCTGGCGAGGCGTTTTGTCCTGGCGTTGAGTTTTCTTTTGGAAAGACTGGCGGTTTGCCGAATGCCGTTTCTGGCGCGCTTCTTTTTCTTGTTGGGATTTTTGAATAGCGTGGTTTGGACATAAGCCGTTTTTTTCAACTCGTCGATCCAGCGCCGGTACCTTTTCTCCAGGCTCTTGCCCAGGATGATTTGTCTGATCACGTTTTCAGCTTCTTTAAAGGAAAGAGTTTTTCCCGGGATTTTTTCGTCTACTTTTATAATGTGCAGTCCGTAGGGAGTTTCAACGATAGGGCTTACCTCGCCGGCGGTCAGTTGAAAGGCGGCGTCCTGGAATACCTTGAGCATCTTCCCCTCTTCCAGAACGCCCAGGTCCCCGCCTTTGGAGGCGGAAACGTCCTCGGAGTAAATTTGCGCCATCTTGTTGAAGTCGGCGCCCAAACGGATTTCCCGAAGAACCTCCTTGGCTTTTTCTTTTTTCAGTTCCTTTGCGCTTTGGGGCAAATTTTTGTCGAGAATGAACATGATGTGGCGGGCGTGGATTTTGGTGGGAGTTTTAAAATCTTTCAGGTGGGTTCGGTAGTATTTCTTTAACTGTTTTTTCCCGATTCGCACACGGTTTTTGAACTGTGTTTTCCTGACCTGGGAGAGCATGATCTGGTCGCGGATCCGATTCTTGTAGGCCTCGAAGGTGACGCCTTCGTGCGCGAGCATTTGCTCCAGGGCTTCGTCGCTTAAATGGTTCTGCGCCTGGATTCCCTTGACGGCTTTATCGACTTGCGCTTCATCGACTTGCAGTTTCTTCTTTTTGCCCTCCTGAATCAGCAGTTTTTCCTCGATGAACAAATCCAGGGCTTGTTGCATGAATTCGTTTCTGGAAGGGACTGCGGAGGGATCGCCTTTCCATCGGTTGTGCAATGCGGCGGCCCGCTCCTCCACCTCGCTGTATGTGATGATGCTGTCGTTGACTTTGCCGACAATCCGGTCAACGGTCTCCGTCCCGGCGGAAAGAGTTGCCGCCCACCCCAGAAGGATGAAAACGCCGGCGGCGAGGATATTAGTTGATTTGCGCGAAATTCTCATGGTTGATTTCGATACGGGCGTGGTCGCGGATTTGCTTTGCCCATTTGCGGAAGACGTCTTCCTGACGTTGTTGCAACAGCTTGGCGCGGATCAGTTTTTTGGATTCCTCGAAACTCATGATACGTTCGGGTTTTTTGTCGACCATCTTGAAGATGTGAAACCCGTAAGGTGTGCGGATGATATCGCTCACCTTTCCCGGTTTTAACTTGAAAACGCCGTCAAACTCTTCCGGCATTTGCCCGGCTTCGAAGTATCCCAAGTCTCCTCCCTGGGTCCCTTCCGGTCCCTGGGAGTACTCAATAGCGAGGTCGGAAAAGCGCGTGCCGCGGGTTTCCAGGCGCTTGAGAATGTTGCGGGCTTCTTCCTCGGTGGTTACCATGATATGGAGAGCCCGGACCTGCTCCGGTTTGTGGAATTCCTTGGGATGACTCTCAAAGTACTCTGCCACTTCATTTTCGGCCACAATCACTTTACTATTGACCACCGTGGTAATCAAATTTTTTATCAACAGGTTGTTTTTCAGCTTGTTTTTCCAGTCGCCCGGGTCGATGTTCTCCAGCTCAAAAATTTGTTTGAAAGAATTTTTGCGGTAACCGCTTTTTGCCTCACTCAGGGCCTGCTGAAGTTGCTCTTCACTGACATGGATGTTGTGCTTCCTGGCTTCCTGCTCGAACAAAAAGGTTTGCACCAATTGATTCAGCGTCTTGGTTTTGAGGAGCAGTAGCTCCTCCGGCCTGGAAGAACCCTGGTTTTGGACGCGGTATTTTTGCTTCATGAGTTTCAGTTCTTTTTTGAATGTCCCGACGAGAATTTTTTCGCCATTGACGACGGCCACCACGGTGTCGTCGCGGATGCCGTCCCGGGAAGATGCGGAGTCGGAGCAACCCCCGAGAGAAAACGCGAACAAAAAAACAACAATCACGCATCGCCGGACAGCCGGCATCCTGGTTTTAATTCGCATCGCAAGCGCTCAGTAGTTGCTGTAAATAGTATTTGACGACTTCCGTGTCGTTCCGCCAGTTTTGCCTTTTTGTCGTCAGGGCGATTTGGTTTTCCGAGACCAGGCGCAGTTGGTCGTCAAGAAGCCCGGTGAGCTTTCTGGAGGAGATGGGCGTGGTGGTTTCGATGGTCAGGTAAACGCCGTCCCTTCTCAGGTCCGCCCGGGATATATGCAGTTTTTGGCACAGGATTTTTATTTCCAAAAGACGCAGTAATTTTTCCACCGGTTCCGGGAGACTGCCGTACCGGTCAAGCAATTCGTTTTTGATGGAGTCGATATATTCCGGGTCGCTGACCAGATAAAGCCGTCGATAAATTTCCAGCCGTTGATTGAGGTCGGGGATATAATCTTTCGGAATAAATCCCTTCATCATGAAATTGATCTCGGGTTCAATGTTGTGCTCGACCTTTTCGCCCTTCAGTTCTTTTACGGTATCTTCAATCAACTTGCAATAAAGCTCGAACCCGACGGCGTTGATGTGCCCGGATTGCCGGTGTCCCAGCATGTTGCCCGTTCCCCGGATTTCCAAGTCCCTTGCGGCAAGCTGGAATCCGGAGCCCAGTTCCACCATTTCCTCGATGGCGGTCAGGCGCTTGTGCGCCTGGGTTGAAATGGCCCCGGCGCCGGGAATCAGGAAATAGGCGTACGCCTGGTGCTTGTACCGTCCGACCCTGCCGCGCAGTTGGTAGAGTTGGGCCAATCCGAACTGGTCGGCCCGGTTGACGATGATCGTGTTCGCGGTGGGGATGTCGAGACCGGATTCGATAATCGACGTGGACAAAAGAATGTCGATTTCCTTGTTGATGAACTTTTTCATAACGTCTTCCAGCTCTTTTTCCGGCATTTGTCCATGGCCGATTCCCAGTCTGGCCTGGGGGACGATCTTGCCGATCATTTCCGCCACGGAATGGATGCCGCGAACCTTGTTGTGGACGAAAAAAATCTGCCCGCCGCGCTCGATCTCCCGCAATATCGCCTCGCGAATGATGTCCTCATCAAATCGTTTCACGTAGGTTTTGATGGACAGACGGTCCTCCGGCGGCGTTTCGATAACGCTCAGATCGCGTACGCCCATTAAGGAGAAGTGCAGGGTTCTGGGAATCGGGGTTGCGGTCAGGGTCAAAATGTCCAGGGTGGCGCGCAGTTGTTTCAGTTTCTCTTTGTGCTTGACGCCGAAACGCTGTTCCTCATCAATGATGATCAGTCCCAAATCGGCAAATCGCACGTCGTTGGAGAGCAGGCGATGAGTTCCGATGACGATGTCCACTTGTCCGTTTTTCAGTTTTTCGAGGGTTTGCCTTTGCTGTCGGGGAGTGCGAAACCGGCAAACCATGTCGATGGTTATGGGGTATTCGCGAAACCGTTCTTGAAAAGTCAGAAAGTGTTGCTGTGCCAGAATGGTTGTGGGCACCAGGACGGCCACTTGTTTTTTGTCCAGAACAACCTGAAACGCGGCGCGCATGGCCACCTCGGTTTTTCCGAATCCGACGTCCCCGCAAACCAGCCGGTCCATGGGTTTCGGTTTTTCCAGGTCCTCCAGCACGTCTTCAATCGCCTTTATCTGGTCGTCGGTTTCGACAAATTCGAAGGAATCGGCGAATTCCTGTAGCCAGACGGGATTGGAGGAAAAACCGTGGCCCTCGACAATTTCCCGTTTGGCATAGAGTTTGAGAAGTTCACCGGCCATTTCGCGGATGGATTTTTTGACCTTGTCCCTTTGCCGTTTCCAGGCGACGCTACCCAGCTTGTCCAGTGGCGGCGGTTGGTCGTCGTTGCCGATAAATTTTTGGATGAAGGCGAGACCGTCCATGGGCAGGTACAGTTTTTCGTCGTCGGCGTAGTGGATTTCCAGAAACTCCCCGCCGCCTTCCCCGGTTGACAGTTCGCGGTTGCCGGCGTATTTGCCGATGCCGTAATCGATGTGCACCAGAAAATCGCCAGGTTTCAGGTCCTTGAAGCCGCGCTGGAAACTCATGGACTTGGGCTTTCGGCGGTAACGGTGCTTGTGACTGCGTCCGAATATTTCATGCTCGGCGACGAAGACCTGCTTGCCGGCCGGGAATTTAAATCCGGAGTGGATGCTTCCCTGCTCCACGTTGAGGGCCAGCTCGCTCCGCTCGAGAAGTTCGTGCACGCGCGAAACGTGTCCCCTGGTTGGGGCTACAACCGTTATTTCGAAATCCTGGCGCAACCAATCGCGCGCGCGGTCGGCGAAGGCGTCGAATTTTCCCAGCATGGGGGGAATGGAACTCACGTCGTAATGGAACACATTGTTGCCGTTCTCGAACAGTTTGAGGGAATTCAGGCGCAGTGTTTTTTTGCGTGCCAGGCGGCCGGCAAACTGTTCGGTGTTCAAGTAAAGGTCGTCGGGTTCGGCGGCCACGTCGCCGCGTTCCCGGGCGCGCTCATACTCCGCGAGAATGAGCTCCTGGTGCTTCTCGATTTTCGTGTTGATGATTTCCTCTTCGTCCAGGACGATCAGCGTTCCCTCCGGCAGATAGTCGAACAGGGTCTCTTTTTCCGAATAGAAGAAAGGCATCAGCTTTTCGATACCGGCGAAGTTTCCGAGGTTGCGGATGCGCTCCACGCACTCCTCCAGCCGGCGGGGGTTGACGCCGCCCGTTTTGCCGGGCGCGAGGATGTTTGCGATGCCGCGTTCCCGGCGCTCCCGGTCCAGGCAGAGTTCCCGAACCGGCAAGACGACGAGGCTCTTGAATTCCCGGATAGACCCCTGGGAGCCGATGTCGAACCATCGCAGGGACTCGACCTCGTCGCCGAAAAACTCGATTCGCGCCGGGTTCTCGTGGGCGGGCACAAAGATGTCCAGAATGTCGCCGCGGATGCTGAACTGGCCGCGTTCCTCCACCATGCCGGCGCGCGTATAACCGGCGTCGATCAGGCAGGTTTCCACAATTTCCCGGTCCAGGTCGTCGCCCTTTTGAATGGTGAACAGGAATGTCTCAAGCGCCTGTCGCGGCATGACGTATTGCAGGACCGCTTCCACCGGAGCGATAAGGAAAGAGCACTCGCCCTTGGACAATTGATTGAGAATGCTCAACCGCTCGCCGGAAATTTCCCGCAGTGGAGACAGGTCTTCGTAGGGCAGTAGTTCGCAGGAAGGGAAAAAGTGCGGCGAGAATTTGAATTTCTCATGCTTGATGAAGTATTGAATGTCGCCCAGCAATGATTCGCCGGTGTTTTGCCCGGCGGTAAGGACCAGAATGGGACGGGACGCCGCATTGCGGAGGTTGGCTAAAAATAACGCCCGCGAAGAACCGGTCAGGCCTTCTACGGAAACCGGAGAAGCGGAACCCTCCCGGTTGCCGAGGATCGATTGCAGTGCCTCGGAAAATGGGGCCGGGCGGGAACGCGGCGGATGCGCGGTATGTTTCATGGGAGCGGGGGAGGGCGTCAAGTTTTGTCGGCAATCAAATGTTTCCATTTCGGCTCTCCCTCGGGCTTGTAATTCACCGTCACCACAAAAGAAGGCCCTTCATAAAAATTCAATTTAAAGTTTCCCCCCCCGAATCGTTGCAGAATGTAACCTTCCACATTGTCGCGGAATCGGTCGAATTCATCCAGCGAAATTTTGGCGATCTCGTGGAAGACCACGCTCACTCCCTTGTTGACTCCCACGAGAAGGGTGAAATTCAACCGGCCGTATATTTCCCGGAACCGTTGGTCGAGTTCTTCCCGGCTGGGCTCGTGTTTCAACTCGCGGCGGAGTTTCGGTTTGTAATAATCCCGTAGCGCTTTTTTTACCCACTCGATGTTTTCCATGAAACCTGGTCGGATTGAACGTTGATGATTGGGAAAAGATTGTCTAAACTCTATGAATCATGTCAATCGTCGAAAGCCTTTTCCTCGTAACCGCGCATGTCCGGTAATCGTAATATTACTATTGGCCTGGCGCAGATGACGCACCGGGGCGAAGAGAACCTGGACCATGCCGTCCGCCTCATCCGCGAGGCTTGCGGACGCGGCGCCCGGATTGTCTGTCTCCAGGAGCTGTTTCGCGGGGCCTATTTCTGCCAGCGGGAAGACGCGCAATACTTTTCCCTGGCCGAGGAAATTCCCGGTCCCACGACGGCCAAACTGTGTCCGCTGGCCGCCGAACTGGAAATCGTCATCATTGCTCCGCTGTTTGAAAAACGCGCCGAGGGAATTTATCACAATACGGCGGTTGTTATCGACGCCGACGGTACGATTGCCGGCAGGTACCGCAAGATGCACATTCCCGACGACCCCTGTTTTTACGAAAAGTTTTATTTTACACCCGGCGACACGGGATTTGAAAGTTTCCCGACCCGGTATGGCAGGGTCGGCGTGCTTATTTGCTGGGACCAGTGGTTCCCGGAGGCCGCCCGGCTGTGCGCTCTCTCCGGCGCGCAGTTTCTATTTTATCCCACGGCCATCGGTTTTCAAAATGCCGACGCCGGGGAGGCGCAAAAGCAACACGCCGCCTGGGAAACCATGCAGAGAAGCCATGCCATCGCCAATGGAGTTTTCGTCGCCGCGGTCAACCGCGCCGGCCGGGAGGACGCCTTGACGTTTTGGGGACAGTCTTTTGTCTGCGATCCGTTCGGCGAAGTGATCGCCCGCGCCGCGGAGGACCGGGAAGAACTTCTCATCGCCGAATGCGACCTTTCGCAAATCGAGGAAACCCGCCGCAGTTGGCCTTTCTTCCGCGACCGGCGGACGGACGCCTACCAGGGGCTGACGCGGATATACCTGGATCGAAATGAGTGAGACTCCCGCCGCCCTGGGGTACCGAATGCCCGCCGAGTGGGAACCGCATTCCGCCACCTGGCTGACCTGGCCGCATGACCGGGATTACTGGCCGGATATGCGGGCCATGGAATCGCTGTATGTTGCCATGATCGACGCGCTGGCGGAAGGGGAATCGATTCACCTTCTGGTGAACGATAACACCCTGGCACAATCGGTGGTCGAAAAGCTGTCCCGGGAAAACCGCGACCGGGTGGAACTTCACCTGGTCCCCACCAATGACATTTGGATCAGGGATTACGGGCCGAACTTTCTTTCAGCCGATGCCGGCGGCGGGCGAAAAAAACTCGCCTGCAACCGGTGGCTCTTCAATGCCTGGGGCGGAAAATACGACATGCGGGATGATGCCCGTGCCGCCCGGATTCTTGCCGGCCGGGCCGGGTGGCCCACCTTTCAACCGGACATGGTTCTGGAGGGCGGGGCTATCGAAGTCAACGGCAAGGGAACCTGTCTGACCACGGAGCAGTGCCTCCTCAACCCAAACCGCAATACCGGCTTGACCCGCGAGCAAGTGGAGCGCCGCTTGAGCGATTTCCTCGGCGTCCGGAAAATCATCTGGTGCAAAGGTGGAATCCGGGGCGACGATACGGACGGACATATCGACAACCTGGCGCGGTTTGTCAATTCCAATACGGTTCTCTGCGCCTGGGAGGAGGATGAAGCCGACGCCAATTATGCGAACCTGAAAGAAAATTGCGAGATTTTGTGCCGGGCCGAAGACCAGGACGGCAACCCGCTCAACGTGGTCCGGCTACCGATGCCGGGATATGTGGGTGACGGTCAAACCCGCTGGCCCGCCAGTTACGCGAATTTTTATATCGGCAACCGGGCGGTCCTGGTGCCCATTTATAATCATGCCAATGACCGGGCGGCGATGGATTTAATCGGCGGGTTTTTCCCGGACCGCCGGGTCGTCGGCATCCCGGCCCGCACTTTGATTACCGGTCAGGGCGGGATTCACTGCATCACCCAGCAACAGCCGGGGTGATGACAGAATTTTCGGCTGTTTTTTAATATTGTTTTTCGTACCGTTGATCGTCGCCGTCGGCGGGGGATTGATGTTTTTGCCAATAGGTATCGGCGGCGGGATCGAATTTGCGCTCCATCGGGTCCTTGCGGATAACCCAGAAAACGAACCGCACCAGGGAGAAGAACGTCAGGTAAACAAATCCGAGGATGAGCTTTGCGTTGAACCTGCCAATGGCATCGGCGAATTTCATCCACCGTTTGTGAACGCCGCGCAGTTTTTCGGGAGCTGTCAGGGCGGCGGTGATAAAAGCAAGAGCCAGGGCGCCGGTGAAAAACGGCGCGGTTTCCAGTTCCTTGTAAACCAGCACCGACGTGATCACGGAAAACACGCCGCCCATCAGCAGGCCAAAGGATTTTAAAATCTTTGTTGGTGGATTGTTCAAGAAAACCGTCTCCGTAATAAATGTTTGCCGTTATGCCCGCCATGCGGCAAATGTGCGGCGAACCTCCGGGGTTCAGCTATTCGCGTAAGTTTCGCGGGCCACCGCCTCGTCAAATTCACCGGGCGGGCCGTCGAAGATTTTCCCGCCGTTTTTTAGAGCGATTATACGGGAAGCGTACTGTTTCCCCAAATCCGGGATATGCAGGTTGCAGACAATGGTGACGCCGTCTTGTTCATTGATCCGTTTTAAAATATCCAGGATCGTTGTGGCCATGGCCGGGTCGAGGCTGGAGACCGGTTCGTCGGCCAGGATCAGGCTGGGTTCCTGCATCAAGGCCCGGGCGATGCCGACCCGTTGTTGCTGGCCGCCGCTCAGGGTGTCGGCGCGCCGGTGAGCGGTGTCCGCAATCCCCAGACGCTCCAGGTTTTGCGCGGCGCGATGAACGTCCCGGCGGGAAAAATGGTTGACCAGCCCCGCCCAGGAAGAGGTGTAACCCAGGCGTCCGCATAAAACGTTGGTGAGGACGGAACAGCGTTTGACAAGATTGTAATTCTGGAAAATCATGGCGATTTTTCTTCGGCGAATACGCAGGTCGTGGGCGTTGGCGCCGGTAATCTCCCGTCCCCGGAACACGATCCGTCCGCCGCTGGGCTCCACCAGCCGGTTGATGCAACGGAGCAGGGACGATTTTCCCGCTCCGCTTTTCCCCAGAACCACCACAAACTCGCCGCCTGCGACCTCAAAAGAAATTTCGTCCAGGGCGCGGGCTCCATTCGGGTAAATTTTAGCAAGCTTTTGTACTTGTAACATAAAGGGTTATTTTATTTTTTCCGGGTTCAATTTCAGAAGATGCCACGCCTGGCGGACCGGGTCGAAAAAGGCGTCGAAATCCATGAGGCCGCTGATGCCGTAAACCTTTTTCAAGACGCGGCCGCCCCGCGGCGACTTGGAAATCTCGATCAACCCCTTCTTGACCTTTTGCCTGATCGCGGAATCGAGGCCTTTGCGGGCGCAAACCGTGTCGTTGGGAATTTCCTGGGTGTAGGCGATGACCTTTACTTTTTCAAAGACTTGCGGGAAGTTTCCGGCGATGGCCGAGCGGGCGTCGTCATAAGTTGCGCCGGCATCCACCTCGCTCTTCATAACGGAAAGTATGACGGCGTTATGCGAGCCCGCAAAAACGGATTTGGAAAAAAACGTCCGCGGGTCATAGCCGCGGGAAGCAATGAGGGTTTTCGGGAATATGTGCCCCGAGGTGGAAACCGGATCGACAAAGGCGAATGTCTTGCCCCGCAACTCCTTCAGGGAATGGATGTTGCTTTTCGCGTTGACCACGATTTGTCCCCGATAAAAGGGACTGCCGAACCGGGAGACAATCAGGAGAAGGTCCACGTCGTATTTTTCCCTGGCGAGGACGTAACTGAAAGTGGCCAGCCAGCCGATGTCCACCTTCCCCGCCCCCATGGCCTCGACAGCCGCCGCATAGCTGGTTGCCACGGCAGTCTTGAAGTGCAGGCCCGTCCGCTCCTGCAACAGGCGGGCGATTTCGGTTCCACCTTCGAGGATAACCTGGGCGTCGCCGGAGGGCACAAAAATCATGCGCAGGGGATTGTCCGGGCTTCCACGGGGGGCAACTCCCCGGTCCGCCAGGGCCAGGGAGCTGCAAAAAACGACGGCCGCAAAAACAATGGCCGGGACATACTCCAGGACTTTAGAAGAAAACAACCGGTTCATTTTTTTCCTTGGGCGAGCGGCCAGTTCAATGGCATAATACCAAAAATTTCAATCGGTTTGCGCGCCAGCGTGTTTTTTTCACAAAAAAGGGCAAAGCGCGGAAACGCTTTGCCCTTCATTATAAGGAAAAAATGGGTTACTGCGGCTACGATTTCTTCTTCTTTTTTGCCAAACCCATCAAGACGCCGCGGATGTACTTTACAACACTCCATATCTCAACGTCTTTCAATTTCTTATGGGCGACCATTCCGGTTCCCTTGGAGCCGTTTTTAACAATCCAGAACATTTGGCCGGCGGAAATTTTCTTCATGGTTGCCTTGCAAGTGAAATTTCGCGGCTTGGGGGTCAGAAGAGCGCCGAGTTTGCCATCGCCGGCCCCCTTGTTGCCGTGGCAGTTAAAACAGGCCATTGGAGCGCCTTTGGATTGGGCAAATTTTTGGTCATGAAAGATTTTCTTCCCCAGCTTCATGCTTGCGCCCTTGGGATATCTTTTTTTAGCGATGTTGGAAGGGGCGGATTTGGTCTTCCTTTTTTGCGGGCATTCCCCTGCCGCAAAGGCGGAAGCGGTGACAGAAAGAGTAAAAATGGCCAAGATGAGGGTAATAAATGTCTTTTTCATTTAAGTTTTTCTCCTTGCAAGCAAATGAACCAATTTTTCTATAACCAATTTTCTAACAAGCGACGCCAAGGCCTCTTGGTCTTCTGCCAGAACAGGTTGCTGAAAAAGCCCCATTAGCGCCATACGCAACTCAAGCCGCTAATTACAAGAGAACAAATTATAGTCAATCTCCCCAAGCTGTCAATCGGAAAACTCTTACGACTTCTCATCTCTTTTCCTGAAATATCATAAAGTTCTCCTATATATGAAAGCCGGGTGGGCAGGCGTTCTTCCGAAAATTGTACCTGGCGGCCGGAAAAAACAATATTTCCCCGGCAATTTTTCCCCGGTGGGTTGATTGATTTTAAAGGCGTTGCAAATCTGAAAAGGAATTATGCTTGCTAAGCCGATAAATCTTGGGGTAGTATTTTTACCTAACGCAATTATTTATCACCGCCAATGTTACTTGGTCGTTGTCGCTTCTCCGGTTTGATAGGCTTCCCCGTTCTTGACTTGAAGCCTGGATTTTTAATACGGCAAGTGGTGATATTCACACCGAATCTTTAACCCACAAAAAAAATCAACCTCAGAGCCGGTATGTATTCGCTGAGGTTTGTTTTTTAGGAGGGCCTTATGGATACTCGATTTTCTCCGCGTGGCGGTAATGGCTCAAACCACAATGGCCATAAACTTGTGGATCAAAACAATAACAGGTCGGACAAAAAACCAATAAAAACAAAGTACTTGACCAAGCTGAGCCAAGTCCCCGAATTGACCGGGAAAGAACGCGACGACCTGTCGGAGGTTGCCGAAAAGTTCGTTTTTCGTACGAATGATTATTACCAATCCTTGATCGATTGGAATGATCCCGACGATCCGATCCGCCGTTTGATCGTTCCGGATATCCGGGAAATGGACGAGTGGGGACAGTTGGACGCCTCTGAGGAGGAATCTTATACCATGGTCAGGGGGCTTGAGCACAAGTACAGCTCGACGGCCCTTCTGCTGGTCAATGAAGTGTGCGCGGCCTATTGCCGGTTCTGTTTCCGCAAGCGCCTTTTCATGAACGACAATGATGAGGTCACCAAGGATATCTCCCAGGGGTTGCAATACATCCGCACCCATCGGGAAATAACGAATGTCCTTTTGACCGGCGGCGATCCCTTGATCATGTCCACGGACAAACTGGGAAGAATTATCGAGCAGGTCCGGGAGGTGGAGCATGTGCGGATCATCCGGATAGGGACAAAAATCCCCGCGTTCAATCCGTTCCGCATCACCAACGACCCCTCGCTGTTGCGGATGATCGAAAAACACAGCACGTTAAAGAAAAAAATATATATCATGGCGCACTTCAACCACCCCCGCGAGTTGACGGCCGAGGCGATTGAAGGCTTGAACCTGTTGATGAAGGCTGGAGCGATTATTGTCAACCAGACGCCGATCATCAAGGGAGTCAATGACAGTTCGCAGGTTTTGACGGAACTTTTCGAAAACCTGTCATTTATCGGGGTGCCGCCTTATTATGTCTTTCAGTGCCGCCCCACCCTGGGGAACAAGGGATATGTGGTCCCCCTGGAAGAATCGTTCCTGCTGTTCGAGCGGGCTCGCAACACATGCTCCGGCCTGGCCAAAAGAGCCCGGTTTGTGATGTCCCATGCTTCCGGCAAAATAGAAATGCTCGGTCTCACTGAAGATCAAGCCTTTTTTAAATATCACCGGAGCGCGGATGAAAATGATAACGCGCGTTTTATGGTATGCAAAAGAAATTCCGAGGCATTCTGGTTTGACGATTACCGTGAACTGGTCTCCGAAGAGGTCTCGACTTATTCCTGACAACAGGCTGATTTAACCGGAGCCAGGCTTCGGCTTTACGGCGGAAGACCAGCCATTCCGTTAAACGGCGCCTGCCAACCTTTTGATCCGATTGGATTCCTTGCCCAGGGATGGATCTGGTTTACGGCTTCTTCATATTCCCGGCGTTTTATTTTCTGGGAGACAAGCTCCGGAAGTGGTGGGGTTTCCCGCCTTCCGATAACGCCGAGGCTTTTGTATTCAGCACGGTGTTGGGGTTGGTGGCGGTTTCCCTGGCGATAACGGTTTTGGCTGTTCTGCGCCTGATTTATCCGGTCACGGCCTGGCTTCTTGTCGCGGTGATTTTTGCCGGATGCGCCGGCAGGATTCGGCAAGTGGCGGCGGCTCTGCCGCGGAAGTTACAAACCCTGCGGCCCTCCTTCTCCTCTCCCGGGCGGAGGACATTTTTCGAAATTTTCAATAACGGGATTCTGGCTATCCTGGTTTTCATGGCCCTCACCCTGGCGCTTGCGCCGCCTGTGGCTACCGACGCGCTGGTCTATCATCTGGCCGTTCCGAAAGCGTATCTTCAGCGCCACGGACTCGTCAACCTTCCCAACAATATCTACTCGTTTTTCCCCCTGCAATTCGAGATGGTTTATCTTTTCTGCCTGATGTTGAAAGGCGGCGTCCTGGCCCAGTTGGCCGGTTTGGGGATGACTCTGCTTGTCTTGTCGGCCATGGTTTTGTTTTACAAGCGCCATTTTTCACCTCGTTATGCCTGCCTGGTTCCCGTGGTGTTTTTCGCCACGCCAACGGTCTGGTGGGTATCCTCGGTCGCTTATGTGGACGCCGCCGCCGCGGGTTTGCTTTTCCTGTCTTTTTACGCCTGGGACCGCTGGCGACTGACGGACCGGAACGGCTGGTTTTTAACGATGATTACCCTTGCCGGCTGTGCCGTCGCAACCAAGCTGACCGCGATTATCGCGTTGCCCCTGGTTTTTCTGGGGATCGTTCTTCAAGACCGCGACAAAGGAAACTGGCCCCGGACGTTGCGCAATCTTCTGTTGTCCGCCGTGGCCGTTGCGATGTTTTTGGCGCCCTGGCTGGTTAGGAATTTTCATTATACCGGCAACCCTGTCGCGCCTTTTCTCATGCAGTTTTTCGGCGGCACGCAGGGAATCAACTGGGATGAACACCGGTCGTCCCTGCAATTTCAGTATTACCGTTCCTTTGGCATGGGACACGGGCTGAAGGATTTTTTTCTCCTGCCGGTCAACCTCACTTTTTTCAGCGCAAAGAACAGTCTGCGGTTTGACGGCGAAGTCGGGGCGCTTTATCTTTTGCTTCTGCCGGGTTTGTTCTGGCTGAGGCAGGCCAAACGCCTTGGCGAAACTTCAAGCAATGTGCCGGCCAGCCTGGTTTTTTTGTTTGCCGTGTTTTTGATTTCCTGGTTTACGCAATCCCAGTATATCCGTCTTCTGATCCCGTCCCTGGTCTTCCTGAGTCTGCTGGCCGTTCTGGGATTTGACGGAATGATGCGTTGCAAACCTGTTCTCGGCAAGCCGGCAACGTTCTTGATTCACGGCATCCTGGCCGTGGGCATTGTATATAATCTGACCCTGGTTGCCGGCGAATGGGTTCGCTTGCAACCCGTCAGTTACCTGGCGGGTCTGGAAAGCCGCGACCGCTATCTCGCCCGGCATGTTCCATCCTATCCCCTCTTTCAGACCATCAACAAAACTTTGGACAAAAAGGCAACGGTGTTGTTTGTTTATATGCGAAACCTGGGTTATCTGTGCGATCGAAACTTCATCAGCGACACTTTTTTCGAAGCCTATACCCTCAAGGAGGCGCTACGCAAGGATCCCTCCGTCAAGGGAATTGCCCGGCGGCTTGGCAATCTGGGCGTCACCCATTTGCTGTTCGACAATCATTATGTTTTCGGGAAAGATTCCGTTTTTACCGCGGCCGGGCGGGAAGCGTTGAAGAATTTTCTGAACTCCGGAGCGACGTTGGTCAAGGCGGAAAATGGTTTTTATCTTTACCGCCTGGCGACGGGCGAGGTTTGAAAACATTAACGTCAAAAAATCGGCTTGTGATAAACTAACGCCGGTTCAACACATTTGAAGGGAATTGGGTTCATGGGACGATTGGACAAAAAAAATATTTTGGTGGTTATTCCAAAAGATTATTACAACGAAGAAGAGCTGGAAACCTGTCTGAAGGTTTTCGAGGAGGAAGGCGCCCGGACGCTTGTCGCCTCGGCAAAATTGAAAGAGGCGGTGGGAATGAAAACCGGACGGTTCCGGCCGGATGTGCTTATTGTGGACGCCGTCGAGGGAATCATGGGTGACAGCTACGTCACCGAGGCCGGCCACGGCACCCGGCAGGTCAAGGGTATTTTCCATGGCGTGGTTCTCATCGGCGGGCAGGGCGCCAGAAAATATCTGTGGCCGGACAAGGTTCTGCACTTGTTGCTCGCGGACCGCCACCGGAGCGGGTTTGTGGTCAGCGCCATCGGAACGGCGGTTCCCTGCCTGGGGCATACGGGATTGCTCGAGGGAAAAACCGTGGCGGCGGAAAAGAACAAACACACCCTGCCGGAACTGGAAAAGGAAAAAATCACCATCGGAGAACAGGATGTCGTTGCCGACGACAGGATCATCACCGCCAATGGCGCGGCGGCGGCGGAGCGCTTCGCCCAGGCCGTGGTCGAGGCGGTGCAACAAACCAAATTCAAATGACCATCCGGCGGACAGGCGCTTTTGAAAAAAACTATTCCTCCCGGGCCTTTTGGGAATTGAGAATTTTCATGCGAAGTTTAAACGCCGCGTTTAATTGCTTGACGGTCGGTTCCGGAGCATCCGGGAAAAAAACCTTCTGATTGATCTCATCCAGAGCGTGGTCTTCCAAAAGTTTGGCAAACGCCTCATCCACAAAAACGCGGCTCATCTTCACAATTTTGTTGAATGAAATAATGATTTTCCGGTACTTCTCCCAATTGTCGTTGATGCTTTTGCGGATCAAGTCTCCCGCGGGATAGCCTTCCTCGGAGTATCGCCCTTCGGGGGTCGGGGTTTTGACGAGGTCGAAAACGCTGATTTTGATTTCAGGCTCCATGGTTTTTTGATGCTTCCCTGAAAGATGTCGGCCCGACGCCACGACCGGCGACGATAAAGCAAAAATCATTTTTCCCGGATGGTGACAGACTTCATTTCTATCCGGTCTATAGGGTTATCCTGGTTGTCGGTTGGAACGGCGACGATTTGCTCCGCGATGTCCATTCCTTGAACCACTTTTCCAAAAGCGGTGTAATTGCCGTCCAGAAAAAGAGAGTCCTTGACGACGATGAAAAACTGCGAACCGGCGCTGTCCGGGTTTTGCGACCGGGCCATGGAGACGATTCCCTTGGTGTGGGGAGTATCGTTAAATTCGGCCTTGATGGTGTATCCGGGGCCGCCCATGCCGTGCATGGAGCGGTCCTCCTGTTTGGAGTTGGGGTCGCCGCCCTGAATCATGAATCCGGGAATCACCCGGTGGAACGTCGTGCCGTCATAAAATCCCTTCTTGGCCAGGGATTTGAAGTTTTTCACATGCCCCGGCGCTTTGTCATCGAAAAATTCGATTTCGATGACGCCCAGGCTGGTTTCTATCACGCCGACTGCTTTGCCGTTATCCGATGATGTATTCATAACGCCCTTTCCAGAAAATTTTTTGTTTCAGCTTCATTTGTTGCGAATGCTGATTGATTTCACGACGACTCGTTTATTGGGATTGTCGGCATTGTCCCGGGGGACGCTGACGATCTTGTCCACAACGTCCATGCCCTTGATCACCCGTCCGAAAGCGGTATACTTGAAATCGAGGAACAGGGAGTCCTTGACGACGATAAAAAACTGCGAACCGGCGCTGTCCGGGTCCGAAGCCCGGGCCATGGAAACGATCCCTCTTTTATGTCGGGTGTCGTTGAACTCCGCCTTGATGGTGTATCCGGGGCCGCCGGTGCCGTGCGTGGAACGGTCATCCCCCCTGGAGTTCGGATCGCCGCCCTGAATCATGAATCCGGGAATCACCCGGTGGAACGTCGTGCCGTCATAGAAACCTTTTTTTGCCAGGGACTTGAAATTCTTCACGTGTCCCGGCGCCTTCTTGTCCAGGAATTCTATTTCGATGACGCCCATGCTGGTTTCGATCACGGCAATTTCTTTACTTTGGGCCGAGGATATGCCTATCATTGTTGCAAAGAAAACGGCGGTCACTTGGAACAAAAACTTTTGCATAATTCCTCCAATAGATCGGCTTGAAATGGGTAAAAACGATCGGAACAAAGATCAATTGCTCGACACATTTTGGATGTTGTTTAAAAGTCTAAAGAATGGGCCGGGGATTGTCAAACGGATAAAAAGAATCGGTCCGCAGAGGCAAGACAATGGAAGAGATTAGCCTGCCGGCCATCCTGAGTCTGGCCTTTGGCCTGGGTTTGGTGCACGCCCTGGACGCGGACCACATTGCGGCCGTGTGCGGTCTGGCCGGCACGAAACCCGGCCGCCGCGAGAGTTTTTCCTTCTGCGCGCGCTGGGCGGTCGGCCACGGAATGACGATTCTGGCGTTGGGGTCGGTGGCGGTTTTCCTGGGGCCGGCTCTGCCGGAGAGCCTTAGTAAGGCCGCGGAAAACCTGGTTGGACCGGTGTTGATCGTTATCGGCCTGTGGGTGATCGTCGACCTGAAACGCCGCCGGGCGCACCTGCATTTTCACCGGCACGATGATCTGCCGAACCACGCCCACTGGCACGTCCACGGAAAACACGAGAAACACGACAAGGCCGGCAGTCACAGGCACGGTCACGGCGCGGTCATGGTGGGCATGTTGCACGGCGCCGCCGGGCTGGCTCCCCTGCTGGCGCTGGTTCCCCTTTCCAACCATACCGCCTCCTCCTGGGAGGTCCTCGCCTGCCTGGCGGTATTCGGCCTGGGAGTGCTGGGAACCATGCTGGTGTTTGGCGGCCTGGTTGGACTGGTTTTCGACCGGGCCATGCGTCGGGGAGAAACCCTGGTGACTTTCTTGCGCGGCGGCGTGGGTTGCCTCTCCATGGGATTGGGGGTGTATCTTTTGACCGGCGCGATTTAGAACAATCCTCAACACCGGTTTCCCCTGTTTGGATTTTTGTGTCATGAAGATCAGAACCTGCTTCATAACATTCAATTACCTTCTCGCGGCGCTGGGTATCTCCTGCCTGATTTTGAGCGAAACGTTCCCCGGCAACGTCAATATGGTCCTCATCGCGGGACTGGTTCTTTGTTTCGTTCTCGAGATGAGGAAGGTGATTCCCTTTCAGTCCCCACCCCGATTGCATTTGTGGAAGCTCAGTCTTCTCTTTGTCCTGATTTTTTATTTCCTGATGGATTTGCCGTTGCTGGAACTGCTGGTGGGTTTTCTGATTCTTATTCTTTTCGTGCGCCTGATTTTAAAAACGGAATTGAACGATTATTTGTACGGCTACATGATCGCCATCGTTTGTTTGCTGATCGGGGCGATTTATGTTCGGGAACTGGTTTTCGGATTTTTGTTTTTGTCGTTTTACCTGATCCTCTGCTGGGCCCTGATTCTTTACAACCTGATGGTCGAACGGGCGGGCAGTCGATGCCCGCCGCACAAATTCAAGAATGTCGGCGAACGGGAGATGGCGGGGATTTCCCTGTTCGGCCTGTCCGCCGGGCTTGTCCTGGTCAGCCTGGTGCTGACCGGCGTGATCTTCGTCAGCTTTCCGCGGATTGGCCTGGGCTTCATTTCACTGGGATCGGACTCCTCGCCCATCAGCGGTTTTTCCGAAAAGGTAACGCTGGGCGACGTCGGCAAAATCAAGCAAAACCACGAAGTGGTGATGCGCGTGGAATTCACCCGGCGGGGGAAACCGTACCGGCCGCGCTCGGTCGTTCTGTGGCGCGGCGTGGCGCTGGACCGTTTTGACGGGCGCGCCTGGTCGTCCACCATGGCAGTTGACTGGCGATACGACAACCGGCCCGGCAGGAAAATCAACCTGTTTGCTCCCGGCCGTTCCTCGGAACTCATCCGTCAAAAAGTTTATATGGAAGCCTTCGACTCGGACATCATTTTCACCTACGGTTTGCCGGTGGCCATTGACGGGCCTTTCCGCGCCTTGAAAATGGATCAGGGGTTCGTCCTGCGAACGGTGGACTACCGGGCCGGGCCGCGAAAATATAACATGATCTCCGACATCAGCCGCGCGCAAGCCGGTTTTGCCACCCCCGAGCCCTTCACGCACAATGAAAAATTGTTGAAACGCTTCCTGCAACTGCCGGAACTCAGCCCCGAAATTATCCGGCAGGCGAAAAGCCTGGCCCGGCCCGGCGATTCGTTCACGCAAAAAGCCGACAATATCCTGGACTATTTCCGCGACGGATTCGAGTATTCCCTTGAGATGGTCAAGCAAACCAATAAATCCAGTCTCGATGAATTCCTGTTTCAACGCAAAAGAGGGCACTGCGAATATTTTGCCTCGGCCATGGTCATTCTGCTTCGCCTGAACGGCGTTCCGGCGCGCATGGTCAACGGGTTCATGGGGATGGAGTGGAATGAATGGGGCAATTACATGATCGTCCGGGAGCAGAACGCCCACTCCTGGGTCGAGGCGTTTATTCCGGGGCAAGGCTGGACGGTTTACGATCCGACGCCGCCGGACCCCTCGATGGCAACCCTGCTGAACGGGCCGCTGTCGCTTTTCATGGACCTGATGCGGCTGAACTGGCAACGCTACGTCATCCGCTACTCCATCAAGGACCAAATAAAAATCGTCCGCTTTTTCAGCTCGCGCGGACGAGCCGTCGCCGACCGGTTCAAAACGCTTCGCTCCTTTGAGTGGCGGGAGTCCATTCAATACCTGAAACAACATCCCGTGTGGATTTTGCTTGCGGCGGGCATTATTATTGTCTTCAGCCTGTGGCAAAGGAACGGCTGGTGGCTCGGACTGTCGCGCAAACCGCCCCAGGCCCTGGCGGTCATTCTGTACAAGAAAATGTTGCGCCGGCTGGAGAAACGCGGCGTTCCGAAAAGCGGCCGCTGGACTCCCCGGGAGTTTCTGAACCACCTGTCGCCCCTGGCGCCGGAAAAACGCCGGCTGGTGGAGACCGTCACCGCGTTTTACGAAAAATGCCGCTTCGGCAATGCCCCCCCTCGCCCCAAAGACCGCGAAAAAATACAAGCCCTGATCCACCAGCTTTGATCAGCAAGTTGCCGAAAAGCCTTCAAAAGGGATTCTTCCTTATTGTCATGGTGAGCTTGTCGAACCATGACCTTATCCGCGACGCATGGTCCATGCACGGTGAGGCGCGGTCCATGCGTAAACCATGCACGGCGAAATTTTAAAACCACGGATGGACACAGATAAACACGGATACCCGTCCTTGATTTATAAAGGGAAATAAGGATTTGTTTTGTTCTCTGTGTTCATCGGTGGTTATTTTTTTTGCTTTCCCGGTTTTGGCATGAACGTTGCTCTTGTCGAAGGATGAAACACGAGCCGGTTGTCATCGCGAGCCGCGACCAGCGGCGTGGCGATCCAGAAAGCCTGGATTGCTTCGGCTGTCGCCTCGCAATGACGATCAAACAGGGATACTCATGCAAAGGTTCTTTTCAAAGGTCAAAACCCCATTGCCAAACCGGCCCCGTGGGGTTATAGTTCCACTATCCGAAACGCCAAAAATCGTAGATACCCTTTAGGGTGCGGGAGGTTTCACTATCATGAAAAAATCCGTTTTACCAGCCTTGCTTGCCCTTTGCCTTTTCCTCGCCGCTCCCGGCGTGACTGCCGCCGATACCTTTACCGCCCTATTCGAAAAATATAAACAAGCCGTCCGCGAAAACCCCAACGACGCCGAGGCGCAAAACGCTCTCGGCTTGATGTATGAGTTAGGCCTGGGCGTGCAGAAGGATTACCAGCAGGCGGTGAAATGGTATCGGCTGGCCGCCGAACAGGGGGTTGCCTGGGCGCAATTCAATCTCGGCTTGATGTATCACGAGGGACAAGGCGTACAGCAAGAC
>JBHHYO010000014.1:0-43783 GCA_046757665.1 Nitrospinales bacterium
GGTAGCAACGGCAACCCCGTGCCGGTAATCGTCCGGCAAAGGATTATAGCATAACAAATAATCCCTGCGTTTTGAATTCAAAACCGGCGGACTTCCGCAAAGCAGGCGCACTCGCGGTTCAAAAACCGCAGACGTTTTATTTGACGAACAGATTTTTCAGGGCTTGCAATGAGGTTTGGCGGCCGATTTCCGCAATGGACTCGGTCAGCGGAATATTTTTTGGGCAAACTTCCACACACACCTGGGCGTTACCGCAATCGGCAATACCGCCCTCCCCCATAACCGCCTCCAGCCGTTCCTCCTTGCTCATTTGCCCGATCGGATTCATGTTGAACAGGCGCACCTGGCTGAAGGTCGAGGCGCCGAGAAAGGCATTGTCGAGCGTAAACTGCGGACACGCCTCCAGGCAACATCCGCAAGTCATACATTCGGAAAGCGTGTACGCCTTGGAGCGCCGCTTTTCGGGGATCACCGGCCCTTCGCCGATGTCATAGGTGCCGTCGATCTCGATCCAGGCATGTACTTTTTTGAGGTTATCGAACATGCGTTGGCGGTCAACCTGCAGGTCCCGCACCACCGGGAATTTCGACATGGGCTCCAGAACAATGGGACACTCCAGTTTATCCACCAGGGCGGTGCAGGCCTGCCGTACCCGGCCGTTGATCACCATGGTGCACGAGCCGCAAACTTCCTCCAGGCAATTGCAATCCCATACGACCGGGGCGACCTCCCTGCCTTCCACGGTCACGGGATTTCTCTGGATTTCCTGCAAGCAGGAAATGACATTGGCGAACGGTTTGAAAGGCAACTCGAAGGCATTCCAATAAGCGCGCGAGTCCACCGCATCCTGCCGCCTGATTTTTAACGTGATTGTCCGCGAATCCATGGTCGGCCTTTCAGTCGTATTTTCTGGGACGAGGCGTAACGAGCGAAGTATCCACCTCCTCGTAGGAAATTTCCGGTTTTCCGTCCTTGAGCCGGGCAATGGTCGTCTTCAACCATTTTTTGTTGTTGTCCTCAAACCGCTTCATATAAACCAGGTGGCCGGACGGGAACTCATCCTCTTTCACTTCCCCGTATTGGGACCTTTCCAGATAATCAATATATTCGTGCGGATCGAAATCCGCGGGCTGGTTCAGATCGAACTCGGGCTTGTAGTGGGCGCCGCGAAATTCGTCGCGCATCAGGGCGCCCTGGGTGATAATCCGCGCCAGATGAATCATCGACCGCAACTGGTTGATGAAACTAACCGTCGGGTTGGCCCAATCCGCCGTATCCAGGCATTGAACCCCCTTGAACCGCATTTCAATCTCCTCGATGCGCGAGAGTGTCTCGCGCAACTTTTTATTTTCACGGACGATGAGGACTCCCTCCAGCAACAAGGCGCCCAATTCCTGATGCAGGGAGTAGGGGTTTTCCTTGCCTTTCATCGCCTTGATCTCGGCGAACCGGTCATTCCATTCGGTTTCCGCCTGACTGAACGTGGTGGAAGGCAGGTCTTCATGAGCCCGATCCAGATTTTTGAGGTATGTGCCGATGGCGGGCCCGACGAGCAAACCGGAGTAAATGCAACTCAGGAGCGAATTGGCCCCCAACCGGTTGGCGCCGTGATACTGATAATCGGCTTCGCCCGCGGCATACAGGCCGCGGATGGAGGTCATCTGGTTTCTCGGCGAGGCGTGATCGATCATGCCATGCCCGTCGGCTTCATAGTCGGTCCACAGGCCGCCCATGGAATAGTGGACGGCGGGGAAAATTTTCATGGGCACCTTGCTGGGGTCCTCGCCGGTGAATTTCCGGTAGATATCGAGGATGCCTCCCAGGCGGGTTTCAAGAAACGCCTCGGACTTGTGAGTCAGGTCCAGGTAAACCATGGTCTGGCCGCCGATGCCGAGATTTTTCTTGTAAACCACATCGTAGATTTCACGGCTGGCAACGTCCCGGGGCACCAGGTTTCCGAAAAGGGGGTGGTTTTCCTCGAGGAAATAATAACGTTCCTCCTCCGGGATGGAGTTGGGCGGGCGGCTGTCGCCGCGTTTTCTGGGCACCCAGATGCGGCCGCCCTCGCCGCGGGCCGATTCGCTCATGAGCCGAAACTTGTCTTGTCCGGGGATGGCGGTGGGATGGATTTGAATAAACTCCCCATTGGCGTATTTGACGCCCTGCAAATAAGCGGAAACCGCCGCCGCGCCGGTGCACACCGTGGAATTGGTGGAACGCGCATAGACGTTGCCCGGCCCGCCGGTGGCGAGGATCACCGCGTCCCCGGGCAGGGAGAAAATTTTCCCGGCGCGCAGGTCATGCACCACCGCGCCGCGGCAGGTTCCCCCGGAATCGATCACCGCGCCAAGGTACTCATGCCATTCCATTTTCGTGACCAGGCCGTCGCTCTCGTATTTCCGCACCTGCTCGTCCAGGGCATAGACCAATTGCTGTCCGGTGGTCGCCCCGGCGAAAGCCGTACGGGCATACAAGGTCCCGCCGAACCGGCGAAAATCCAGATGCCCCTCCTTCGTCCGGTTGAACGCCACACCCATGCGGTCCAGCAAATGGATGATCGCGGGAGCCCGGTGGCACATGTCCCGCACCAGCGGCTGGTGGGCGAGAAAATCGCCGCCTTTCACCGTATCGTAAAAATGGATTTCCGGCGAATCGCCCTCGCCCTTGGTATCTATGGCGCCGTTGATGCCGCCCTGGGCACACACCGAATGCGAGCGTTTGACGGACTGGTACGACACCATGACCAGCGGAATATTGAGTTCGCAAATTTTAATGGCCGCCGACAAACCCGCCAGGCCGCCGCCGACAACAATGACTTTACGCTTGCGATGCTCCATCTTTCCCGATTGTCAAAGAGATCCGGCCGGCAGGGGGTTCAACGAGAACTCGGCAACGGTCGCGACACCCATCGCCGTAAGAACCAGCCCGATCAGCATGAACACAATGGCCGCGTTGCGCTGTGCGTTGCGGCCGATAATAATTCCCCACGAAACACAAAATCCCCACAAGCCATTGGCGAAATGAAACGTCGCCGCAACGATCCCCACCAGATAAATCACCCGCCCCTGCCAGTCGTGAAACTCCCCGTTCATAATGTCGATCAAAAACGGGGCGGCGGCGAACAACGTCTTTCCGGCGATCATCTTGGGAACTACCGTGGTCCCCATATGATAAATCAAAAATACAAATACAATGGCGCCCGTAACCCGTTGCAGGGTGTACATCCAGTTGCGGGCATAACGGTAACGGAACACATTGGTTTTGCCCAAATACGCTATGTAAAACCCCATGAAGGAATGGAACAACAGGGGAATGTAAATAACAAACACCTCAATCCATATCAGAAACGGCGTATTGTTGATCAGGTCGATACCAAACCGATACTGGGTTACCCCAACGGTGCGCAGTGAGTTAAACCCCAGATGAAACACCAGAAAAAGACCGATGGGAAGGATGCCGGTCAGGGAGTGCAGTTTCAGGAGGAGAAAGTGCAGTCGGTCTTTTGTGTGTCGGTCCATTTATCAACAACCGAGGTTCAGGGCCGGGAGAGGATGGAAAAGCTTTCAGGACCCCAACAAACTATTTTCATGGCTTCCACAACCCGCGAAAATAATCCGTCCTGTCACAAGCAACTGCCGGGCATTGCGCCCGGCAATTCAAACCGATCGTATTCTCACTCAATTAACCTTGAAAGGCAAGAGCTTAGATGGAACCAAAAGGGAGGAGGTCGCCCTGAGGGGAACCGATCAAAAATCGGATTCCAGCAAGGGACGGTGTTTGTAATCCGGATTGATGGGTTTGTCCTTCGCCGTAATTCTTAAATTGACGGGTTCCTGCACAAAAAAATCCACATAGCCGCATTTACCGCAAACCCGGGGTTGAAGCGGGATTTTTTTTTCAACGCCATGATCCTTGCGTACAACCATGATCAATTCCAGATCGCGGCTGGTCCGCAGGCCGATATCCCCCTTCAAGATGCTTTTCTCGCCGCACTTGCCGCAAATATTGGGGTCGGACATGGCGCCTCTTCAGGACAACACGGGGAAATCCAACGATTCATCGAAACGATGCAGGTAGAAACCCAATAAAGAAAGTATAGCATAGAAAAAATCCGCCTTACTCAAAAACCTTGGCAAGCGCAAAATTGCTCCCACTCGGGAACGAGCAGGTAAGACCGGGTTTCGGAGTGCAACTGGTTACAGCGATGGTTGCCGTAGTGGATGATGTCAAAGTCAAGGTAGCCGCAAACGAAGAAGCGTCGGTGGCAAAACCCAGCGAGGCGACACTGCCGACAATCGAGCCCGCCAAGGCGCTTGAAAGCTGACCGGGTTGATATTTTAACAGGATAATTTTATTGCCGCTGACCGTCATGCCAACCCAGTTTGTACCCAGACCGGTCAATATCCAGATTCCCTCGAACCCGCTGTTATGGGTGTTGCTGATTCTCATTGTGTCGTCTTCAGGCTTATCCGCACCACGGCGGCGATCCCCGTCCTGGTTGTCGTCCACAGATCCGTCTCCCCGAAGCTTGGAATCGGAACTGGAATCGGAACTGGAATCGTTCGAGCCATCCGCGCTAACCGTGCTTACCGCGCTAACCGACAACAATAAAATTCCTGCAATGGCTACAGCTAAAACTTTTCTCATTTTTTTCTCCTTTTAAAAGCGCACAAAATTTAAATTATCCATGGTTGCAATATATATCCGCCATCCTTACCGGAACATTGCCGGAACATTATCATTCGGTAATGTTAAGGAAGAAAGACAACAACATTTTTTAAAGACGGCCCCCAATAAGGCGTCCCCGACAAGAACTCCAGCGAAAACCGCATCAGGAAATGGACCATGGAAAAAATCCGCCGGAGTTGCTATTTTACTTGCGGGCTTGAACGAAAAAAGACATCTCCGCCGGCGTAGCATGGACAAAACGTTCCGCCTTCCGGGTGCGATTAATGATCGCCTTCAGTTCCTTACCGGCATAAAAAACCGGCTTGCTCCGGCTCGGAATGCTGATGGGTTCGCCGGAAATGGGTTTTTTGCCGATTCTTGCCTTGTAGTGCTTGACGTGGAAAGAACCGAAACCCTGAATCACTACTCGCTGGTCCTTTTTTAAACCAGTGACGATGGCATTTAAAAATGACAGCAAATACCGGTCCGCTTCTTCCTTGGAAATTTTCATCCGCAAGGATAACTTGGTTGCTAAGTCAGATCGTGTCATGAGATATTCCTCCAATTTGTAATCAATTAAATAGATAGCAATTTATGTACCAAAACATATAAATAAAATTAATGGCTTATTTTTCAAAAAGTTACTAGAACGAGGCACCGATGCCCCATGAATCATATGTGCACATAATAATACACTAATAAATAATATGGCCACTTTGAGATAAATCGGGATATGACAAAAACCCTTCTGGCGTATCTGACTCACCCACATGTTGGGGCCTGGAATCTCAAATCCCGGCATAGCGAAAAACTGTCTCGCGAACTGCCCGGATACAAGGTGATCGTCTGCGAAGAATCCAGGGAGTTTCTCAAACGGTTGCCTGAGGCGGAGGTGGCGGTGGTCTGGTATTTCAAGAAGGACTGGCTTGCCTCGGCGCCCAAGCTGAAACTACTCGCCACACCGGCGGCGGGCCGGGAGTGGATCGACATCGCCCCCAACTGCCGATTGGAACTTTCTTTCGGGAGTTTTCACGGCCCAATGATCGCGGAAAGCGTAGTGGGAGCCGCATTATATTTTTGCAAGTCGTTCCGGTTCTCTACGGAAATGCAACAGCAACGCCGTTGGGAAAGAGAGAAAATCGCGCAAAAAATCGCCTCGCTCCATGGAGCGCGAGTGACTCTGCTGGGTTTCGGCAATATCGGACGCGCAATCGGGCGCGCCCTCAAACCGTTCGGCTGTATCCTGACGGGGATCAAGCGAACGCCCGCGCCCGCACCCTCATACTTTTCTCCGGAAGACCGCATCGTCACCGCCGACCGGCTGAGCGAGGAACTGGGCACAACCGATCATTTGATACTGGCGCTTCCGGGCGGGCGGCAAACTGACGCAATATTTACGCGCAACCATTTCCAGGCATTGCCGCCACACTGCTTCCTGTATAATATCGGACGGGGAAATGTTTACCGGGAAGATGACCTTGTTTACGCTTTGCGGAAAGGCCTTGTCGCGGGGGCTTACCTCGATGTGTTCGACCGGGAACCCCTGCCGGAAGACTCGCCTCTATGGGCTATGAACAACGTCCTCATCCAGCCTCACGTGTCGGCGGCCGCGCCCCACTACCTGGACCTCTTCGTGGAGGAACTGATCGGCAGGATAAAGGCACTGGCGATTTAAAAAAATCATCCTTCAGCCTGAAGGTCGATTTTTTGCCAACCCGCTTAAGAAAGGGCTCGAAAATGGATTACAACGAAATATACTGGAAAATTTTGATAGCCTTTGCCGCTCTTGCCGCCCTGTACTTCCTCGTGGGAAAAGACGACGCGGACGGCGGGAACTGAATCGAGCGGCAACGGATTTTAAAACCGTCCGCCGGCTCTTTCAAGGCCCCTTTTGTCGAAGGCTTTTGAGGATAGCTTTCGCCTTATCTTTAAGAGAGTCGGCAAACAGACCCGGCTCGATGCCCTCTTCCAGTAACGCCACCCATTTGGGGCCGGATTGAACGCGGATCAATTCCAGAGCATCGTTTTGAGCGGCTTCGTCCGGAGTCTGCAACGCTTTCCTGAATGATCGGAAAATGTTACGTTCATCTACCTCTTTCAGTTGCTGGACAACCGCATCCCGCACCTCTTTTTCTTCGTCGTCCAGCGCCAGAAAAAGCGCGCTTTTTGCCGCCTCCGTACCCAGCTCTCCCAATTGAACAGCCGCCTGCAATCTCTTTTCCGGGTCGGGGTCCTTCAATTGCCGGATCCATGGGTAAGCGTCCATGCCGTCCTGAATTTGCCTGAGTTTGGAGTCAAGCCTTTTCAGGCGGACCTCGTTTCGGGTTGCCTCCGATTGTTGAGGGGTCCCCCGGCCAACGAAAGGCAAACCCACCGAGGGAATGCGAGGCGGTTTTTTGCTTTCAGGAACCGCCGGGGAAGCGGGCCTGCTTGCACCCGGCAGTCCTTCGAAAGAGGAGAGAATAATAACGGAATCGATTTTCCCCGGGGTGTCCCCATAAACGAAAATCGTGTTCAACGGCAACAGCTTTCTGATGCCGTCTTCCAGGGACAAGTTATCGAACTTCCCGAAGATTTGAATATCCGGAAGAAAGACGCGGGAAAATTCTATACCCGTTTTTCTTTGCAGTTCTCTCACTACCTCAGAAACGGGAACCCTCCGCACGTCCGCGGAGAGACGGGATTGCTCATATCGTATAACTAATTCCGGCACCGGTTGGCCACGGGAGTCGGAAAAACCCGCCAACAGGAAAATGCCGGTCAACACTCCGGAGAACAGGTATACCAAAAATTTTCCCGCGCCAAAAAACCTCATCTATCAAACCGCTTTATCGTTCAGTCTTACTCAAAAACCTTGGTAAGCCCAAAATTGCTCCCGGTTGGGAACGAACAGGTTTGACCGGGCTTTGGCACACAGCTCAGTACGGCCAGAGTTGCCGTAGTGGATGATACCAAAGTCAATGTAGCCGCAAACGTAGAAGCATCGGTGGCAAAACCCAACGATGCGACACTGCCGACAACCGAGCCCGCCAAGGCACTTGAAAGCTGGCCGGGTTGATATTTTAACATAATGATTTTACTGCCACTGACCGTCACGCCAACCCAGTTTGTACCCAAACCGTCCAGGTTCCAGATACCCTCGAACCCGCTGTTATGAGTGTTGCTGGTCCTCCTTGTGTCATCGCTTCCTCCAGACCTGTCCTGGAACTCTTCCCTGTCCTCCGGCCTGTCCGCACCATTTCTGGAATCGGAACTGGAACTGGAATCATCCGTGCCTTCAGCGCTTACCGTGCTTACCGCACCTGCCGACAACAACAAAAATCCTATAACAGCTACAGCTAAAATCCTCTTCATTCCTTGCCTCCTTAGCACCAAAACTTTCATAAAATAACAGTAGTGTCCGGGGAAAATTAAAAATTCCTTTGAAAACATGAGGCTTAATTGGGCTCTTTTTTTTACCGGACAGCACAAAGGAGCCCTTTAAACGGCTATAAACACCCATTTCCACAATGAAAAGGGATTCTCAAACGATTCCCGAAAAACCTTTCAGGGATTAACATCCGGGTTTTACCGGACAGCATGAATCGAAAAAAGATAACTCCTTAAAAAACAATAGATTTGTTTTTATAAAAGGGCTGTAAGCACGAAGTTATGAATTTCCCCGGACAGTAGTGATAAAATAATTAAAGACACACTGTCTCTACTCGCGTTTTCGCTTAAAAAACAAGCACTACGCCCAACAACAGTTCATTTAATCAGTTTAGTTCACAAGATTTGAAATGTCAAGCAACCGGAAACGGCCCTGAAAATGGGGAAAATGCTGAGCTTAAAAATGGCGCTATGGTTTCTTATTTCATCCAAGGTGGATTGCAATTCATTTGCGGCCACCTTCCCGGGAATCCCGAATTTCGCTGATTCCTTGTCGTCCCGTCACCCCGCGAATCGCGTACCGAGCGGCACCGAGGAGGGCGGCCTTGTCGTCTATAATCACTTTGACCGGTATCCCTCGAAGCAGGTCTCGAAACCGCCCCTTTGCCAGAAAAGCTTCCATGAACGTTTCTTCCTTAAGCTTGGCAATGATTTTCGGAGCAATACCGCCTCCCAGACAAATACCGGCCAGCGCCTGAAGCGCCATATTGCCCGCCACCGCTCCAAAGATCGAGACAAACAGGTCCAACGCTTGTTCACAGGCGGGTGATTTTTTCAGGAGAGCATTTTGGGCAATCACGGCGGGGGCATCTTTTTCGCGGAAGTCCCGCATCAGCCAATCGGGTTCGCTCAGGGAACGGGATTGCACGATAAACCGGTAAATGTGGGAAAGGCCATACCCGGACAGCACCCGCTCAATGCTTACCCGTTCATAGGTTTGCCGAAGAAAGCGGAACAGCTCGAACTCCAGTTCGTTTCGCGGGGCAAAATCACAATGCCCACCTTCCGAAGGCAGAACGCCAAACTCCCCACCGCCGAATACGATAAGAAAAGCTTGCCCCAACCCCGTGCCAGGCGCAATCAGACCGATCCGACTCCTTTTTTCCCCATCCCCGGCTTGCAGGACTTCGAACCGGTCTTCCGGCAGGAAGGGAACGGCATAGGCCAAGGC
The DNA here is from genome assembly GCA_046757665.1 of Nitrospinales bacterium. Classification (GTDB taxonomy): domain Bacteria; phylum Nitrospinota; class Nitrospinia; order Nitrospinales; family JAJDAT01; genus JBHHYO01. Next base: position 9,269 of record JBHHYO010000014.1, read on the forward strand.
CTCCATGTCATTGATCAAAAAAACGTCGTCGATCTTTAGCTGATTGCTGACCTCACCGGCATCGATCCACCAGTGGTGATGAGTGGTGCGGCATTTTCCATGAACTACCGGACCCGGTACGCCCAAACAGGCTTTTTCGATTGCCGCACCGGTTCGCCGCAAAAAGTCGTCCAGAATTTCCTTCAGGCCCGCATAATCCTCGCTGGCGAAAGATGCCTCCTCGACTTGCGTCAACGATCCGTTTTTTTCCTCGAACAAAGCCAGAAGCGCCTTCGTCCCGCCAATGTCTCCCGCCAGAATGACCCGCGATTTCACAGGCTACTCGAGAAAAGACCGTATCCGGTCGTCCAGGGCATCCTGATCCCTGGCGAACGACTGCAAGGCAGACTGGGTCATCAAGTCGTCCAGCGCTATATCGCCGTCCCAATCGGCAAGCCGGGGGATTTTGCCGTGATCGTAAATCCCGCGAAGATCGTCCCGGGAAAACCGGTGAAACAAGTTGATGCCGGAACTTTCACAAACCTCAACAAGGTTCTCCCCCGACAAGCCATCCAGCCGGTCGGACTTGACGAGCGTATTGCAAAACTCCTTAAAGCCGGCCGGGATGTCCCAAAGCGCCGGGAAGCGGGCGTCGGCAACAACGTCCGCGGCGATATCCCGGTCGATCCGGCTCTCAACCTGGTCCGGAGTGCGTCCCGAGTCCAGAAAATCTTTCATCGCCGCCGGTGGAACGGTCAAAACATCCAGGCCCGCCAGGGCGGCCACCTGGTCCCCGTTGCGGACGCTGGCGCCGATCAATCGAGTTTGAATGGACGAGTTTTGGTCTCTCAGTTCGCGAATCGCCCTTTGCGTCGCCAGGGTGATCTTTTCTCCAACTCCCTTGCCCGTGCCCATGGAATTGTCGGCCGTCACCTGATTGAGCCGCCCCAGAAAAACATTAACGTAATCCGGGCCGGCAAGCACCGCCGCCAAATAGTTCTGCCGCGCCGAAAATCCCAGCGTAAAATTGATCGGAATCCCCTCCCGCCGCAATTGCCGCACGGCCAGGTATCCTTCCGGAGTCAGGGGAATCTTGACGTTGAAGAATTCCGGACAAACTTTATGATACCGGCGGGCATAATACAGGGTCCTCTCGATATCCCGGGAAACCGAGGGATGAAGCTCCACGCTCACTTTATAATGAAAAGCCTCCACCAACCGCAGGGCGATCTTGCAATTGATGACGAAGCCGATCTCCATGATCAAATCTTCCTGTGGCAAATCGGGAGCGATGTCCCGCAGTTTGCCGACTGTTTCCCGGATCACTTGATCCATGACGCCCTTCTGCACCACCTGGTTGGCCAGGGTGTTGTTGGTCGTCAACGAGGTGAATTCCTTTTTCCAGATGGAACGGGCCAAATCCAGATCACCCGTGTCGATCCATAGTTGCGTGCCCAGCGAAACCAGTTTGGCCGATAATTCGTGGGAATCGGCAACCGGCGGTTCGCCGCCGCCGACTTCCACGCAGGCGGTGTCGTGAATCACTTCTTCCAATTTCCTGCTGGCGAGATCCATGTCGTTATCCTTTCACCGGCTTGTTCAAAAGAGAAAACATATTCTTCTTGTAAAATTCGACGCCCGGCTGATCGAACGGATTGACTCCCAAAAGATAACCGGACATGGCGATGGCGCGTTCGAAAAAATAAAACAACTCCCCCAGCGACCGGGGCGTGCGGTCCTTCAGGGACAGAGTCATGTTGGGAACGCCGCCCTCCAGGTGCGCCCTGGCAGTTCCCCGATAAGCTTTATCATTGACGAAATCCAGAGTCTTCCCGGCAAGGTAATTCAACTCGTCGGCGTCTTCCGCGCACCGGGGCACGACAACCCGGCTTGCGGGAGAATCGACCACAAGGAACGTTTCAAACAGGGCGCGTTGGCCGTCCTGAACCCACTGTCCCATGGAATGCAGGTCGGTGGTGTACTGGAGCGAAGCGGGAAAAATGCCGCGGCCGTTTTTCCCTTCGCTTTCCCCCGCCAACTGCTTCCACCATTCCAGAGTATACGCCAGGGAATGATGAAAGGAAGCCAAAATTTCAATCCGCTTTCCCTTGCCGTACAACAGGTTTCTGATGACGGCATAAAGGTAGGCCATGTTATCGCCGATCTCCGACGTGCGGGACGCACTCTCCTCAACCGCCCGCGCACCCGCCACCAACTCCCGGATATCAATACCGGCTACCGCCATCGGCAACAACCCTACCGGCGTTAAAACGGAATAGCGTCCGCCGACGTCATCGGGAATCTCGAAAGTCTTGTAGTCCTCACGGTCGGCCAGACTTTTCAGCGCGCCCTTCGCCTTGTCCGTGGTGACAAAGATGCGTTTCCTCGCCTCGGCGGCGCCGAACTTCCTTTCCAATGCTTCCCTGAGCAGGCGAAACGCCAGAGCCGGCTCCGTGGTCGTCCCGGATTTGGAAATGACGTTCAGGCAAAAGTTTTTCTCGGCAACCAGACTAAGCAAATCGGCGATATAATCCGAATCGATATTCTGTCCGGCGAAACAAATTTCCGGCGCGGCATCCGACGCCTGCCGATGGCGGAAGGCGGGGGACAAAAATCCGATCGCCGCGCGCGCCCCCAGGTAGGACCCGCCGATACCGACGGGAATAAACAAGTCAAAATTTTCCCTGATATAAGACGCCGTATCCTCGATCTCGCGCAAGACGGCATCCGTAATGCTTGAAGGCAGATGCAGCCAGCCGAGGAAATCACCGCCCGCCCCCTCCCCTTTCTCCAGAGCGCCGTGCAATCGATCCACCTCTCCCTGCCGGGAAAAAATCTCCGCCTCCGAAACGAAGGGTTTTACATTTTCAAAATTCAGGTTTATATTTGGCATTCAATCCACTCCAGCAAACAGATGTCCGGATATCCTAAAGGTTCACATGATATCCAAGAATACCGACGCCGTGAACTATAAAATAATAGATCCTCTCATTGCCACCCTGTCGGGAGGCTTCGTGGCCTTTGCCGTCGCCCGTATGGTACCGGATGGCTTCAGCTTGTTGCCGGGAATGCTGGCAGGCGGATTTTGCGGCATGGCCTTGCAACTCGTCTTGATGTTTTTGCTGATGCCCTTCCTTGGGGCTTTCGAGGTCATGATTCCGCTATCCCTCATTGGCATGACGGTTGGAATGATGAGCGGCATGATGGCGGCGTGGGGCGGGATTGCGGTTTTTGGGATCGCCTGGGCGGGCGCCGTGGCCGGGTTGCTCGTCTCCGCGGTCATTCATTACTGCAACCGCAGGCTGACGAGTCCGCCATGACCCAAAAAGCAAAATTCGACCGCATCGCCAAAAGCTACGATTTTCTTAAAAGCGGCGACACCCGCCGTTGGGCAAAAGCGCAGATGAAATTTTTCAGGCAAATGCGCGGCCGGGTGCTGTACGTTGGCGTCGGCACCGGGCAGGAAATCGCTCATTTCCCCTCCGGCCTGCACATCACGGCCATCGACATCAGCCGCAACATGCTGGAGCAATGCCGCAAACGCGCCACGCGCTATCCGGGCCGCATCGAGCTTGCCCTCATGGACACCGAAATCCTGGCTTTTCCCGACAACACGTTCGACACCATTCTCACCGTCTGCACATTCTGCTCCGTGGAGCATCCCGTCCTGGGCTTGAGGGAACTGAGACGGGTTCTAACGCCCGGCGGCCACATCCTGATGTTCGAACATGTATTGAGCCGCAACCCGGTTTTCGCCTTGATCCTGAAATCCATGTCCCTCGTCACCACGCGCCTTTCCGGAACCCACCTCGACCGCGATACCGCGGGAAACCTGAAAAAGGCCGGATTCACCATCCACTCCGAGCGCAACGTTTATCTGGACATTGTCAAGGCGATTGCGGGACATAAGTGACGATGAAATAGTTTTTGATAATTTTGCGGGCAATCAGGCGATCGGCATAACGCTGGGCATCGTTTTTATTGTCGAATTTTTCCAGGCGGATTTTATACCAGTAGCCTCCGGTCCGGCGCCTGGTTTTAACGACATACAGTCTCTTTATTCCTTTTTTACGAAGTTTCTTGACCATGCGGTCTGCTTTCTTTTTATAAGTCACGGCGGCGATTTGTATGGTATGGATTTTGCGCACGCCGGAATCTTTCGACGATGCTCCGCCGACAAGGGAACCTCCCGCGGTTTTCCCCGTTGCGATGGATTTTTGCTGTTGAATTTTCCATAACCCCGCAACACCCACAACCAGCACCACGGACAGGAAAAGGCTAACCAGCTTGAACCGTAACGAGGAACGGTTAAACAGGATCAACCCATCCAGGAGTTTAAGGATTGCCTTTTTAACCAGGATTCTGAGAATACGGGCCAATTCCAAAACGCCATCCCGAAAAAAGGCGAACCCGGATTTGATGATTCCCAACCGCAGTTTCAAGCGCTCCAGGTCCTTGACATCCTCGCGCATGAACAGCTTCAGGTTTTTCCATTTTTCGGAAACACTGCTTTCTTTAACCTGCCGCAGAATTTTCTCTTGTTGCTCTTGTTCCAACTCGTTAAAAATTTCTCCGCATTTTTCATGCAACTCGGGGGAGACGGCCTCCCAATGGCCATGGCAAAAACTTTCACCGATGATTTCGCGCAGTTGTGCTTCCTCGGGTGGATGAAAAGCCAGCGCCTGAAGGTAGAAGTTGAGGGCATACTCGTCCGACCGGTTTTTCGCCAGCAGTCGCGGCAGGACAAAGCGGATGATTTCCCCGGCATTCTCGTCGGCGTTTTCAACGGCGGCCAGGAACACGGGTTCGGTTTTGCGGTTGAAGCGTTTCTGCTCCAAAAAGACGGAAGCCAGATGAGAGGCCACGATTTTGTCCACCCCCGCCTCGGTCTTGAGCATGACCAATAACAAGTCGATCTCCGCGGACCGCAACTTGTCGGCGCGCTTGAGGACGGACAGCAATGGAACCCGGTAACGGGGGTCGTCCGGGTTTTGCAAAAACGCTTTCAGATAAATTCTCAGGGCGGCGGGGTCGTCCTTGCCGATGGAATGCAGATACGACGCATATTCCCGGACTACCTCCTTGCGCATCCGGCGTCCCCGACCCGGCAGAAAATATGAGGAAAAAGTAAACGCCAGCAGATCATCAAATTGCCGGATGATCTCCTTTTCTTTCATCCCTTCGAGCCCGGCGCCCTTGAGCGAACGCAAGGCGTCGTCAAACGAGTGCTCGCCGAAAAGCCCGTAAGCGAAAAACCCCAAAAACAGGCAGACAAAACTGAGTAGCCACTGAATGAGCGTGTCATCAACGCGGGCATGAGGCAGGGCGACTTCATGAAAAAAATAAAGCGCCCCGAAGCCCAGGGTTATCATCAGAAAAACCGATAACCCCACCCGCACCAGAAAAAATTTTAGCGTTTGAAATACCATTATTCTCGACGGGTTCCTTGCTCATCCGCGGAAGCCGGGGACACCGCACCGGAATCGGGCAAAGGTGCAACGGATTCAACCGGCAACACGGAAGACGCGCTTCCTGTTTGTGCTTGCGGCTCAGCCGGCTCCGGAGGCAGAAGCTCCACTTCCTCGCGAAGCGCGACGCGCAACGTTTTGCCCAGAGAAGGTTTCGCCGGAAGCCCGGTGTGAATGTCGACATCGACGAACTTGATTCCCTCGGGAACGGGAAAGCGAACCTTGTTTTTTCCTTTCAAAGCCTTTTGCATAAAAAAGGTCCACACCGGCGCCGCCGCTCCGGCACCGGTCAATCCTTTTCCGGACTTCCGGATCATGGAGTGGTTGCTGTCATATCCCACCCAAACCGCGGTGGAAATATCTTTTGTGAAGCCAATGAACCAGGCATCTTTAAAGTCATTTGAGGTGCCGGTTTTGCCCGCGGCGGGGTGGCGGAACCCCAGTTTCCGCACAATCCGGCCCGTCCCGCGATTCACAACGCCCTGCATCATGTCCAGCAAGGGATAAATGGATTTTTGCGAAAAGCGTTGAACGCCGTGAAAAAAATGCTCGTACAACCGGTTGCCCTGAAAATCCTCGATCCGTTGAATGAAATACGGCTCATTCAACATTCCCAGATTGGCGATTACGCTGTAAGCCGAAGCCATTTCCAGCGGCGACACGCTCGAAGTCCCAAGGGCCAGGGAAAGGTTTTTGCCCAGAGGACTGGTGATACCGAACCGCCGGGCGGTTTGGATAACTTTTTCCGGCGTCACTTTGTGGACCAGCCTGGCGGAAACCACATTGATCGACTGCTCCAGAGCCTTTTTCAAAATCACATTCCCGAGAAATTTCTCTTCGAAGTTTTTCGGTTCCCAGGGCGTTGTACCGGGGATATCAAACGCAACCGGCTCATCGGCGACCACGGTAGCGGGCGTATAGCCCAGGGTTTCCATGGCGGTCAGGTAAACAAAGGGTTTGAAGGAGGAGCCTGGGAGACGATTGTTGGAAACGGCACGGTTGAATTGGCTGAACGAATAATCCCTGCCGCCCAGCATGACCCGTACGGCGCCGGTCTGATTTTCAATGGCCACCACCGCCGTTTGCAACGGCTCGCGTCTCTCCTCCACCGGAGCCATGCCACGGTCCAGCAGTTTCAAATGAGTAGAAGCGGCTCTTTGCGCGTACTCCTGCAAGCGCACATCCAGCGTGGTAAATACCTTCAAACCGCCGAAATAGACAAACTCCTTGCCATAATCCTTTTCCAGTTTTTTGATAATAAAATCGGCGAAGTAAAGATTGGGGTCGGTTTTATGTCTGGAGACGGCAAGCTCCAGACCGGAGTTCAAGGCTTCCTCCCGTTGCTCTGGAGAAATATAATTTTCAGCCGTCATGCGGTTCAGCACATATTTCGCGCGGCGCTGGGAGCGGTCGTAATCGGCAAAGGGGTTAATATCGTTTGGCGACGAGGGAACGCCGGCTAACGTAGCCGCTTGTAACAATGTCAAGTCCCTGGCGCGCTTGCCGAAATACGTCTGGGCGGCTTCCTCCACTCCATAGGCGCCATTGCCGAAATAAATCTGGTTGCAATAAGCCTGCAAAATCTCCTGCTTGGAAAAAGTCGCTTCCATCTGCAAGGCAACCAGCAATTCCTTGATCTTCCGCACCCAGTTTCTTTCAAAAGAGAAAAACAGGTTTTTCGACAACTGCTGGGTAATGGTGCTTCCTCCCTGGGCAATTCGCTTCTTTTTGAAATTCATATACACGGCGCGCAACAGCGCCAAATGGTCCAGTCCGTTGTGATGGTAAAAAGCGGCATCCTCCACCGCCACCACGGCATTCAAAAAATAGGGGGAGATTTCCTCAAAGGGCACCGGGTGGCGTTCGCCAAGTACCTTGATGCGCCGGCCATCGGCGGAATAAATTTCGGTCGGCAGGCTCAGGTTGATATTTTCCAGTTGGGCGGGAAGCTGGGGAAGTTCATTACGCACGGCAAGGTAAACCACCGCAAGAATAAATATCCCCACGAGAGTTGCGGCAAATAAAAGAGAGATCAAGCTCTTGATCAGGCGACGCATCAATGTTGTACCCAAGGCAAGTTAGGGTTGGCGCTCGGAAAACGTTCTCCCTCATAACAAAGGCAGTTTCCGAACCGAGGCAAGGGAACCGGTTTCATCCGGCTTTCAACTTGGGAAAAACGCACAAACGAAGGAAGTGCAAGGCTGGGAAGCGAATTGTGGATCGCGGCTGTTGTTGACTAGGCGCCGGTTCCATTTTCCGCGCTTTCCTGGCCGTCCTTTTCTATCTGGGACAAAAAGTTGTTGGCCATTTCCAACGGTACCGGGATCAGCAAAACGCTGGGGTAATAATCGGTATCATATTCGATGGCGAACATCATGGGTCCGCTTGTCTCCTCCACCGAGGAGGACGGACCCGAAAACCCAACCCGCGTTACGCGATAATTCCTTTCCAGAAACCACCGCGGGTCGGGAAACAAGGCTTTTTGCGAAGCGGGATCCAACGTCCGCAATACGCTGATAAATTCGGCGAACGAGAAGATGTGATCGGGTTTCATCCCCACTTCTTCCAAACGCCCCTTTTGAATGGTCCGAGTGGACTGAATTTCCGTCAGTCTTTCCAGCGACAAATGCATCTCGCTAATGGGCACGTTATTCCGGCCCAGAAAACTGATCGAAACCCATTTCCCCAAACGAGTGAAAAGAACCCGGCTCCAATTATTTTGAGCATCAATTTTAATCAGGTCGAACGGCGGAATAATGCGGCGCGCCCATTGTCCGGGATAATCATAATACAAGCTTAAAAATTTTTCCCGGGAAACCACCAGCGAAGACGAAGGCGCCAAGGATTGAAAAAGCTGACCGATGGACTCCAGGGAATCGGTCGATTGCTCCAACAACCCCTGATCGGAAAGGATGGACTCTATTTTATGCTGGGCGACAATACTCTGCCGGTCCCTGTCCCACATTCTTCCCAATTGCGGACGATTATGGTTCTGCCATTTCAAGTAACTGCCGATAGCCCGTTCGAAAACATGAAAATAAAATTCCAGAAAAACCGCGCCGACAAGAGCGGCAAGAAACAGGGTGCCATTCAAATGTAACTTGATGCCGTTGGTTTTCACGAATTATTTGACGGTGATTTTGTTCACGGACTGAGCGATCATTTTCAATTTATTGACTTTATCCTTAAGAAATCTCCGGTCGGCTTTTTTCCGGCCCCGCGTTCCCTTGCTCCCTCCTGACAACTTTGCGATTTTCTTATGCCTCTCCGGCGGATTGGCGGATGCTTTTTGCGCCGCGGGCGCAGGTTTCTTTTTGCCGCGCAAGGTTTTCGCTTTCCTTGCGGACGCATTCAAAATACGGCTTGCGCTCTCCAGGCATTGCGGCTGACTCGCCGAATCCAGTTTCCTGTAAATGCCGAGGAGTTTCTTTTCCGAGTTGTCGATTGCGAGGAGGCCTTTTGCCGGCGGGTCCTGAAAGGTGATCTTGCCGGACTGAAAATCACAGTGCTTGACTTTTGGCAAGACCTCATTTTTGGCAACCGTTGAACGCGGAACGATATCCAGCTCCGTCACTTCGGTCGTCAGCAACTGATCGAGAGAAAGGTTTCCCAGTTTGGCGATTTTGACGAGAATTGATACCGGCGCATCACGTTCCCCCGCCTCGTACCTCACATAGGTCCTGAATCCGACGCTTAAAATATCGGCCATGGCCAATTGTGTGCATCGCAATTCCTTGCGGATCAATTTGAGATTCTGAGCCAAGATGGACATGGTTGCCTGGTTAAACCTGGGCTGGAATACCGTCGCGGCGGTCCTGCCGCTCATTGATAATTCGTGCGGCTGTCTTGGCAAAATAGGTCAGGACGATTTGCGCGCCGGCTCGCTTGATGCTCAGCAACACTTCCATCATAGCTCTCTCGCCATCCAGCCACTGTTTATCGGCGGCGGCGCGAATCATGGAATACTCACCGCTGACATTGTAAGCGGCAACGGGGACATGGCATCTGTCGCGGACCTGCCGGATGATGTCGAGGTAAGCCAGCGCCGGTTTGACCATGACAATATCGGCGCCTTCCTCGATATCCTGCATCACTTCGCGGATGGCTTCGGCGCCGTTGGCCGGGTCCATTTGATACGACGTGCGGTCTCCGAATTGTGGTGCGGAGTCGGCGGCCTCCCGAAACGGCCCGTAAAAGGCGGAAGCGTACTTCGCCGCGTAAGAAAGAATAATCGTATCGCTAAAACCGGATTCATCCAGCGTCCGGCGGATCGCTCCCACCCGTCCGTCCATCATATCCGAAGGAGCCACAATGTCCGCGCCCGCCTCGGCGTGCGTCAAGGCCATCCGCGACAACAGTTCCAGGGTGGGATCGTTTAAAATTATTCCGTTTTCCACAAGGCCGCAATGGCCGTGATCCGTATATTCATCAATACACACATCGGTAATAACCAGCAATTCCGGAACAGCCGATTTGACCTCACGCACCGTGCGCTGTACGATGCCGTCCGGATTATAAGCTTCACTGCCGCGGGCATCTTTCTTGTCCGGGATACCGAAAAGAACGATCGCCGGAATTCCCAGCGCCCGGCATTCCCGGGCTTCTTTCACAACATTGTCGATGGAAGACCGGTAATTCCCCGGCATGGAGGAGATTTCGGATTTGACCGCCTTGCCTTCGCAAACAAACAATGGATAGACCAGATCGTCGGTCGAAACACAAGTCTCCCGGACCATGCGTAAAATAGCCTGGTTTTTTCTTAGTCGTCTTGATCGGTGAGTGGGAAAGGACATGGTGGTTTGACAGAATGTATGCGCGCGGCCGAGTTGGAGGATAAAACGCTAACCTCAATAATACCACAAATTTTAACCAATAAAACCCGCAAGGTCAACGTCATCGCCACGGGACCGGCTGGACATCGCCCACTAGATCTGGTACGCCTGGCAGGACTCGAACCTGCGACCTACGGATTAGAAGTCCGTTGCTCTATCCAGCTGAGCTACAGGCGCGTGACCAGAGTTTCAGATTGTTCTTGGACGATTTCTTTTTTTGTGGCAACCTCAAAATAATTGTCAAGGGGAACAGGAGAAATCACTCGATGTTTCGGCGTCACCCACTTACTGCTCTTCGTACCAACTCGTTCCCAATTCTAAAGTATTCGAAAGATGAAATCAATTTCGCCTGTCTTAAACCCAGCCGCTCCCAAAGGATTTTATCGTCGATATGAACAAGAAATATCTCGTCCTGTCCGGTGGGGTTTTTTGTTTCTTCTTTCTTCTGCTCACGCCGTTGGGTTTGTTCAACGATTGGATCCCGCCTCTGACGCAAACCGGATATTATTTTGCGACGCAAATCGATCCCGGCGATGACACCGGCTATTATGCCTACCTGAGATCCGGTTTTTTTGACGGCGACTTCGATTTTATCAATGAAAGAAATTACGCTCATGTCGAAAAGTTCACTCCTACAGGATATGTGTTCAACAATTGGCAGATCGGCCAAAGTATCCTGTTCCTGCCGTTTTTCCTGCTGGGACATTTTGTCGCGCTAATTTACAACAAGCTGGGTTATGCCGTTTCCGTCGATGGATACTCCCCTCCCTATTATTTGGCAACCGCTCTGGCTTCGCAAACCTACCTGTTCGCCGGACTTCTTTTTTTATTTAATATCGTAAGAGAACGTTTCCGGCCATTCATCGCCTGGACAGCCGTAATGGCGATTTGGCTGGGTTCGCCGCTGATTTACTATACCTTCATTCGACAACGAATGGCGCACACGGCAGAGTTCTTTCTGGCCGCGGTTTTCCTGTGGTTTTGGCTGAAGGAGAGAACATCGGAAGATAATTACAAGCACGCCATCATGGGAGGTATCCTGGGATTTTTGTGCATGGTGCGCTTGCTCGACGTGGCTTTTCTGGCGCTTTATCTGGCGGATCAAATTTTCCTCGTGCAATCGAGAAAGAATCTTCCGCTATCGCGGAAGGTAAAAATCCTGTTTGTGCGTGCCGGCTGTTTCGGCGGTTTTTTTGTCCTGATGCTGTTGCCGCAATTCCTGGCGTGGCACCAGTTAAATGGCGTCTCCCTGCCGGCGCGGCACATTGCATTCGCGGAACGGGGCCTGGCCGCCTTTTCCTTGTCTCCGTTTCTGGTTAAACTCTTGTCGCTTTTCCTGAGCACGCGGTGGGGATTGATGCTGGCCGCGCCGGTAATGGTTCTTGGCTTAATCGGCACTTTCCTGGGAAACGGAATTTCGAGGCAGTTGCGGTTCGGGTTCGGTGTTTATTTAAGCTTCCTGTTTTTGATGATCATTTTGTACCCCGAAGATGCCGCCTCCTATAGCCAGCGCCACCTGATTTCCAGCCTGCCGGTCCTGGCTCTGGGCCTGGCCGCTGTTTTGAGCAAATGCGCCCGCTACCGTTGGCTCGGCGGCGCGGCAATCGCCTTTGTGGGTGTCTGCATTGCCGGCCAGTATTTTATGCTGATCCAGTATAAAGTCACGATCATATATAATGACCCGCAATTTGCGTTAAAAGCTTTATCCAGGATTCCATCGGTTTTGTTGAACCATTCCGAGTCGTTGTTACGGTCCAGCAATTTTTTTAAATTGCTTTTCCTGGACCATCCGAAAACCTGGAACTACCAGGACGTTCTGTTTTTGATCCTGTTTCCCCTGGCACAAATGATCTGCGTTGCGCTGGTGGTTTTGGCTTGGCGCCGGCCGTCTAAAACGAAGGAGAACCGGACAGAGATATTTCAATCCAGGCACATTGCGGGCGGCCTGGTTTTGGCCCCGCTTTTATTGGCGTTGCTTGTTGGAACGCTGGCGCCTGACAAGACTCCAAAAGAAATTACCAATCGAAAAATCGCCGCGGCTTTAATTGCGCAAGGAGACCTGTCGCTTCAGAAGGGACAAGCGGATAGAGCTCTCGCCCTGTTCAAAAGGGCTTCCGAACTATTGCCGGAACTTTGGACCACTTATTACAAGATAGGAGTTGTCTACGAAACCAAAAAACTGCTTCTCGAGGCAAACAAAAACTACCGGAAAGTCTTGTCCCTCGAACCGAATCAGGTCTTCACATTATTTAATCTGGGAGACAACCTCCTGGCGCTCGGAGATTTAAAACAAGCCGAGAAATATCTTACCGCCTCAATGCGCATCCTCCCTACCGACAAGGCCGTTTACAATTCCCTTGGACGCTTGTATGCGTTTCAGAAAAAACTTGAAGCGTCGCGGGAAATGTTCCAGGCCGCGATCGCCCGTGACCCGCAATTTAGCGAAGCTCACGCCAACCTGGCAGTTGTATCGGCTATGATCGAGGACTCTAAAAAATGAGCTATCGGCAAGCTCGGCAACCTGCTGAAGCGACTGCGCCAAGGGCAAATAAAATATGAATAAGAACGAGACATTAAGTAAAAAATATTTTGTTCTGTTGGGTCTGGCGTTTTATTTCTTTTTCCTGGTTCTTACGCCGCTGGGTCTGTTCAACGATTGGATACCGCCCCTGACACAAAAAGGATATTATTCCGTAACAACGATCGACCCCGGCGATGACACGGGATATTACGCCTACCTGAGGTCCGGGTTTTTCGATGGCGACTGGGATTTCATCAATGAACATCATTACGCGCATTCTGAAAAATTCACCTCCACCGGCTATGTGTCCAACTATTGGCAAATCGGGCAAAGTGTTTTGTTCCTGCCGTTTTTTCTGCTGGGGCACCTGGCCGCTTTAATCTATAACAAGCTGGGTTATGCCGTTTCCGTCGATGGCTATTCCGCTCCTTATTATATGGCGACAGCGATCGCTTCCCAGACTTACCTTTTTGCCGGCCTCCTTCTTTTATTCAGCATTTTAAAAAAGCGTTTTGGCGATTTCACAGCCTTAATTTCAACCTTGGCGGTCTGGCTGGGCTCACCGCTGATCTATTACACATTCATTCGCCAAAGGATGGCCCATACTGCCGAATTTTTTGTGGTGGTCGTGTTTTTTTATTTTTGGCTGGAGCATCGGAAATCGAACAACCTTTATCTACACGCATGGCTTGGAAGTATTTTAGGTTTCCTGTGCATGATTCGCATAGTCAACGTTATCTTTTTTGCTCTTTACATGACGGACAAACTTCTTCTGATACGCTCCGGCAATCGCAACTCATCAGTAGAAATGATGAAGGTTGCCGCACCATACTTCACTGCTTTTTCCCTTTCCTTCATGCTGGTTTTATCGCCTCAATTCCTTGCCTGGCACAGGCTCTATGGCGTGCCCATCGACACGTCTAATTTCAGCTTTGTGGTGGATGAGACATCCCGGATGTCATTTCTATCTATTCCAGGAAAATTATATGCCGTTATGCTGAAAGCGCGCTGGGGGGTGCTGTGGTCAGCCCCACTACTGGTTATTGGGTTTGCGGGCCTTTTAACGGCAAAAGATTTTCTTAAGGAAATCAGAGTCCCCTTAATGGTTTTTTTAGTATCCCTGGTTTCTCTTATTGTCTTGATTCACGATTCTATCGGAACATATGGATATCGTTACCTGGTGGTCTGCCTCCCGATTCTTGCGCTGGGTTTAGGAGCTATTTTAGAAAAATGTTTTCGAAGCCGTTTGGGCATGTTTTTGTCCGTTTTGTTTGTTGCACTCTGCGTAACGGCGCAATACTTTATGATTATCCAATATAAAGTTACCCTGCTACACAACGACCCTGAGTTTACGCTGAAAGCGCTGGACGCAATACTCTCCCTGATTATGAACCAGCCGCATCTCCTGCTACGCTCGACCAATTTCATGCGACTCATTTTTCTCGATCATCCCCAAGGCTGGGACTACAACGACTTCCTGTTTTTGTTTGTTTTTCCCCTGGCCCAATTCATCTGCGTCGGCTTGCTGTGTTTCTCCTTTTATTGGCTCAAAAAAGACAATGGACGAGAGATTAAGAACCATTTTAAATTTTTATTGGGTTTGGGAGTGCTATTCGGCTTTTCGTTGAACATCATTGTTCAGGCGGTCACGCCGTCCAAAACGGCGCAGGAAGTTGATGCCCGCCGGCAATACATCCAGGCGATGAAAGAAGCCGACTTGGCGTTTGAAAAGGGTCAAAATAATCGCGCCATTAATTTATATTTAAAGGCGCAAAATCTGATCCCCGAACTTCCTGCCTCCAATTTCAAAATAGGTTTGTCCCTGGACAAGGAAAAAAAACCCAACGAGGCTAACAAATATTATAAAAAAGTTCTGAACGAATACCCGGGTAACGCCGCGGCTCGATATAACTTGGGAATTAACCTGGTGTCGCTTGGTCAGTTTCAAGAGGCGGAAAAAAACCTGGAAATTGCTGTCCGGTTAGCGCCGGGGAACAAGAAAATCTATAATGCACTCGCCAAGATTTATGCGAAAAAAAATGATTTAAATACGGCAACAAAATTTTTTCAGGCCGCGCTGACGATTGACCCGGAATACGGAAAGGCCCATGCCAACCTGGCGCTTCTTTTTACGATTCTGAAAAATCCCGTGGAGGCAAAAGAGCATTTAAATGCGGCGATACGGCTCGGTGTAACGGACCCGCTGGTTGCACAGTTGTCGAAATTCCATCAAATTCACAACTGAAATGCCACAGTCTTGGCAAGTGGTTAATGGCTGGATTGTATCGCCTGCTTGACGCGGGCAATAAAATCGCCAACCAGAATATCTCTCTGGGCGGGGTCGGGGGTTTGCTCGATGATTTTCATGATGGCGCTACCGATGATAACGCCGTCGGATATCGCCGCGGCCTGGCGGGCCTGATCGGGGCCTGAGATGCCAAAACCAATTAAAACCGGCGTCGTGGCGGTATTTTTGATCTGCTTGACTTTCTCTTGCAACCCGTCGGCCAGGGAAGTCCGGACTCCCGTAACACCGGTCAGGGATATGTAATAAATAAATCCCCGGCTTCGACGAGCCACCATTTCCACTCGCTCCCCGGTGCTGGTTGGAGCTAAAAGGTAAATCAGGTCCAACCCTTTTTCCCCGGCGAACCCGGCAAGCTCTCCGGCTTCTTCCGGAGGCAGATCGGGAATGATCACGCCGTCAACCCCGGCCCGGACGGCGTCATCGACAAACGCTTTTTGACCATAAACATACACGGGATTGAAACTGCTCATCAACACGATGGGAAGTTCGGAGCTCTGGCGGATTTCGCGCACCATGTGAAGAATTTTTTTCAACGTCGTGCCGCTCTCCAGAGAGCGCAGGGCGGATTGCAAAATGACGGGGCCATCCGCGAGCGGATCGGTGAAGGGCACGCCAATTTCAATGATATCCGCGCCGTTTTTTTCGATCACGCCAAAGAGTTTTTTGGTGGTCTCGAGGCTGGGATAGCCGGCGGTAAGAAAAGCGACCAACGCTTTTCGCTCTTTCAGTTCTTCTTGAAAGCGTTTGCCTATGCGCGTCACAAGGCTCCCCCAATTCTGTCGGCGACCTGTTGCACATCCTTGTCGCCGCGGCCCGAAAGGCAGACGATAATGATTTCGTCCTTTTTCATTTGCGGTGCCAGCCGGGTCACATGGGCAATGGCGTGTGCCGATTCCAGGGCGGGGATCAATCCCTCCTGACGCGACAACAATTTAAACCCTTCGATGGCCTCCTCGTCGGTTATTGCCGTGTACCGGGCGCGCCCGATCTCCTTGAGGTAACTGTGCTCGCAACCGACACCGGGATAATCCAGCCCGGCGGAAATGGAATGGGCTTCATTGATCTGACCGTCCGCATCGTGCAGGACGACACTTTTCATTCCGTGGAGCACGCCGGTGGTTCCGCGATGCAGGGAGGCGCCGTGCTTTCCCGAATCCAGTCCCAGGCCAGCGGCCTCGACGCCGATCAGGCGGACGTTTTCGTGCGGGATAAACGGGTAAAACAATCCCATGGAATTGCTTCCCCCGCCCACGCAGGCCACGCAGGCGTCCGGCAGGCGGCCCTCCGCTTCGCGGATCTGCGTCATCGCTTCCTCGCCGATGATTTTCTGGAAATCGCGGACCATCATCGGGAAGGGGTGCGGCCCCACAACGGAGCCGATGATGTAATGCGTGGTTTCCACGCTGGCGATCCAGTCGCGGATGGCCTCACTGGTAGCTTCCTTGAGGGTGCGCGTTCCGGCGCTTACCGGAACCACCGAAGCGCCCAGCAGTTTCATACGGAACACGTTGAGTTCCTGCCGCCGCATATCTTCCTCGCCCATGAACACGTCGCATTGCAAGCCGAACAACGCCGCCGCCGTGGCAGTGGCCACGCCATGCTGTCCGGCTCCGGTTTCGGCAATAACCCGCTTTTTTTTCATACGCAGGGTCAGTAGCGCCCCGGCGATAGTGTTGTTGATCTTGTGGGCGCCGGTATGGTTGAGGTCTTCCCGCTTCAAATAAATTTTGGCGCCGCCGAGGTGGCGAGTGAGGTTTTCCGCGAAATAAAGCGGTGACGGACGCCCCACATAGGTTTTCAGGTAATAGGCCAGTTGTTCCTTGAAAGCCGGGTCTTCCCGGGCCTCCCGATAAACTTTTTCCAATTCGTCCAGAGCTGGCATCAACGTTTCGATCACGAATTTTCCGCCGAAATCTCCAAAGTGGCCCTGTTTGTCCGGTACGCACGCATAGTCCATGGGACTTTTCCTCAAGAATTTTTTTTGCCGCCGGCGACGGCATTAAAGAACGCCCGGATTTTCGCCGGACTCTTTTTCCCCGGCGACTTTTCCACGCCGGAACACACATCGATACCGTAAGGCCGCACGCGCCGGACGGCATCGGCGACATTGTCCGGATTCAATCCTCCCGCGAGGATGACGGGCCCGTATTTTGTAGCGCCGCGCGCCAGGGACCAATCGCAAGGCCGGCCGGTGCCGCCCCGCCTTTCCCCGGAATAAGCGTCGAGCAAAAACCCGGCAACCCGGTAAGCGTTCAAGCCCGCCAGC
Organism: Nitrospinales bacterium; assembly: GCA_046757665.1. Taxonomy (GTDB): domain Bacteria; phylum Nitrospinota; class Nitrospinia; order Nitrospinales; family JAJDAT01; genus JBHHYO01. Next base: position 26,643 of record JBHHYO010000014.1, read on the forward strand.
GAACGGGAATCCTTTAGCTGTACCGCCTTGATGACCTTGCGGTTCATTTTTTTGCAATAGGCAGGCGATTCATCACCGTGCAGTTGAACATAATCCAGCCGGCAGGCGTCGGCGACGCGGTTGACCCGGTCCGCCGATTCGTTCACGAAAACCCCTACCCGGCTCACGAACGGCGGCAACGTGGAAATAATTTCCTTCACCGTACGCCGTGAAACGAACCGCGGACTTTTATTATAAAATATAAATCCCACCGCGTCCGCGCCATACTGAACCGCCAGCAAGGCATCGGCCAGATTGGTTATGCCGCAAATTTTTATTTTAACCGGAGACTTGGTTTTTCTCATGACCCACCAGTTTTCTAAGCTGTCCGGGGATATCGTCGGCGGTCATCAGACTTTCGCCCACCAGGAAAGCGTGCGCCCCTAACTTTTCAAACTCGACAATTTCCTGCCGGCCCCGAATGCCGCTTTCGCAGACGAGAACGTTTTGCGGATCCCAAGCCGCCTCTTTGAGCAAGCGGCGGGCAACGTCCAGGTCGGTCTTGCCCGTGGTCAAGTCCCGGTTATTGATGCCGATTACGGACGCACCCGCGGCGAAGGCCTTTTCCATATCGCGCTCATGATGGGTTTCCACAAGAGCCGTCAAACCGATCTCCTTGCCCAAAGCCAGCAGTTCCGCCAGATGATTTTTATCCAGCCAGGTGGCAATCAAAAGAAACATGTCCGCGCCGAAAGCCCGCGATTCATAAACCTGGTATTCCGCAAAAATAAAATCCTTGCGCAACAGGGGAACCTGTTCCCAGCGATTGCGCGCCTCACCGAGGAATTCAATATTGCCGCCGAAATAAAGTTCCTCCGTAAGAATGGAAAGAGCGGTGGCGCCGTTTTCAACGTAAAGGCCGGCAATTTGCATCGCGTCGAAATCCTGCCGCAGTTCACCCTTGAACGGACTCCGCCTTTTAATCTCGGCAATGATCCGCGACGCTCCCGGCTCTTTCAATGCACCGGCAACATCCAGGGCCGGCTTCTGGTGTCCCATGATGTTCTTGAGAGCGCGCAGGGGAAGTTGTCTTTCCGTATCTTCCAGCCGGTTTTTTTTATCCGCGAATATGCGATCCAGAATGGTGCTCATTCATCCCACCTGGCCAGCTCAAGCATTGCTGACATGGCAAAGGTCCGTCAACTTTTTCAGAGCCGCGCCGGAGTCAATCGAATCCTCGGCCACTACCAAGGCGGATTCCAGCGTATCCACCCTGCCGGCGGCGGTAATGGCGGCGGCCGCGTTCAATACCACGACATCCCTTTGAGGCCCCTTGTGCCCGCTCAAAATGCTCCGAATAATCGCCGCATTATCCTCCGGCGATCCCCCTTTCAATTCGTCCGCGGAACAGCGCCGCAATCCGAACTGTTCCGGCTCGATTTTATAATTGTTGATCTCTCCCTTCCTCAATTCCGAAACGCGGGTAGGCGCGGCAAGGGAAATTTCATCCAGCCCATCGTCTCCGTGAACGATAAAAGCGTGCCGCGAGCCAAGACTTCTCAGTACCTGGGCCAGAGGAAACGTCCACCCCGGGTCGTACACCCCGATCACCTGGGCATGGGCGCCGGCCGGGTTGGTCAGCGGTCCCAGAAGATTGAATATCGTTCGGAAGCCCAGCAACTTTCTGACTTCCGCGGCATTTTTCATCGCCGGGTGCATCCTGGGAGCGAATAAAAACCCAATACCGACTTGTTCCAGGCATCGTTCAACCGTATACGTTTCCGCATCAATATTGACTCCGAGGCATTTCAGAACGTCGGCGCTACCCGAACGGCTGGAAACGGCCCTGTTGCCGTGTTTAGCGACGGTGATTCCGGCTCCCGCAACAACAAACGCGGCGGCGGTGGATATGTTGAACGTATCCGCCGTGTCGCCGCCCGTGCCGCACGTGTCGAGAACCGGGTCCGCGGACACGGCCAGGGTCACCGCTTTTCGGCGCATCGCTTTTGCCGCCCCGGCGATTTCGTCCACGGACTCGCCCTTGATGCGCAGAGCCGTCAAAAAGGCTCCCAACACGATGGGGTCCGCCTCGCCGTCCATAATCTGCATCATGACCTTTTCCATCTCTTCCCCGGAAAGATCATGGCCACTCACCACTTTTTGCAAGGCATTTGCGATCATCGGGATTCTCCCAGCGCCAGAGACATCTCCAAAAAATTCTTCAACAACTCCTTGCCGCATTCGGTGAGGATGGATTCGGGATGAAACTGGATTCCCTCGACAAAAAATTCTTTGTGACGAATCCCCATAACCTCATGCTCCCCGGTTTCGGCGGTCACCTGCAAACAGTCCGGCACGTCTTCCTTCTTGACGATCAGCGAATGGTAGCGCGTCGCCTCGAAGGGATTGGGCAGGTTTTTAAAAACCGTTTTGCCGTCATGGCGGATCATGGAAGTTTTGCCGTGCATCAGCTTGTCGGCCTTGACGATTTTTCCGCCGAACGCCGCGACAATCGACTGATGCCCCAGACAAACGCCGAGCAAGGGGATTTTTCCGGCAAAATGTTTCACCGTATCCATGGAAATCCCGGCTTTTTCCGGAGTGCACGGCCCCGGCGAAATGACGATTTTTTGCGGGCGCAGGCGCTCCATTTCCTTGAGGGTGATCTTGTCGTTTCGGTAAACGCGCACGTCGGCGCCCAACTCTCCCAGGTATTGCACCAGGTTGTAGGTGAAGGAGTCGTAATTGTCGATCATCAAGATCATAAGACCAACCCCCGCTCGGCCAGCGCAATGGCCTTCAATAACGCTTTGCCCTTGTTCATGGTCTCCTCGAATTCCCGCTCCGGATCGGAGTCGGCGACAATCCCCGCGCCGACGCCCAGATAGGCGGTCTGCCCTTTGATGACCAGGGTGCGAATGGCGATGGCCGTATCCATGTTGCCGGTAAAACTGATATAACCCACCGCTCCGCCATACAAGCCGCGGCGCGTCGGCTCCAACTCGTCGATAATCTCCATCGCCCGGATTTTCGGCGCGCCGGATAACGTCCCGGCGGGAAAAGCGGCTTTCAGCACGTCAAAACAATCATACCCCTTTTTCAAGAGACATCGAACATTGGAAACGATGTGCATGACATGGGAATAGCGTTCCACGACGAATTTTTCATTCACCTCCACACTGCTCACCTCGGCAACCCTGCCCAGATCGTTGCGGCCCAAATCGACGAGCATGATGTGTTCCGCCAATTCTTTTTCGTCGCTTAGAAGATCGCGCTCCAACGCCAGGTCTTCCTCTTCCGAAAGACCCCGCGGGCGGGTTCCGGCAATGGGGCGGTTTTCCACCCGGGCGCCTTCCTGGCGAACCAGCACTTCCGGGGAAGAACCGACTACCCGGATATCCCCGAAATTCAGGTAGTACATGTAAGGCGAAGGATTGATGGTGCGCAACGCCCGGTAAATGGTGAAGGGGTCCCGGGTGACCTCAAACTTCAAGCGTTGCGCCAGCACGGTTTGTATGACGTCGCCTTCGACGATATATTTCTTTATTTTCAGAACCGCCTGCTTGAAATCTTCCTTTGCGAAATTGGATTCAAACCGGGGCTCGGGAGAATCGGCACAATGGTTTTCGGCAAGAGAGGAAGCCGGCAGGCTTTGCCGAAGCTTGTTTTCGATCGATTCGATTTTCTCAATGGCCCGGCGATACGCTGTCTCCGGGTCGCCGTTTTCGACGAACGCATTGGAAACGATCTTGATCGTCTGGCCCACATTGTCGAAAATCAGCAACGTATCGGTGATGACGAAAAGAGCATCGGGGAGATTGAGGTCGTCCGTGGCGCCGTCCGGCAGGTCCTCGAAAAAACGCGCCGCGTCATAACCGATGAATCCGACGGCGCCGCCGGTAAAGCGGGGCAAACCCTTGGTGGGCACCGGTTTGTATCTTGCAAGAATTTCCTTCAACCCGGCAAGGGGATTGTTGCCGGCAACCTTTTTTTCTTCCTCAACCCCATTCTTGCTGACGGTAACCCGTCCGCCCTTGATACGGACAATCATGGAGGGGTCGCAACCCAGGAAGCAATAGCGAGCCCATTTTTCTCCGCCTTCGACGCTTTCCAGCAAAAAGGAATAGGAACCGCCGCCGATTTTCATGTAGGCGGAAACGGGCGTTTCCAAATCGGCGATAATCTCCTTGTAAACGGGAATCAGGTTTCCCTGATCGGCCTTCTTTTTGAACTCTTGCAAACCGGGTTTCAGCATAATAAAAAAAAAGCACAGGGATCCTGTGCCTCCCAGCCCAAACGGAGTCTGGGCAAGAAATAACGGATCGAATGTTTGTCCGACATTATCATTATGCGGAAGAAAGTTCAAGGAGTTTGAATTTCCGGCCCATTGTCCCGGGAAACCGTCCGTGCCGCGGACAATAAGCTTCAATTCACTCGATCAATTTCCAGTCTTCGCCGTTCCAGCGGAGGATGATGCCGTTGTCGCCGACCACAAAGATATTGTCCTCGGAACTGCCCCAGATGGCGGTCAGGTATTCCTCGGTATTGGATTCGATGCGCGTCCATTGGCCGCCATCCAGATACATGATCATGCCGGAGTCGCCGACGGCAAACACCATGTCTTTCGACGGCCCCCAAACGTCCAGAAAAAACTCCATGGTGCGCGAAGGCATTTCCTTGAATTCGGCGCCGTCAAACCGGAAAATAACGCCGTCGGAGCCGGCCAGATACATCTCCCGAGGGCCGAATCCGTAAAACCCGTAAAACTCGGCGTTGGAGTTCAAGGTCACGCGCCGCCATTGGTCGCCATCCAGCCGCAGGACCAGGCCGTCATATCCGACGGCATACATTCCGCCTTCCCGGCACCCCCACAAGCGCGTGATATCGGTGTCGGTGCCGGTCTTCATGAATTTCCAGGCCGAGCCGTCATAATGCAGGATTTTGCCGATCCGGCTACAGGCGTAAATGTCATCCGCGGCCAGTCCCCAAATACCCGTCATGGGAGGAAGGCTTTCGGTATCCTCCACGGCCCAGGCCGAACCGTCGTAGCGCAGGATTCTTCCATCGGTGCAAACCGCATAGACATTGTCCGGAGCGCTACCCCACAGCGATTTAAAAGTCCATCGGCCCCCGGCATCCATTGAGGACCACGTTTCGCCGTCAAAGTGCAGAATCGTGCCCTCGGCGCCGCCAACAAAAATGTTTCGCTCATCGAATCCATGAATGCAGATGAGGTGATTTTCAGTGAGTTTGGCCATTCTGATTTTTCCGGGCTGAAAGGGTTAAAGAGACATGTCGGTCCATTTTTGGCCATCGTAACGGATGACGCATCCATTATCTCCCACCGCATAAACGCAGTCGGAGCGCAGGCCGCGGACCTTGGTCAGGTAATTTTCCGTGCCGGGGTCCTGGGGAGTCCATTTCCGGCCGTCGTAGTGCAGGACGGTGGCGTTATCACCGACGGCGAAGATATTGTCGTCGGCGGTTCCCCAGAGACTCAAAAGGTACTCCTTGGTGCCGGTTTTCATAAGCGTCCATTCCTTGCCGTCAAAGTGCAGGATGGTTCCCTCGGTGCCCGAAACATACACGTTATCCACATCCGTGCCCCAAATCCCGTAGAGGGAAATGGTTTCCTCGGTCAAATCTTCGCGGCGCTCAAACTCCTTGCCGTTAAAAAAGCGGAAAATGCCCTCGCCGCCAACCGCGAAAACGTGATCGATATCCTTTCCCCAAAACCCAAACAGATCATGAATCGTATTGGGTTCCTTGTAATGCCACCGCTCCCCATCCCAGAACAATACCCGCCCGCCGGTGCCAAAAACGAAAATGTTGTGGGAATCGAAGCCATGGACGGAATTCAGGGAATCGACGTTGCCGGTTTCGATTTGCTTCCAGGCCTTGCCGTCGAAGTGCAGTACCATGCCGCCGATGCCCACGGCATAGATGTCGTTTTCATTCGCCGCCCACAGGCCCATCAAGGGATTGGTGTTGTCCGTTTGCACGGGAGTCCAGTCCTCGCCGTCAAAATGCTGTGGGACACCATCCTTGCCCACGACATAAATACTGTCTTCGCGGAACGGCCAAATATCATTCAAATCCGGCTTTTCACCGATAAACATAGCGCTCGATTCAGGTACAGGAAAAAGGAGAGTGTCTTGGCGGCTGAATTACGGCGAGAAGACAATCCTGGAAAGTTTTTTCAGTTTTTTGGAATTTTTGACCTCGGCCTGAACTTCCTCGCTGATATCGTTTTTGATTAAAATCAGCGTTTCCAGATTTGCCAGGTAATCGGACTCCGCCAGCGCCCGCGCGCCCGCATCGCCAATCCCCGTTTCATAAAGGTCCAAGAGGGTCAGGTTTTTGAAAACTTCCGAGCCGGCAATAGCCTGGGCGCCCCGAAGGCCGATAGGGTTGTAAGTCATGGTCAGTTGAGTGAGGTTTTTCAAAGTTTCAGACTGCGCCATGGCTTCGACCCCCTCGCCTTCAATGAAGTTCCAGTTCAGGTTCAGTTCGGTCAGCCGGGAGAGATTTTTGGAGCGCGCAATGGCAAACGCGCCTTCATTGCCGATATCGTTGCGGTAAAGCGATAACAGGTTCAGCCGGGTCAAGGTTTCCGATTCGGCCAGCGCCCGCGCGCCTTCGTCGCCAAGGGAATCGCCGATCCAGAGAGAAACCAGGCTACCCAGGGTCTTTGACCCGGCCAGCGCCCTGGCGCCCTCGGCGGTTATTTTATTGTCGCTCAAGACCAATTCAGAAAGGTTCAGAAAATTTTTGGAGGCCGCGAAAATTTTAAGACCTTCGTCGGTCACCTGGTTTTTAAACATATTCAAAACGGTCAAGTTGCCTGCATACTCGGATTCGGCGAGGGCGATGATTCCCTCGTCGCCTATTTCATTGAACTCCAGAAACAAGGCGGTAACGCCTTTCAACTGATCCGACTTGGACAGGGCAACAATCGCATCGTCTTTCAGTTCCTTTTCGCGCAGGTCCAACTCGTTTTTCTCAACGTCATACCCCTGCCGAACCAACTCTGCCACATCAACATCGCTCATGGTCGCACCTTCCGGAAAGTATAGTGAACAACAATCATTAAAATATTTTAATTTTTTTTTCAACCGTTTTTAAGTAAGATTCTCATAAAAACAATGCAAGAGCAATGCGTTTCCACGCAAAGGGGAAATGAGCAATACTCCGTGCCAAGGCAACGTCCGGAAACCGGCCGACTCAAAACAGGTTAAAAAATTTCGATGACTGTAAATATTGAAGAAATCACACAAATTGTAAAACGCTCCAACGCTTTTATCCAGGACGTTCTCGGCGAAATCGACAAGGTCTTGGTCGGGCAAAAATATATGATCGAGCGCCTGATTCTCGGCTTGTTGACCGGCGATCATATTCTGGTGGAAGGGCTTCCGGGTTTGGCGAAAACGACGGCGGTCAAAACGCTGGCGCAAACCATCCGGGCGAATTTTCAACGCATCCAGTTCACCCCCGACCTGTTGCCGGCGGATATTCTGGGCACCCAGATTTACCAGCCCAAGACCGGCGAGTTCGTCGTTAAAAAGGGTCCGTTGTTCGCCAATATTATTCTGGCGGACGAAATCAACCGGGCTCCCGCCAAGGTGCAAAGCGCCCTTCTGGAGGCGATGCAGGAGCGCCAGATTACGATTGCCGATCAAACGTTCCAGCTGGAACAGCCATTTTTGGTCATGGCCACCCAAAACCCCATCGAACAGGAGGGAACCTACCCCCTGCCCGAGGCCCAGGTCGACCGGTTTATGCTGAAGCTCCGCATCGGCTACCCTACACCGGACGAGGAAAAAACCATCATGCGAAGAATGGCGTCGGTCAACAACCATTACCCCGTCAAGCCCGTGGTTCATCCCCAGGATATTTTGAAAGCCCGGGAGTCCATGGAGTTGATGTATATCGACGAAAACCTGCAAGATTACATTGTCAACATTGTCATGGCCACCCGCGACCCGAAAGCGTTCAACCTGCAATCGCTGGACGGCATGATCCAATACGGCGCGTCACCGCGCGCTTCCATTTATCTCAACCGCGCGGCGAAAGCCTACGCCTTCATGCAAAACCGCGGGTACGTCATCCCACACGACATCAAAACCATCGGCGCAGACGTTCTGCGCCACCGCCTTATTTTGACTTACGAGGCGGAAGCGGAAAACGTCACTCCCGACGAGATCATCCAGAAAATTTTCGACACGATCGAAGTGCCTTGACCCGGCCCGCGGATATGATACTGCAAAACCTGAGCGCCAGATGGCTCCGCCTGTTTCACCCGCCGCCCCCGCCGCCTCCCGACCCGGAAAAACAAATTTCCGCCGATTTGTTGAAAAAAATCCGGGCCATCCAGGTCAAAACCAATTACCTGGTCAACAGCGCCATTGCCGGCGAATACGTCTCGGCCTTCAAGGGCCGGGGCATGGAGTTCTCCGAGGTCAGGGAATACACGCCGGGCGACGACGTGCGTCTCATTGACTGGAACGTCACCGCCAGGGTCGGCCAACCCTTTGTCAAGGAATTCCGGGAGGAACGCGAACTGACCGTTATGTTGATCGTCGATGTCAGTTCCTCGGGCGAGTTTGGATCGGTGGACCGGTTGAAGAACGAAATTTCCGCGGAAATCGCCTCCATCCTGGCCTTTTCGGCCATCAAGAATAACGACAAAGTCGGTCTGATCGTCTTCTCCGACACGATCGAACATTATATTCCTCCGAAAAAAGGCAAGGCCCATATCTGGAACGTCATCCGCACCATATTGAATTTTACGCCGGAGGGAAGAAGAACCGATTTGAGCCTTCCCCTGCAATACCTTCTCAATATCCAAAGACGCAAGACGGTGGCTTTCCTGATTTCGGATTTTCAGGCGGAAGGATATGAAAAAGCCTTGAAGCTGGCCAAACAAAAACACGATATTATTGCCATTGCCGTAACCGATCCGCGAGAGCTGACCCTGCCGGAAAACATCGGCAGGATTCATTTGGAAGACGCCGAAACCGGGGAGTCTATTTTTGTGGACACCGGCGACAAAAGCATCATGGAGCGCTTCCGCCGACTCAAACAGGAGGAAATGGAAAAACGGAAAAAATTTTTCCGGTCCGCCGGTTTGGATGTTATCGAAATCATGACCGATCAATCCTTGACCGAACCTATTATCCGTTTCTTCAAAATGCGGGAGAAAAAACATTGATATGAGTCATCCCAATTCCGAGCAAAATCAGGAAGGTGTCAACAAGCCCATCAAGATTTTCGTTATCATCCTGACCGTTATCACCTTTATTGCCTTTGTCATCTTCATGTACCTTCTCGTAAGCAAGATATTTTCCTCTTCCGGGGCGAAAAACTGGGACAAGCAGTTGCTTCAAGTTGGGGACCGGCTCAAGAGCGAAGGCCTCCGGGAAGAGGCTATCGAGCAGTACAGGCAATTTCTTTCGGGCCAAAAAATCGACCCGGTTGTCCGGGCAGAGGTTTCTCATTCCATCGGCGACATCTACAGGGAACAGGGAAACTGCCGGCAGGCCCTGGTCTGGTTTTTTCAGGCCGAGTTGGCCGACGCTGAAACCTCACGGAAAAACGACATCGATTCAAAAATCGCCGCTTGCCGCCGGCAATTGAAAAGTCTTTCGCCAGCCGAATCAAAATGACCATGCAATCTCTCCGGCTTCCCACGGCATCCGTCATCGTTCGAGTGGCGCTCATGATTGTGTTGCTGTTCCAGATCCAAACTGGACGCGCAGAGGAAAGCGACCCCCCTTCGCCCATTTCAATAGACGCCGGGGTGGATAAAACCGATCTCACGGTGGGGGACGTTGTCACTTTTTCTGTAACGGTGCGCGCGGACCCGGACATTCAACCCTCCACCCCCGATTTTTCCGGACAATTCAAGGGATTCGATCTCATCGACAACGGCGCCGAGGCGCCGAAAAAAGTGGATGGACAAATCGAGTTCACCTACTGGTACCGGCTTCGCGCCGACTTGCCTGGAACTTATACGATTTCGCCGGTTCCTCTCACCTTCGCGGCTCCGGACCCGCAAAACAGCGGAGAAATGGTGCAAGGGCAAACTCTGACTCCGGAGGTCCGTCTCGAAATCAAATCCATTCTGCATCTTCAAGGGGAGCCGACGGATATCCGCGACATCAAATCGATTCTGGAGATTCGCGAGGGGTGGATGACGCCTCTGGTAGTCGGCCTGTTACTGCTGGCCGCGGCAGGCGCGGCCGCCAGGTTTCTGCGCAGGAAAAAACCCCCGGCGCAGGCGCCTGAACAATCCATCGCCCTGCCGCCACACGAACTCGCCCTGCGCGAACTTCAGACTCTGAAAGCCAAAAAATGGATGGAGAAAGGATATTTCCATGAACATTATTTTGCGTTGTCGGAAATCTTCCGCCGCTACCTGGGGAACCGGTTCCTTTTCCCGGCATTGGACTGGACGTCGGAAGAGATCAACCGCAAACTCCGGGAACTGCCCGATATCGACGCGGATTTGCGGCAACAGGTGCAAACCATTCTCGAACATACCGATCGGGTGAAATTCGCCAAGCACATTCCAAGGCTCGGCGATGCCGCTCAAATCATGGACTTCATTCTGTCATTTGTTCATTCCACCCGGCCTGTCGAAGAGGTTCAAACTCCGCAAGCCCGAGCATAACACCATGCCGTTTTTACGTTTTCAAGACCCCTGGTTCCTGCTTTTCCTGCTGGTCATTCCTTTGTTTTTGATGACGAACCAAAAAAAGCGAAACGCCGTTTTTCACTACTCTTCCATCGCCACGCTGAAAGCCATACACGCATCGGGAAACAAAATCCTGGAAAATCTTCCACTGGCCCTGCGTTGCCTCGCCATAGCGCTTATCGTGATGGCTTTGGCCCGGCCGCAGGAAGGCCGGCAAAGCAGGGAAATCCTTTCCGTCGGTGTTGATATCATTTTGGCCATAGACACGTCGGGAAGTATGGCCGCGCTCGACTTCACCAAAGGCAAAAAGCGCATCACCCGTTTGCAGGTGGTCAAGGACGTAGTCACCGAATTTGTCCGAAACCGGGAAAACGACCGCATCGGAATCGTTGCCTTCGGCGCCGAGGCATTCACCCAGTGCCCCCTGACCCTGGACCACGGTATCCTCCTCTCCCTGCTGGACAAACTGACCATAGGAATCGCCGGCGACTCCACGGCCATCGGTTCCGCCGTGGGAATCTCGGTCAAACGCCTGAAAGACCTGAAATCCAAGTCCAAGGTGATCATCCTCCTCACTGACGGACGAAACAACGCAGGAGACATTCTACCCCCGCAAGCGGCGGAGATCGCCAAATCCCTTGATATTAAAATTTACACCATTGGAGTAGGAACCCGCGGAAAAGCCCCCTTCCTGGTCGATACCGTGCTCGGCAAGCGGTATGTTTACCAGGAAGTCGATATTGATGAGGAGACTCTGCAAAAAATGTCGCAATTGACGGGAGCAAAATATTTCCGGGCCACCGACCTGGAATCCCTGAAGGACATTTACCGGCAGATCGACCGGCTGGAAAAATCAGAAGTGAAAGTCATCGAGCACACCAATTACCGGGAACTGTTCGCCCTGTTCTTAATCCCCGGGCTTTACCTGGTTTTATTGGAAATCCTCGCATCCGGAACCCGGTTAAGGAGAATCCCCTGAAATGCGCTTCGGTCAACCCGAATACTTTCATTTGCTCTGGCTGTGCGTGGGGCTGATCCTGTTTTTCACCTGGGCAGGACGAAAAAGAAGCCTTCTGACAGCGGCGTTTTGCGATGACCGGGTTTTGCCCAAGCTCCTGGACCGGCAAGCTCTGAAAAAACGCAAAACCAGGGCCGCTTGCATGGTCCTGGCGGTAACTTCGCTTATCCTTGCGCTTACCCAGCCGCGCTGGGGATTTAAGTGGGAAGACCTGAAACAGGAGGGCGTGGACATTGTCGTTGTTCTGGATGTTTCCCGGAGTATGCTGGCGGAAGACATCAAACCCAACCGGCTGGAGCGCGCCAAGCGCAAGGTCAAGGACTTGATTGGAATGCTGGAGGGCGACCGCGTTGGCCTGGTCGCTTTTGCCGGAACCAGTTATCTGCAAAGCCCTCTCACCCTGGACTATGCCGCCGCGGAAATGTTCCTCGACATCATCGACACCGATCTGATTCCCCTTCCGGGCACGGCCCTGGGACACGCCATCCGCACCGCCGTAAAGGCATTCCCGGAAAAGGGAAAAGCCGCCAAGGCCATTATCCTGATCACCGATGGGGAAGACCATGAAGGCCACGCCCTGGAAGCCGCCAGGCTCGCCGGAGAAAAGGGCATTAAAATCTTCGCCATAGGCATCGGCCGGGAACTGGGCGCACCCATTCCGCAGGCCGGCCAAAAAGGTGGGTTCAAAAAGGACGAACGCGGCGAAGTGGTTTTATCCAAACTGGACGAGATGACCTTGCAGAAAATCGCTTTGGAAACCGGCGGCATTTATGTCCGATCCGTTACGGGAGACATGGACCTGAGCAAAATCTATCTCGAAAACATCAGCCGCAAGATTGAGAAAAAGGAACTCAAAACCGGGCGAAGAAAAATCTGGCAGGAAAGGTTTCAATGGTTTGCTTTTATCGCCCTGATCTGTTTGATCGGCGAGTTTTTCATCAACGAACGAAGGACAAACCTCAAAACATAAACTCTTTCAAAAAAAACAGCGCCGGGGTAACCACCCCGGCGCTGTTGCGGTTCAAAAACAACCAGGCGTTATTTTTTCACCTCAAAATCAGCCGTTACGGCTCCTTTTACTTCAATCTCCTGGGTCGAGGAACCTGCGTACGGATGCCACGCGGTAACCTTGTACTTGCCGTCCGGAATACCGTCGATTTTAAAAGTCCCGTCGGCTCCAGTGATCGCATAGTAAGGATTCCAGACAATCCTGCCATCCGACTCCATGAAGTTGTGCTGATCGCACTGGACGAAGAAATGCTTATCCTTTTTCTTCTTGAAGCGCTTGAAGGATTTGGTAACGTCAGCCTTGTCTCCCTGGGAAGGCAACGGCTTGTTGAACAAGGTCTTGCGGTTGGCGCCGGCCACGGAATAACCATGCGGATTGTGCAAAATATTCGGGTCATGGTTTTCGATGACAGTATTAACGAATTTCTCCTTTTTCATCCATCTTTCGGTCTTTCGGATGGGGAACATCTTGGGAGTGATCGCGCACTTTGCGAAATCGATTTTCGTCGTAACTTTCGGCCAGTCTTTTCCCTTGTCGATGTTTTCGATAAAAACCATCGCGTCCATCAACTTCCCGCCATTGGCGGTGATCTTGTGGTCAACCCGGGTCATGGTAGCCTTGTCGGCATCGGGATGAGTCACGCAGAATTCAGGATTTTTCGCTTTGGCGAGATCAATCTTGACGTCCTTGAGAGGCCCGTTGTAGGTCACCGTACCACTGATGGACCCGCTACCGGGCGCTCCACCCTCGTAGACTTTCTTCTTGGCAAAGCTGGTGCCGCTTCCCAAGGCAAACGCGAGTCCTAAAACCAATACAAAGGTAATAGCTCTTTTAATCATTAATCATTATCCTCCTGTTAGATTTTATTTTGAAAATGCAACAGCAAGGTCGAGAACCGAAGAACCCGTCTTGCCCCACTTATCCGGGAAAGCGCCTGCAAACCAGCACCCTCCAAGCGGGAAATGCGAAAAAATGGGGACCTCGGTTAAGAGGCCCCCACAATTTCATTTAAGAAACCACGAACAGGCCTTACTTGTTCATGGACAACTTGTCATCGCCTGCCCTGGATGCCGTCGTGCTGACACCTCGGACAGTTGCGCCACCCAACGGCAGGATCGAAGGATCCCCCTGAGGCAGAACCTTGAAATAACCCCATTGACCCGCCTGCTGATACGGCGTACGCGCATTCAGCCAGAGGTAGGTTCCGGGAATATGGTAGGTTCCACCGGCTCCATTGAGCAGGTAAGCCTGGATGTACTCTCCAGCCCCAAACTCTTCCACGTCGATCATGTCAGAGCCAACCTGGCGGATGTGGCGGCGCCACTGATGGCCATCCAGGTTGAACATCTGGTTCTGCTCGTTGTGGGCACCAAAGACGTTGATCATAACCTTGTCTCCGGCATGAGCCTTCAAGACGGGAGTGGCCGGGTCATTGTCCGCGGCTACGCAAGCCGTGAAGATGTTCCCCAGTTCGCACCCTTCATCCTCGCGGTAGGTCCAGGGCTCCAACCTGTAGTTCACGCCCGTCAGCCCTGCGACGTTCTGCAGGTAAGGCATAAACGAGGTGCCGAGGATGTTGTCCTCGTCCTGGAAGTACAGCGCAAAGTCGCGATAATTGTCGAAGTCCCTGTTTTCTGCATAGGACTTATCGACAATGACGTCCGCTTTCCAGGAGTTTCCGAGAGAAATATCTTTCCCGGTCTCAGGATCGCGATACACGGAACCTCTTGGGCCAATGATGATGGCGCCAAACAGGCCGTTGCGAACGTTGGTTACAAGGTTTCCGAAATCCCAGATCAAGGCGCCGTTCAGGTCATAGTCGGGAGCCGCGTAATACTCGTAGTTCGTCGACTGACCCGGAGCAACCGTCTGGTCTCCGGAGTTGTTGCCAACGTTGATCCCTTGAGAAGTCAGGGGGTTGAACGCAATGTTGTCGATATGCATCGACACGTTCCCCTTCTTCAGGCGGTTCGTCAGCTTGATCTTGATGCAATCGCCAACGTTCGCTCTCAGGGTCAACGGATGAGGCATTTGACCACTATCGGCCACCTTGCTCAACTCACTCTCCAGCGCGAAAATTTTCCCTTCGGCGTTTGCCACCTGGAGTTTTCGCTCAAAGTCCACTTCAATTTCATCGTCAGTCTTCGGATTAAATTTCAGGGCCTTGTCGATAGCGACAACGCTGAAATTCTTCACCGGAGCATCCGACGGACAAAGCTGAGTCGCGGACTTCGGAGGAGTCAAGTTGTTGGGCAGAGGTTGCAGGTCGGGGCGCAACTCGTCGAAAACGCGCATGATACCCCAGCTACCTTCGCCCAGATGCGAGGATCGGCCATCATAGAAGATATAGTCACCCGCCATCTGCTGATAACCGCCGGCCGTGGTGGCCATATCGTAGCGCTCCGCAATACCGATGTGGATGGTATTGGTCACGCGGGAATCTTTGTCATACCTGTCAGGCCGGTAACCATGTCCGGACAAGTTGAAGGTATGCGTCTCATTCATCATGCCGTGCAGGAGCCGGAACATAACGCTGTCGCCCAGGTAGGCGCGCAACATGTAGGTGCTCGGATCTCCGTGCGGCTTGCTACTGAACAACATATGAGCCGGGCCATTCCTCAGCCTGGCGGCCAGCGAGGACGATTTGAAGTTAAAACCGCCACCCGTGGTATGCGTTCCGCCGTTCAGGTAGGGAAAGGCTACTTCCAGCAAGTCGTTCGGCATTTGGAAAGAAATCGACTGCCCGGCGGCGAGAGCGTTCTCTCGGCTCAACCCGGGAGGATTCCCGTAGTTAACCAACTGCGCGTTGTGCGGAACCGTGTCATGCAACTGAACGACGATTTCCCGGAAGCTTCCGCTCCGGTCATACGCCACCGGCTCCGTTCCGCGAATATCGACCACGGGGCCCTGGCGAACCAGTTCGCCCGTCGTCGGGTTGTGATAAGTCGATCCCCACGGCTCGACAATGGTGGATCCTATGCCGCCATGCGGCCAGGTTGTCGCACCAAAGGCGTGGTCGTGCCAGAACACGAGCCCGAGGTCAACGTCAATCCAGTAGCGATAGCGAACATACTCCGTGGTGACGGTTTCGCCGGCCGTATGAGCCTTTTTCAGCGGCTCGGTAAAGGTCAGCGTGTATTTTCCGTCGCCCAGTCCGGCGCCGGTTTTCGGGTCCGTTTTGGGATCGGGGCTGATAGCCGCAATCCAGCGGGACTCTTTACCGGCGGTCGCGGTCGCCACTTTCTCGAGACCGATCATGATGTCCGCGCCCTTATGGAAAGGCGTAGCTTCATGCGCCATCTCGATTTGCACGGACAGGTCACCAGGAGCGGCGTCAGTCAAGAGATGGGCATTCATGGGAACAGGCATGTTCACATGATGTCCGTCCTTCTCCTTCTTGGTGAACTGGGTGTACGGACGCATCGACTGGTCATAAGACATGCCGGAGATTACGCCATCCGACGTGGTAACGTCAAACTGCCACATGTGCGGATGAATGTTGACCTTCGACATCTGGAAGTTGGTGAAATCATCGTCGGTCCACTCACTGTAGAGCAGAACGTCGACGCAGTCATAAACGTTGGCACGGTATACAAGAGGATTACCGAGGGCAGGGTTCTTCTTCACCGCTTCCACATCCTCTTCCAGGACGTAAATCAGCCCGTATTTGTCGATTACGGGAGGCGTATCGCCAATGGCCGCCGACAATTGGATGGGCGTGTTGATAAAATCGATACTATACTGTTTCCGACCCGCGCCCTCGGGGCACAAGCTCCAACGGCCATGCTCGCCCGGGCGGGCGGGCATGGAGTTTTCCACGTTGGGACCCATGCCGGCGCCTCCCGGCTCGGTGACCGGAGTGTTATGCTGATCTTGCAGGTGGAAAGGTTCCAGTATCGGAGCCGGGCCATGATGACGCGCAAACGGAACTCGCTTGCCGAAATGCGGCGACATATGCGGCCACGCCAGCTTGCCTCGCGGACCAAACTGAATCGGATACCGCTTGCCGGGGATGGGAGACTTGAACTTGGGAAACGCGAACGTGGATTCACGCTCGGACATGGCGGTTTCGCCTTCCCAGGCCCAGTCCCATACCGAACCGTCGTAGGACAGGATCTGGCCTTTTTCGTCATCCGTATGGCCGGGTTGGCCCTGCGGCGGCAACCAGTATTTCACCCAATCCTTGATGTTGACAACCGGAACCGGCTTGGTCCAGTCGCTGGCCTGGGTACCGCCAACAATCTTGAACTTTTTGCCGAACCAGTCCAGCGTTTGGCCGACCAGCTTGTCGGAAGTCTGTCCATGCGGAATTCTTCCCTTACGGTCAGGCAGTTCCGCCAGCGGCTTCATGATGTCGGTGCTGTCATAGGGATAGTTCCCGGTTTGCAGGGTGTTGTAAACCCTCCAGTAACCCCACATTCCGGCCACGTAATGATGCG
>JBHHYO010000015.1:0-38263 GCA_046757665.1 Nitrospinales bacterium
TGCTGATCCCCGAAATCAAGCACGGCCGCCGATGACCGGCGCACGCCTTCCTTAAAACGTGTACTGGAACATCAAATAGGTAAAATTAATATCATCGGCGGCTCCGGATTCCTCGATAAAATCGCCGGAGTACAAGTGACTGTAACCCAGCAGAACATCGAAGTGCCGGTTGAAATCATAGGTGGCGGTGACGTCGATTTCATTGCCGATTTCGCGGGACGCTCCTGCCGACCCAGGTTCGCAGGCTGTTGCTCCACGGCAGTGGGCTGACCAGCCTTTGCTTGCCCATCGACAGTTCCTGCCGCCCCGGACGAATGGTGAAAGAGACGTTGCTGGAGACCGGAATCCGCACGTCGAAAAAAGCCTATTGCAGTGCAATCGAATCGGCGTCAACTGTCCTGCGGCCGCCCGGCAGGGCGCGTCCGTGCTTGAGCGGATTTTACCGCCGACGGTTGCGCTTGCCGGAATGGTTGTCGGCAATGCGGCACAGACCGGCCACGAGACTCCCCAGAACACAGTGGGTGAGGGCCGAGACGGCGCCCGGAACCGTCGCCAGACCGAAACCGGGAAAGTTGTTGCGCGCCAGTTCCGTCGCCAGTCCGGAGTTTTGCATCCCCACCTCGATGGATACCGTGCGCGAATCCGTCTCCACGAACTTCAGCAAGCGGGACAGCGCGTAGCCCAACAAAAACCCAAAAACGTGCAGTCCCACCACCGCCATCATCAACAGCGCCCCCGTTTCCAGCACCGCTTCCTTCTTGGCGGCCAGAATGAAATCGACAATGAAGACGATGGCAAGCACCGCCAGAAACGGCGTGTACGGATTGACGATTTTGATCCAGCGGTGAAAGTAGTGGTTCAGAAAAACGCCCGCGGAGACCGGAAGGATCACCACCTTGAAGGTGTCGATCAACAGTCCCAGGGTGTCGACCTCAATGCCTCCCACCGGCAGGTCCCGCGCCAGCGATTCCACAAGCACGGTGGTCAGCAAGGGGGTCATCACAACCGCGAGCAGTGTGGAGCAGGTGGTCAGGCTCACCGACAACGCCACGTTGGCGCGGGCAATGAAGCAAACGACGTTGGAGGCGGTGCCTCCCGGACAACTGGCCACCAGCACCAGGCCGATCATGTAGTCGGCGGGCAGTTTCAGAAACTTCGCCAGAGCGTATCCCAGGACGGGCATGATGAGGTATTGCAGGCCGACGCCCAGCAAAATGGAGCGCGGCGCCTCCAGGACGCGCCGGAAATCCTCGAAGTCCAGCGTCAGCCCCATGCTGAGCATGATGATTCCCAGAAACACCGGCGTCCAGCCGGGCTGGAACCAGGTGGCCGTTTCGGGTTTCCAGAGAGCCAGGGCGGCCCCCGCCACCACCCAGACGGGAAAGGCGTTGGCGAGCGTCGCAAACAGTTTCTCGACGCTGTTCAAGGAACCGCTCGAAGGGGAAGGGGAAAAAAACCGCGGCAAACCGGCTCGCGGCAAGTGCGCGGACCCTCAGGGCTTTTGAGCGATGATGCTCGAATAGGCCGTCTTGCCGTCATCGACTTCCTGATAACGAATGATCTTGAAATCCTTGAAAATTTCCCGGAGTTCATTGGGCTTGAGCAGATAATCCTTGTTGAACCGGCGGTATTTCAGCAGGTTCGTGTTATAGGTTTCCACCACCGCCACGCCGCCGCTTTTCAATGCCCTCTTGATTTGCGGAAAAAGGCTTCGTTGCAAATAATACGTGTCGAGCACCACGTCGTAGGCGTTTTTTTCCAGTTGATAACTTTCCAGGTCCGCCACGCGGGTTTTGATTTTGACGCCGTGCGCCTCGGCGAGCTTGCGGGCTTTTTGCAGGCCCACGTCGGAAATATCCAACCCCAGCACGTCAAATCCCCGGGTGGCGAGGTAAACCCCGTTTCGTCCTTCACCCATGGCGAGATCCAGCGCCTTGCCCTTGGGCAACAAGCCGACGTTGTCCGCCAAAAAGCGGATGGGTTCCTTGCCGAACAGGTACTTTCCCGTGTCGTACTTCCTGTCCCACCGTTCCTGATCCCGGGGACTGGCTTCCAGGAAAACCGCGGAGAGGACGACGATCAGGCAGGCCGCCAGCAAGCTGGTGGCATTGCGAATCGGGACGGATTGCTTGCCGGGGATCATGGGAAACCTTTTGGTGAATGCTGAACGATATTCTATCCCAGCCGCCCGGCCTGTCAAGACCAATTCCCCGTTTACTTGGCGCCCGGGACAAGCTAAAATTTCAAATGAAGCCACTTTTGCAATTTTTCTCCTTACATCAAGAAAGGATAAGCGCAAAAATGAAACTTTGGATACGATCCCTTCTGGCGCTGGCGGTGTTGAGTTTGTTGCCGGCCCATCAAGCCGCGTCGGCGACCGCGGAAAAAACGCCGGTGGTCCGGTCCGTGGATTCGCGGTTCATGGATTTCGGCGACGGCACCATCCTCGACACCAAGACCCGTCTGATGTGGATGAAACAAGACTACTGGCAGATGGAGGGCAAATGGGTGAACTGGTACACCGCCAACGAGTTTCTGCAAAAAATCAATCATAAAAAATTCGCCGGCCATGCCGATTGGCGACTGCCCACGCCCGAGGAAGCGGCGACCCTTTACGACCGCCGCAAACGCAATACCGACAAGGACGGCGACAAAGTTTATATCGACCGGATTTTCCCCGCCGGGCCGGGATGGGGAACCTGGACCAGCAAGGAAAACGGCGGCCAGGCGGTCGTCGTCTCCTACAAGGACGAAGGCGGCCAGGCGTTCCAGGACAAAATCAGCGGCCCGGACGCTTTCATCCGCCCGGTGCGCGGCCCCGTTCCAGCGCCGGAGTGAAAACGGATTCGGACGCGGAAGACAACCTTTGCGAAGCCTCGGCTACGGCGTCAAGAACCGCTTGATGTTGAAGCGGATTCCAGATACTATCCAGACAGGTTAAGTCAACATAACAGGAATGGAACATGGCCAGAACGTACACCATCATCATAGAGAAAGACGAGGAAGGGTGGTATGTTTCCGAGGCGGTCGGATTGCCGGGTTGCCATACACAGGCCAAATCGGTGGATGAGCTGATGGAGCGTACCAGGGAGGCCATCAAAGCGTATCTTTCCCCACCACGCCGGTGAAGAGATCGGCCCCGGATTGCTCACCAAAATCATCAAAAAAGACCTTGGCATCACCAGGGAAGAATTTCTTAAAAAACTATAAACCAACCCTCCCGCCGCGCGAATCCGCGCCATCCATAACATCTTGTTTTACATGGTAATTTTGATACAATGCGGGTGTCGGCAATTTTAATCCGCACCCGAAAAAACCATGGCCCAGGAAAGCAAACAAAAGCCCTCCGGCAAAAAGCTCCGCACCTCGCAATTGACATTCGCTCTCCCCAAGGAGTTGCACAATGAATTCAAAGCCCGGTTGGAGGAGGTTCGAGATCGGGAAAAAGCCGCCGCCGAAAAAATGCGGCAATTGCTCGAAAAGGAAAAAACCGTCGATGCCGTCCGCCTGAAGCTGGAAGAGCAAGAAACCGCGTTCAGAATGCAAATGCAAAAGCAGATGGCCGCGTTGCAACAGCGCTCCGAGCAAGAAAAAAAACTCTCGCGGGCCGAAATCGGCCGCCTGAAAAAAGAATTGGAGGACAACCGGCAACAATGCGAAATCCTCCGGGCCAACCGCGACAAAACCCTCGAAGAATGGCAAAAACAAAAAACCCGACTGGAGAACAAACTCCTGAGCGAAGAGGCGGCGTATAAGGAAAAATTCGACGTCCTGACAGAGCAACTGCACGCCCTCACCGAGGACAAGGCCGAATTTCTTGAAAGGAAAAAACGCGATCGCCGGCGCGCCGCCCAGAAAGAAGCCCACGCAAAAAAAGCCGCCGCCGAACAAGCCAAAAAAATACGCGAAATCAAAGCCGCACTCAAGGAAGCCGAACAAACCAAAAAACAATACAAAGCCCAACTGGACCAGGAATTCCAGGCCAAGGTCGAAGAACTCAAAAAGGAATTCGACGAACGATCCGAGTACCACAACCGCCGGCTCGACGAGGCCCGGGAAGAAGAAATTCAACTCGAACGCAAATGGGAAGCTTTGAAAACCCGGGAACAAAGCCTGATCCTGGAAGCCCAAAGAAAAAGCGACGAACAGACCAAGGTGAAGCAAGCCGAGTTGGACAAGCGCGACAAGGCGCTGGTCCAACTGCAAAAACAACTGACCGAACAGGAAGAAATCCTGAACGAGCAAAGAAAACAGCTCATCAGAACCCTGAAAGTCCCCAAGGGAGCCAAGTTTATCGCCGCTCAGCTGAACAACCTTGCCCTGGAGGAAGAGAAGGTTTTAAACAGCAAGAAAGAATTCCTCCAGTCGCTCAAAAAACTGCACGCCCCCGACGACGAAATCATCCGACGGAAAATCCAGGTTTACGAAAAGGAAAAAAACAAGGCCCTTGCCAAGCTCAGGGAAGAACAGGAGGAACTCAAAAAAGAGCGGGAAAGGCTCCGGAAAAAAGAGCAGGCCTTCATCCGCCGCGAAACCGCGGAACTCAAGCGCCTCAATGAAGACTACGAGGAATTCAAGGATTCCCTGGAAATCGAACAAATGGAACAAAACACGCAACTGGACGAAATGCGCGACAAACTCCACCAGGAAGAACAAAAGCTCCTCGAACGCATGAAACAACAGCAACAAGATGAACTGGAAGCGGCCCAGAGAATCAAGGAACGCGAGGACCTGGCAGTCAAGGAACTCGAAGCAGTTCAGAAAGTCGAGAAAGCCTTGCTCCTGAAACAACAGGAAATGGACAACTTCCTGAACAATTTCCAAACAACTTACAAGCGCCGGCTGGATCTGCAAGCCTCGGAATTTGAAACTTTCAAAAAGAAACTCGACGACCTGAAAGCCGAGGCCGAGACCATGAACCGATCCCTGAAAGAAAAAGAAGAACGCATCCGGGAACAATCCCGCGCAATCGAGGAAGCCGCCTCTACAAAACTCCGGGACCGCGAAGCCCTGATCGACGCCATGGAGCAGGAACTGCGCGGCAAGCTGAAAGAATACCAGGCCCATGTAACGGCGTTGCGATCCGCGAAAAAGGAAATCATCCTCCGCGACCAGGCCCGCCAGGCCGAATACCTTGAAAGCCTGAGCCACTACGAAAGCAGGCTGTTCAAGCTGGGCAAGGCGTTCGAGGACTTGTCCGCGGCGTTCCAGGCGGAGAAGGACAGCGGGCGGGTCGAAGTCATTGCCGATGAAGGCGGCGTCCAGGGCAATTACAAAACCCGCATTACCAAGGACGGCGACCTGGCAAAACTCGAATGGCCCTTCGCCGTCCGCTGTAAAATTGACCCCGATTCCATGAACATCGACGACTCAATGCTCAAGGAATACCTGGATGCTACCGCCGAACGCTGGGACGAGTGGATCGACGTTCCGCCGGGTGAGTACTGGATGGGACTCCCGGACTCCCGGGAGTCGTCGCCTCATCGCCGCATCAAAATCGACAAACCCGTCGCCATCGCCAAATACCCGCTGACCAGCGCCCAGTTCTATCAATTCATCCACGCCACCGGCTACAAAACCGAAGCGGAACAGACGGTGAACGGCATTGTCTATCACGACGGCCGGCATCTGTACGCGAACGCGGAGGGAAGGCTCATCAACCAATCCTACGCCAACCCCAGTCTCAACCCCGAGGAAGCCGCCGCTTGGTTTCGCCCCAACGGGCAACCGGAATCGCTCTTCGAAAAACACAATCACCCCGTCACCCAGGTGACGTGGAACGACGCCATGGCCTATTGCCGGTGGAAAAGCGAACAGATGGGCGCGACGGTCCGCCTTCCCTGGGAAAGCGAATGGGAGTACGTCGCAAAAAATTTCGGCACACTGCCGCCGGAGGAATTTTACTGGAGCCAGGACGAGATCAAGGACTATTGCAATATCGAGGAAACCGGAATCGGCGACACCACGCCCGTCAATTATTTCCCCGAACCGGAGATGGGCGTTCGGGATTTGTTCGGCAACGTTTATGAATGGATGATGGACGCGCGCGCGCAACATCCGTCCCGGTCCGCAAAAAACGGCCTCGAATACAAAATGGCGCGGGGGGGCAGTTACATCACCCATTACCGGCACATCGCGCCCTGGCGGCGACTGCCGTTTGTGATCAATTATTGCACCTCATTTCTGGGGTTCCGGGTGGTGGTCGAGGGAGGCTAACCCTTCCCGGACGCGGCCGTTCCTTGATATCGCCCTTGAAACCTGTTATAAAATCGGACTTCGATCAACTTTATCCGGAGTGAACCGTTCCTTGAAAAAACCCATGGTCGGCATATTGATGGGCAGTGATTCGGATTTCCCCGTCATGGAAGAATCCTGCAAAATCCTGGACCAGCTCGGCATCGCGCATGAAACGCGGGTGGCCTCGGCCCACCGGTCGCCGGGGCGGACGCAGACCTACGCCCGCGAGGCCCGGAAACGGGGGATCAAGGTATTGATCGCCGGCGCCGGCGGCGCCGCCCATCTGGCGGGAGTGCTGGCGGCGGAAACCGTTCTGCCGGTCATCGGCGTTCCCATCTCGTCCACCACCTTGCAAGGCCTGGACTCGCTGTTGTCCACCAGCCAGATGCCGGGGGGCGTTCCCGTGGCGGCCATGGCCGTCGGCAAGGCCGGCGCCAAAAACGCCGGCATCCTCGCCGCGCAAATCCTCGCCCTGAACGACGCCAAACTGGCCGGCAAGCTCCAACGGTTCAAAAAAAACCTGGACCGGGAAGTCGAAGCCAAAAACCGCAAACTCAATTCCCGCCATGCCTAAAATCGTTAGCATTGATTTCCGCCATCCGGAGAAAGCGCAACCCGCTCTCAAAACCATCCGGGGCGTTCTGGAGGCGGGCGGGGTCATCGCCTTTCCCACGGACACCTTTTACGGCCTGGGGGCCGACCCCGGCAACGAGCGGGCGGTCAAAAAAATTTTCCGTATCAAGCGCCGGCCGGCCCACAAGCCACTGCTGATCCTGGTGGCGTCCCGAAAACAAGCGGCGGCGGTGGTAGAGGAAATTCCGCCCGACGCGGAAACCTTGATGCAGGCGTTATGGCCGGGGCCGCTGACCCTGCTGTTGCGCGCCCGGCCCGTCCTGCCGCAATCCCTGACCGCCGGCTCGGGAAAAATCGGCGTGCGCCTTCCGGCAAGCCCGTTCGCCCGGCAACTGATCGAACACCTCGGCCACCCGCTCACCGCTCCCAGCGCCAACATCAGCGGCGCGGAAAACATTCGCACCGCGACGGAAGTCCGCCAAGCCCTGGGCTCAACCCTGGATCTGATCGTCGACGGCGGCCCGACGCCCGGCGGCAAGGCGTCCACCATTCTCGACACCACCCTGTCGCCCCCCGAACTTTTGCGGGAAGGACAGATAACGCGGGAACACATTGAAACGATCCTGGGAAAAAGCGTCGCGCAACCCGTGCCCATCCATTAACGACCCGCGCCAAGCGGCGGCGGACTCCGGAAAACGCAATGATCCACGGCACCGGCATCGACATCATAGAAATCGCCCGCATTAAAAAATCGTTGCAACGGTTCGCGGGCCGGTTCGAGGAAAAAGTTTTCACGGCGCCCGAAATCGAGTATTGCCGCGGCAAAGCCGACCCTGGCAAGCATTTCGCCGCCCGCTTCGCCGTCAAGGAAGCGGTGCTGAAATCATTGGGCACCGGAATGAGCCGGGGAATCGCCTGGAAAGACATCGAGGTGCTCAACCACGCCGAAAGCGGTAAACCCTATCTGCGGATGGACGGCAAGGGCAAAGTGGTCTTTGAAACTCTCAAGCTCAAACACATTCACATTTCCATTTCCCACGAAAAACATTACGCCGTCGCCCATGCCGTCGCGGAAAAATAAGCCCCGGCGTAAACCGCCCGGCGCGGCCCGCGGCCAACGAAACCCTTGCGAACCGCCCGCGAAACATTGAAACACCCGATCCTAAAACAAATCAGGCACCGGCTGGAATACGGCGCGTTTTTGTGTTTCCTCCTGCTGGTTAGCCCCCTGTCCGCCCGCGGCGTCTTCCGTCTCGGACGCCTGCTGGGCGGCCTGGTCTACGCCGCCGGACGCCAACGCAAACGCATCGCCGCAATCAATCTCGACATCGCCTTCGGCAACAATAAAACCCGCACCGAAAAAAAACGCATCGCCAGGGAATCTTTCCGCCAGCAGGCGGTGTCCCTGTTGCAATGCCTCTGGCTCCGCCACCGTCCGGCGGAGCGGCTGGGCGAACTGATCGACGGCGCACCGGAGGGAGTGGACGTGCTGCGGGATTGCCTGGCGCGGAAAAAGGGGGTGTTGCTCCTGACCGCCCATTACGGCAACTGGGAGGTGATGGGGCACTGCCACGGCTCGCTGGGCATCGCGCCGCTGGTCTCGGTCGCCCGCAAACTGGACAACCCGCTGCTGGAAAAGAACGCCGGGGAGTTCCGGGCGCTGTTCGGCAACGCCATCGTGCACAAGGACGAGTCGCCGTTGAAAATGACGCGGGCGCTGAAAAACAACCACTGCGTCATCGTCATGATGGACCAGAACATGGCCCGCGACGGCGTATTCGTCGATTTCTTCGGCAAACCCGCCGCCACCACCGACTCCATTCCGCGGCTGAGCCTCGCCACCGGCGCGGCCATCGTCCCCCTGTTTGCCCTGCCGAACCGCGAGGGCCGGTACAAAATCAGGTACGGACCGGAAATCAAATATAAAACCACCGGGGACAAGAAAGCCGATGCCTTGACCCTGACGCGGCAGTGCGAACAATTTATCGAATCGGTGATCCGGGAGCGCCCCGAACCGTGGATGTGGGGCCACCGCAGATGGAAAACCCGCCCGCCGGAAGAACACGCCCCGCCTGTTTATCCAGGATGAAGGAAGACCTTTTGCATAAGTATCCTTGTTCGACTGTCATTGCGAGGCGGCAATCCAGAAAGGGCTCATACCCACCGGGCGCGGCCCGGCTGGATCGCCACGCCGCTGATGGCGGCTCGCGATGACACCTGGCAGTTTCACGCGGGAATGACCTCATCCCTGACGAAATGCAGGCGGATCATGGAAGGTTTGTCGTTTTCTCCGAAATGGCAGGCTACGGCGTCCCGCGTCATTTTTTTCAGGTCCTCAAGGTTGTCCGCCTCGGTAAAGATCGAGTCCCAAGGCCCTGATCTTCCTAAAAATTAGTGGGCTACATTAAGCGACATTGGCACAACCCTTGGCTATCAACGTTCCGCCTGTGGCAAGTCAATCTTTCAGGCTGAACTTTCCCGAGCCCATCAGCAGGATGGAGACCAGGACGGCGATCAGGATCATGTTGTATTCGTAACCGGAGTTGACGATATCGAATCCGTTCCGGCCGGTCACGGCAACGATGGCGACGGCCATGGTGGCGATGAGGGGGATGGTGGCCCAGCGGGCGAGGAATCCGAGTATCAACGCCAGGCCGCAAAAGAACTCCGCGCCGGCGGCCAGGTAGGCGCTGATTTCCGGATAGGGGATTTGCAGGTTTTTCAGGTAGCGGGTGAACCCCGCCATGCCCGCGCCGCCGAAGGGGGCGAACAGTTTCAAGACGCCATGGTAAACAAACACGACGCCCGTCGATACCCGCAAAATGATTTTCGCCGCTTCGGGAAACGTCGAGGTGAATTTCAGCATAAATCCTCTCTTTAGACGGAAAGATCAAAGAATACAACAGGCGAGTTTGCGGGAAAAACGACGGGACGCACCCGTCGGGATTAAATTTCCTCGGCGATCAATGCCTTTAACTTGGTGCGCAGCTTGAGCACGGCCTTGGAGTGGATTTGCGACACCCGCGACTCGGTGATGCCCAGCACCTCGCCGATTTCCTTCATGGTCAACTCTTCGTAATAATACAGGGAAATCATCAGGCGCTCTTTTTCCGGCAGGGTGTCGATCGCCTTGGCGATGATGCCTTTCAGTTCGCTGAGGTGGAGTTGAACCTGCGGGTCGGCGTCGGCCTTGCCCGCCAGGCAGTCCAGGAGGCTCCGGGCATCGCCCTCGTCCCTGGATATTCCCAGTTCCTCCAAACTCAACATGGGCATGGTTTGCGTCTGGTTGAGCGTTTCAAAGAACTCGTCTATGCTGATGCCCATTTCACTGGCGATTTCCTCATGTTCGGGGGGACGCCCCATTTGGGCCTGCAGTTTTTGGCAGACCGCGTCCAGCGAGGAGGCTTTCTGGCGGATGGACCGCGGCACCCAGTCCATGGAGCGCAGTTCGTCGAGGATGGCGCCGCGCACCCGGAACTCCGCGTAGGTCTTGAATTTCGCTCCCCGGTTGGGGTCGAACTTTTCGATCGCGTCAATCAGTCCCAGCACGCCGACGCTGATCAAGTCGTCCATTTCAACCTGCGGCGGCAGGCGGAGCGCGATGCGGTTGGCCACGTATTTGACCATCGGAGCGTATTCCTGGATCACCCGATCCGAATTTTCGGGAGAAATTTTGATTTCTTCCAATGTCTGGGATTTTTGCGTCATGGGTCAATTCTCGCGGATCAAGCGACCTTTTCCAGATTCTGACCTTTTTGATTGTTGTCGGACTCGGCGTCCTCTTTCCCATCTTCCTCTTCTTTCAGCAGGAGGAAACTCAACGCCCACGCCAGCAGTCCGAAAACCAGCCCCGCCTCCACACCCCGGACAAGCGAAGTGACGATCCTGGCGCCATTGAGCAGACTGCCGAAAGCCAGAACGGCAAAGGACAGCAGAGCGAAACCCGTGGCGATTTTTCTTGCGGTTAATGAGGTCATTGTATGGGGAAAATACTGTTCCAGAGAAAGGGTTGTTCCGAATGGTCGGACGCCAATTGGCTTTCGATGACGATCTTCCCGGACAGTTCGTCGATACAGCGGACGGCCCGGCTATGGGGGTACAGTTCAAAAAGGGGTTTTTGCTTGCGAACCGCCTTGCGGACATTTTCATCAAACAAAATATAACCCAGATAATCCACCAAAACACCCGGCAGAAACCGGTCGGTCACCGCCGCCAGATGACGAAAAATTTCCAAGGCCTCCTTTTCCGACTTGACGATATTGAGAATCAGGCGGAACCGGGTCTGACCGTGTTTTTGGTGCAACACCTTCATCAGGGCATAAGCATCGGTCAGCGAAGTGGGCTCGGGGGTGACGACGAGGATGATCTCGTGAGCCGCCGAACAAAAATACGTCACGTTGGAGGATATGCCGGCTCCCGTATCGAAAATAAAAAAATCGTAGGCGTCGCGGATCCGGCCCAGTTCCTCGACCAGGATCAACCGATCCTCCTTGTTGAGTTGCGTCAGTTCCTGGACGCCGGAAGTCGCGGGCAGGATGTCGATTCCCGCCGGCCCCTTGATGATGATTTCCTCGATGGAGTTTTGCCCGCTCAACACATGTTGCAAGTTGAGCCTGGGAGCCAGGCCGAGCAGGATGTCGATATTGCCCAGGCCCATGTCGGCGTCGAACACCAACACTCGCCGGCCTCTTTTCTCAATGGCGCAGGCCAGGTTGGCGACCACGTTGGTTTTGCCGACCCCACCCTTTCCGCTGGTGATGGCCAAGACTTTGAGTGGACCTGTTTTTTTCCCTCCGTCCATAATTCTTTTCAATGTTTTTGCCTGCCTTCCGGGTTCCATTTTTCCGAATTTACCTTATCCCGATTTCAGTTAAAAATCAAATGAATAACCTTGTCCCTGGCGGCCACTTCAATGTCTTCCGGCACACGTTGCCCGGTCGTAAAGTATGAAAACGGCAATCGGGTTCGCAAGGAAAAATTAAACATCGGTCCATAGCTGACTCCCTCGTCCAGTTTGGTGAACAAAACCCGGTTGAGGTTCAGGGAAGAAAACTGCCTGAACGCCTCGGAAAAGATTTTTTCCTGCAGGGTCACGCTAAGGACGAGATAGGTTTCCACCGGCGCGGACCGGCCGAGGATTTCGCTCAACTGACCTGCATACGCGCGGTCGCCGTGGCTCCGCCCCATGGTATCGACAAACACATAATCCTTGTCGGAATGTTTGCGCAGAAGTTTGCGAAACTCATCCGGGCCGGAAGCCGTCTCGACGGGGACGCGCATGATTTCGCCGTAAACTTTCAATTGATCGACCGCGCCGATTCGATACGTATCCAGGGTAATGAGGGCGGCGGTTTTTTTCTCCCGAACAACGCACTGGGCGGCCAGTTTGGCGATGGTGGTGGTTTTCCCCACGCCGGTGGGGCCGACGAACGCCGCGACTTTCGTTCGGTTTGCCGCCGGGCGGATCGGCCCCTTGCAGACCAGAACGCGCTTCATCAAATCGGCCAGCAATCGCTTGTGAACCGCCGGGTTGGCATCCGGGCCTGCGGGTTCGCTCCGTTCGAACATTTTCGCCACCAGTTTTTCGTTGATGCCGCTGTCCACCAACTGTTGGTACAGCGTCAGTTGATGGCCCTTCAGCCCCATGGCCCGGGCCTTGTCGGTTTGGCTCAACAAGGCATAAACCAGCGCCCTGAAATCCTCGCCGTCTTCCGGAGCAAGCGCGGCTTGGGGTTCCGGCAGAGCGGTTTCGGCGGCGGGCGCCGATTGCCGCGGTGCATCGGGGAAATCCCTGGCGGCGGTCAGTTCCACCCACGGTTTCGCTTTCCCGCCGCGGCCCGGAGTTTTCCGTGGCTGGACGGAGCGGGTGTTCAACACCAGGGCATCCTCGCCCCATTCTTTTTTGACCTGTTGCATGGCGGCCCAATGACTGTCTGCCGTGAATTTTTTAATTTGCATTCAGCGCAACCACTTTCAAAGTTTTGATCTGTACGGACGGTGAAATTTCATTGTGCGACAAAATCACCAGTTCCGGCAGGAACCGCTCGGTCAACCGCCGCACATAAGAGCGGATGACGGGCGAAGCCAGCAGAACCGGCGGCGTCTCGATCTGGGGAACGACGACCTCCACCGCCTCTTTCAAACGGGTGATGATGCGTTCGGCGACTTTCGGCTCCAGCGCCAGAAAGGATGCCGTCTCCGTTTTTTGAATGGAGCCGGCGATAATATCCTCCACCTCCCGCTCCAGGGTCAACACGGACAAACTGCCGTCGTCGGCCTGATACTGCTTGGTGATGGGCCGCGCCAAGGCCTGGCGGACATATTCCGTAAGGGTGTCGGGGTCCTGAACCGTGGGGGCGTAATCCGCCGCCGTTTCCAGGATGGTGCGCAAATCCCGGATGGAAATCTGTTCCTTCAACAGGTTCTGCAAAATCTTCTGCACCTTGCCGAGGCTCAACAGGTTGGGGATCAATTCCTCGAGCACTTTCGGATTGGTCTCCTTGAATTTGTCGAGCAGGTTCTGCGCTTCCTGGCGTCCGACCAGTTCGTGGCCGTGCCGCTTGATGGTTTCCTTGACGTGCGTGGTGATCACCGTTGTCGGATCCACGACGGTATATCCCGCGACTTGCGCTTCCTGCTTGCCAGCCTCATTGATCCAAATCGCCGGCAGGCCGAAAGTCGGCTCCTTGGTCTGGATGCCTTCGATCTGTTTTTCCACCGTGCCGGGATTCATGGCCAACAGTCTGCCCATGATCACCGAACCGTGGGCCACTTCCACCCCCTTGATCAAAATGGCATACTCATTCGGCTTCAACTGCAAGTTGTCGCGAATGTGGAGAGGCGGCACGATGAATCCCATTTCCAGGGCAAACTGCCTGCGGATCGACTTGATCCTCTCGAGCAGTTCACCCTCGCGGTCGGAATCCACCAGCGGAATCAACTCATACCCCACTTCCAGTTCCATCACATCGAGAGGCAGGATGGATTCCACCCGTTCGGCCACCGGCGCCTTGGCCTCGTCCTCGGCCTTTTTTCGTTCCAGCAATTTTTGCGAATCGATTTCCTGGTATTTATAGTAGGCAATCGCTCCGGCAATTCCCGCCAGCAAAAAAAACGGAAGGTGCGGAAGGCCGGGAATCAGGCCAAAGAAAAACAGCGCCGACGAGGCGATAACGAATGCCTTGGGATGGTCGAAAATCTGCCGTATCAGGTCGGTGGCCAGGTTATTTTCGGAAACGGCGCGCGTCACCACGATACCGGCGGCGGTCGAAACGATCAGCGCCGGGAGCTGGGACACCAGGCCGTCGCCGATGGTCAACAAGGTGTAAACCTGGGCCGCCTCGCCGATTTGCATGTCCTGTTGAAAGACGCCGATGCTAAACCCGCCGATGACGTTGATGAGGGTGATCAAAATTCCGGCCACGGCATCGCCGCGGACAAAACGAATGGCGCCGTCCATGGAACCGTAGAAGTCGGCTTCGCGCTCCAGGGCCCGGCGGCGGTCGCGCGCGTCCTGTTCCGTGATGATACCCGCGTTCAAATCCGCGTCGATACTCATTTGCTTGCCCGGAATCGCGTCCAGGGTGAACCGGGCGGCCACTTCGGAGGTACGCACCGTTCCCTTGGTGATGACGATAAAGTTGATGAGGACGAGGATGACAAAAATGACGGCGCCGACCACAAAGTTTCCGCCCACCACAAAGGCGCCGAATGATTTGATGACCTGCCCGGCGGCGGCGGCGCCCTCGTTGCCGTGCAACAGGATAATGCGGGTGGACGCCACGTTGACCGCAAGCCGCATCAGGGTAACGATCAGCAACAACGAGGGAAATACGGAAAACTCCAGCACGTTCATCATGAAAACGGAAACCAGCAGGATGATCAGGGAAAAGGTGATGCTGAAGGACAATAAAATATCCAGAAGAAACGGCGGGATGGGAATGACCATGACCACCAGAATGGCGATCACGGAAACCCCAATCAACACTTCATTGGATTTTTTGAGCAGTTCCAGCGGATTGGCCATGTCTTATTCTCTCTACTCGAGCAACCTGTAACCATTTGCCCGCGCGATCGCAAAGCCGGGCAGGGCAAACGTCAAAAAAGCTTCTATTCGCAGTCTGAACCCTATTTCTTGCAAAGCCTATACCGTTGTTTTCTTTTTCAACTGATAGACATAGGCCAGAATTTCGGCGATGGCCTTGTACAGGCTTGCCGGGACCAGTTGGCCGACTTCAACGGTCTGGTTCAAGGTTCTGGCCAGCGGCTTGTCCTCGACCAGCGGGATGCCGTGTTCCCTGGCAATTTCGCGGATTTTCGCGGCCACATGCCCCATGCCCTTGGCTACCACCAGGGGCGCATTATATTTTTCCCGGTCGTATTTGAGAGCAACGGCGATATGCGTGGGGTTGGTGACCACTACGTCCGCCTCGGGCACGGCGGCCATCATGCGGCGTTTTGCCATTTCCAGTTGGACGTTGCGGGTGCGCTGTTTGATTTGCGGGTCGCCTTCCGTCTCCTTGCGTTCCTGCTTGACCTCCTGTTTGGTCATTTTGATGCTCTCGGCGTGCTGAAAGATCTGAAACGCATAATCGACCAGCGCCAGAACCATCATGAACAAAAGAGCCTTCAGCATAATTTCCAGGCTCACATCCCCTATGAACGACAACGTTTGACCGACGCTCAGCCCTCCCAGACCCGGGATTTGATCGAACCGGCTCTTGATGGTGACAAACCCGATCAGGCCCAGCACGCCGATTTTAAAAAGGGATTTG
This sequence comes from Nitrospinales bacterium, assembly GCA_046757665.1. Taxonomy (GTDB): domain Bacteria; phylum Nitrospinota; class Nitrospinia; order Nitrospinales; family JAJDAT01; genus JBHHYO01. The sequence goes on from JBHHYO010000015.1 coordinate 15,585, forward strand.
AGCAGTTCGACCAGGGAGTTTTTGGAAAACAGGCGGCCGATGCCCTTGATCGGGTTGAACTTGCCGAAATTCGGTTTCAGCGGTTGCAAGGAAATTTTGATGCCGCGGGTTTGAATAAGATTCGCAACGATCCCCGCAACCATCAAGGACAGCAGGATCGGCCCCATGATCCGCATCGTCTGGTTCGCCACCCATTTCAACAGAAGAAACAGTTCTTCGGGCGTCAGCCGCATCGCATGTGATTCGCTGAAAATGAACGTCCAGGACTGCATCATGCGCTGGGTCGCCTGCCCGCCGATGGTGAAAAATGCCAGGATGGCCGCCATGAGGAGGAACATGGAGGTCAATTCCTTACTGTTGGCAAACTGGCCCTTTTCCTCGGTTTCGCGGACGCGCTTGGATGACGCTGTCTCTGTTTTTGAGTCTTTGTCTTGCTCGGCCATAACCCCGTCCCCGGGAAAAAACCCGCCGTTACATAGTCCGCATCAGTCCCACAAAATGGAAGGGCATGTCGAGAAACTGTTGCTTGACGATCATGACGAAAAACGTCATGGTCAGCCCGATCATGAGCAGGCCCATTCCGATTTGCAGTGGGAAGGCGACGATGAATACGTTCATCTGGGGAACCGTTCTGGCGATCAGCCCCAGAGCCACGCTGATAAAAAACAATACCGCCATGGCCGGCGCCGCCAGCTTGACGGCGGTGACAAAAGCCCCGGCAAACAAATTCAGGAAAAATTCCATGGTCGAGGCGGAAAAATTAAAATGGTCCGGATTGATGATTTTGAAACTGTCGACTATCGCGTGAATAAAAAAATGATGCGCGTCCAGCGCCAGAAAAAGCAGAATCGCGAGGATGCTTTGAAATTGCGCGGTCACCGAAACCTGGGTATTGGTCTGCGGGTCTATCACGTTAACCACCCCGAATCCCATCTGAAAATCAATCACGGTTCCGGCAACCTGGACGGCAACAAACACCAGCCGGGCGGCATAGGCAATGATCAACCCGATGGCGCCCTCGGATAACAGGCGAACGCCGAGGTCCAGCATCCCCCGGGGCCGCACCAACAGAACGGAATCCACCAGCGGAAACACCAGGACGCTCACCATGAAGATCAAACCGATTTTCAGGGTGCGCGGTACGGTGCCGCTACCCAGGACGGGCGCAAAAATAACAATCGCCCCAACGCGAATGAATACGAACAGAAAAATCTCAAATTCTTCATAATTGAAATCGAAAATGTTCATTATTGAATGTAGGCGGGGAAATTCTCCAGCACATTGGACGTGAAGCTGAGAATCAGATGAAGCAACCAGGGGAAAAACAGGATCAACGCGAAAAACACCGCCAGAATTTTCGGGATGAAGGTCAGGGTCATTTCCTGAATGGACGTTACGGCCTGGAATATGGAAACCGCCAGCCCCGTTATCAGGCCGAAACCCAGCATGGGGGCGGACAACAGCAGGGTGGTCTTGATGGTTTCCATGGCGAATGAAATGATGAACTCTTCGTTCACAACCGTCCCTCTCCGCGCAAAAAAATCAGGCAAAACTTCTCATCAGCGATCCGACCGTCAGGTGCCAGCCGTCCACCATGACGAACAACATCAATTTGAACGGCAGTGAAATCAACACCGGGGGAAGCATCAGCATTCCCATGGAAAGCAGGATGCTGGCCACCACCATATCCAGGATCAAAAACGGAATGTAGATCAAAAACCCGATTTGAAAAGCGGTTTTCAATTCGCTGATGATAAAAGCCGGAACAATGGAGCGCAGGCTCAAGTCGTCGATGCCGGTGGGCCGTTTTCCATCTTCCAGGTTGACGAAAAGCGCCAAATCTTTTTCCCGGGTCTGTTCGATCATGAAGGCTTTGATGGGCTTTTGCGCCAATTGAAACGCCTGCACCTGCGAAATTTCCTCCTCCAGGTACGGCTGGAGCGCCTTCTGGTTAATTTCCGACCATACCGGTTGCATGATAAAGAACGTCAAAAACAACCCCAGGCCGACCAAAATCTGCGTGGGGGGCGTTTGCTGGGTTCCCATCGCCTGGCGCAGAAAGGACAAGACGATAATGACGCGGGTGAACGAAGTCGTCATGATCAAAATCGACGGCGCCAGCGTCAGGATGGTGAGCAGAAACATGATCTGCAACGAGGTCGATATTTTCTCCGGGGCATCCGTATCTTCAAAGCCGAACTGCACCGTGGGCAAGGGAATCGCCCAACTGTCGGCCAGAGCCACCCCGAAAACCAGGCCCGCCGCCAAGATCAATATGATTGATGTCTTGCGGATTTTCATCGTCACGCCGTTTGCATTTTACCGACTTTTTTCCGAATCATCTTGATCACTCCGGCTGTCAACTGCGCTTTCGTCGGCTTAACGTCGGTAAAATGTTTCAGATATTTTCTAAAATCCTCGGCGGATTGGTTGACCTCTCTGGGGGTTTGACCGGCGCCGTTTTCCCCGGGGCCGGATGGGGACCACAATTTGCCCGAGGAGCCGTTTTCTTTCTTGATCTGTTCGATCTTCTTTCCATCCCGAATGGTTGAAAGGAGGGCAATCTGGTCGTTGGAAATTCCCAGGACCAGGACTTCCCCCGCCACCTCAACGAGGGCGATGGTTTTTCTTGGGGCGATCATGCCGGTTCCCAGCACCTTGATCAGCTTGCCATTGCCGCCCAGCAGGCCGTTTTTCAAAACAAATTTCTTGAACAGGTAAAAGACGAAAAATACCAGCGCCAAGACCACGGCCAGCATGGAGAACATGGTGATTCCCGAGGAAACCAGGTCGGGAGACGCCGTATCCGGCGAATGCCGCCAATCGGAAAGTTGAAAGGTTTTTTCATCACCGGCCATCCTTAACGTCTTCACGGCCGGGGAGGCCTTTTCCAGGCCTTGATTCGACGGGCGTTCCACCGCATCGTTTGCGGAGTACGGGGAAGAAACATCGGCCGTCTCCACGGACAATCCGGACGCCGCCTCGGCGGCATGGCCTCCGGCTTCTTCCCTGATCTTTTTGAGAAGTTTCTCCAAAAGGTCCGACTCGGTTTTTTCAACGCGGGCGACGAGAAACCGGCCCTGCCTGCTCAAATGAAACTTGTTGCGAAGGCCGCGCCCGTCACTGCCAAGCATAAAACGGACGCGGACGGTATGGGGGTCGAACTGCACGGCATATATCTCGGAGACCCGCGAATCGCCCGTGGCAAAGCGCCGCTTGGCCGGCTTGATAAACGAACCGCCAAGATCCACCTGGACGGACTTTTTATAAAAGACCGGCTCTTTGTAACTGCCCACCGGTTTCCGAAATTCCAGACGGAAAACAACCGCGCCCTCTTCCTGCCGCGTGACGATATTCTTCAACAAGTTAAGGTGAGTCAACTCCACCGCCTCGGCGGCGCCGGCGATCAGGAAAACCAGAAAGAACAAACCGCTTTTGAAAATCCTTTGCGAATACATGGCAGACCACAGAAATAGTTTTTAATTGTGTCAAAAAAAGCATCACTGTCTACGAATACAGGAGAGTTGCAAAGGATGTACCGAAATTTGCTTCTTCGGAATTTTTAAGACGTTGAGAAGGAAGGAAAACAGCCCGGGAGGGTTCGCGGCAAACTGCGTGTGAGGCAGGCAAACGGGCCGGTCAAGCCGCCGGCCCCGGACAGCACCCGGTTTACAAAATTTTACGATGGAAAAACAGGGGGAAGCGCGCCGCGTCCGGACCGGCAATCCGCAGGATTGCCGGAACCCGGCAACCGCGCCAAATACCGATCCCCGCTTTCAGGAAAGCGACTGCACGCGCTCCAGGGGAGAGACGATGTCCGTTAACCGGATGCCGAATTTTTCATTGACCACAACCACCTCGCCGCGGGCCACCAGCTTTTGGTTGACAAGCACCTCCAGAGGTTCGCCCATCAGTTTGGTCAGTTCCACAACCGAGCCCTGGTTTAACTGCAACAGGTCGTTGATCAGCATTTTGGTACGGCCCAGCTCAACGCTTACGGTGAGGGGAATATCGAGAATCAGGTCAAGGTTCCGTGTTTCCTCTTTTGTGCCAAGGGCAACACTCTCATCCCCGCCCGCATCCTCATTGGCACCCTCGTCAAGATCGCCAACATCGCCGATGTCGTCGAGATCATCAATGGTATCCATATCGTCTTCTTGCATGGTGTTACCTGTCCCTTTCTATGATATCGGTTATTTGAATGGCTTTGGACCCCCGGGAACTTCCGGGGTAGCCCTTGAATTTGCGAACTCCTTCCACACTGACGGACAAGGGGTCGGACACGTCGTTTCCCAGCATCAAGGTATCGCCGACTTTCACCTTGATCAGTTTTTTGGCATCGATGGTGGTCGAACCCAGTTCCACAACCAAATCTACCTCGGTACGCATCAACTGGTTCCGCAACCGGCGCATCCACGCCTGATCGACCTCCACCTGTTCGCTCTGAAACTGCTCCCGCAGTTTGGGCATGATCGGCTCGACGGTGGCATAAGGAATACAAACCGTGATCGTGCCGGAGAACATCTCCATCTCCACTTCAAAGAGAATGACGAGAACAACATCCGTAGGCGGGACGATGGCGGCAAACTGCGGGTTCACCTCCGACCGGACATAATTGATATTGACGGAGTGAACGGGCTTCCAGGCTTTTTCCAGGTCCTCCAGGGTTTTGATGACGACATTCTTGGTCATGCGAATTTCGATGGCGCTGAAATCCCTGCCGGCGATTTTAACCTTGGTGCCGCCGGTGCCGCCGAAAAAGGTATCGACCAGGGAAAACACCAGTTTGCTTTCTATCACGATCATGCCGTGCCCGTGCAGGGGCTCCATGCGGAATACATGGAGACTGGACGGCAGGGGTAATGCCTTTAAAAACTCGCCGAATTTCACCGTATCCGTGGAAACCGTGCTGACCTCCACCGTCTTCCGCAACATGGAAGTCAGCGAGTACTGGAGCAGGCGGGAAAACATTTGATTGATGATGTCGAGAGTGGGTAGCCGGCCGCGGATGATTTTTTCCTGGCTGGTCAGATCATAAGCGACGACTCCGGACACTTCTTCCGGCTGGTCCGTTTCCGTCTCCACCTGGCCTTCGCTGACGCCCCGCAACAGGGCGTCAACTTCGTTTTGAGATAAGACTTCGCTCATCGGATCGCTATGACTCCCGGAACCGTTCCTCGTCCGCCGGCATTTCCCGGCGGATGAAATCGGGTGGCTTTAACGTATCTTGTCCCATTATAAATCATTGAATCACAAATTCGGTAAAATATGCGTCCTTGACATGGCCTAAAACCAGAAACCGGTTGACGCGGGTTGTGATTTCGTCTTTCAATTTAAACTTGCCCTGAACGGAATAAACCTCCTCGAAGGTTTTGCTACTCAACAAAATCAATATGGAATCGGCAATTTTCTGGAGGTTTTCGTTGATCTCGGCATTAACTTCCGGCGAGCTTAGCTCAAGCGTGATGGCAACCTTCAAAAAGCGCTTTCCCTTGGTTCCAGCCAAATTCACCACAAAAGGTTTCAGCGGCACCATAACACCCAAGACGGGCGCTTCGGGTTTCTTTGTCGCCGGGGCGCCTGTCGCCGGAGCTTGTTTCCCCGCCTGTTTCGGTGCAGGGGGAGCAAAAAAATTCAGATAGGCAAAATACCCGCCGGCACCAAGTAGCGCCAAAACAACGGTCCCTATCAAAACCCATCTCATCCTGGATTTTTTTGGCGCCTCTTCCTCTTCTTCTATTTCAGCAACTTCCTCTTCCGCCATTTACCGTCTCCCAAATTGCAGTCACGATTTGCCTTTGCCCACGATTTTTACCGACGCCAAAAAACTCGACGCGCCATCCTTCTGTTGCAGTAGAAGCAAGGACTATGCCAACCTACAACCCTCCGGAAAAATATAAATACCCATTAAAAACAACCCGTTACGAAAAGTCCTCCTGCCGAGGCTCGCTCCGGGGCGGAAAAAATTCCCCCCTGACGACTGTTTGTTTCCGTAGCATAAAATTTTTCAGATGCGCGATTTCGTGGCATAAAAACCTGTAAAAACCTCGTCCCCCGGAAAAATGAAAGAACGACCGAACAAATCAAAGCATATATTTTCAATAGGTTATAAGTACCTTTACGGTCTTTCCCAAAATAAATCAAGCTTGGCACAAAATTTGTAGCTGATTTAGCGAAATTGTTCCAAATGATTCCTTAATCCGACTACCCGAATTATGGAGTCAATTGGGAGATTCATTCGATACGGAGATAAAATAGCCATGCCCCGCAAAAACCGGAACCGAAAAGCAGTCCTTGTTGAAGGAAAACCGCTCATTCCCCCAAAAACAGGCGGATTTTACGCAAGATTGCAGTCGCAATGGAATTTTGGCCGCCGCTTCGTCCAAAAGTCCGACCCCAAAGCTGAAGAGTTTGCCCGCAACTCAAGTTCGGGCTTATAGGATATCATTTGAACAAGAAAAAAAAACCCGGCAAACATTATTTTGTTGACTTTTTCGATCAAAAATCCTAATTTATAGGTGTTTTTCTTATGCTTAATAGGAAAACAAGCCGATTGCTCAATCGAAATTTAGCAGAGTCGTGGACTTGTCCTCCCTTCCCCCGCCTCGTGGCGGGGGCTCTGCTTACTTCAAATATTTTCCCGGCTAAAAAATGAGCCGGGGCTTCCTTGGAAACTACCGATCAGAGCTATGGGCTGTGTCCTCCCTTCCCCGTCTGGTGACGGGGGCTCTGATTCGGTTTTTTCTATTCCCGCTTCTGCTTCACAGAAAAAGTCACTCCTGACTTGCCGACCGTCCCGCCCAAGGTAAAGCAATTCCATCAACAGCACGTTAGCTTTTAACGCTTTATTCCCTTCCCGGGAACCGCTAAAATGAGTTCCGGCAATACGATCCTGATGCGCCGACGGGGAAACATGCTGACGGAACCTCAAAACACCGTAATTTACCTGATGTTTTTAAACGGGTTGCTTTTTCTGGGATTGAATTTTGTCGCTTTTTCGATCATTTCTCCCGGCCCCCGGGGGTCCAAGAGGTTGGGATATACGCTGATCGTTGCCGCGATTTCCGCATTTTTCGCCCAGCAGGAATTCCAGGGCCTGGTTTCGATGGGGTTTGCGCCGGCAAGCGCCGGCCAGATTCTGCTGGCCGGATTTGTGGTCCCCGTATTTTTGGTTTCCCTGGTTTATTATCGAATCAAGAAAAACCGCCGGGGACAACCATGAAACCGATCGACCTGAGAAGCGACACCGTAACGCAACCGACCGATACCATGCGTACCGCCATGGCCCAGGCGGAGGTGGGAGACGATGTCCTGGAGGAAGACCCGTCCATTCACCGCCTGCAAAACGCCGCGGCGCGCAAGACGGGTAAGGAAGAAGCGCTGTTCGTGGCCAGCGGCACCATGGGCAACCTGGTCGGCGTTCTCACCCATTGCGGACGGGGCGACGAAATCATCCTGGGCGACCGCAGTCACATTTTCCTCAACGAAGTCGGCGGCATTGCCGCTCTGGGCGGCGTGCATCCCCGCACCCTGGGCAACCGGGAGGACGGCACCCTGCCGCTTGCCGCCCTCGAAAACGCCGTCAGGCACGACGACCTTCATTATCCGCCCACACGCCTGATCTGCTTGGAAAACACGCACAACTTTTGCTCCGGCGCGGCCCTGAGCCCACAATACATGGAAGACGTGGCGCGTTTCGCAAAACAACATGCGCTCAAGGTGCACCTCGACGGCGCCCGCATTTTCAACGCGGCGGCCGCCCTGGCGGTGGATGTCGCGGAGTTGACCCGTCATGCCGACTCCGTCATGTTTTGCCTTTCCAAGGGGCTCTCGGCGCCCGTCGGCTCCCTCATCTGCGGGTCAAGGGAATTCATCGGCCGCGCCAGGAAAATCCGCAAAATGGTCGGCGGCGGGATGAGGCAGGCCGGACACCTCGCCGCCGCCGGAATCGTCGCCCTGGATCAACTTGTCGACAGGCTGAAGCAGGACCATGACCATGCAAAAAAACTGGCGCACGGCCTCGCGGCCATTGCCGGAATCGAACTGGCGTTGGACCGCGTGCAAACCAATATTGTTTTCTTCTCCCTGAACCATCCCCGCGTGACTCCGGAAACCTTTCTCCGGGAACTGGAAACGCGCCAGGTCAAGCTGTTTATGACTGGCCCCGCCATATTCCGGGCCGTACTGCACAGGGAAGTCTCCGAGGAGCAGGTCGACTGCGTGCTGGACGCGGTCGGCGCCATTCTGAACTCATAGACACGCATCGGAAGGATACCCCGCAATGCTCGATCCTCTCCGGCCCGGGCCAGCCATTCCGATTTGACTCTAACAGCGATAATCATTACAATGAAAAAACAGCCAGCAAAGGCTCTCGCCGTCAGACAAAGGAGGAATATCGTGACAGATATGGTAGAAATTCTGGAGTTGGAGAAACAAGCTCTTAACGTCGTAAAGAGCCGATACCTGTTGTGCATTCTTATTGCCCAAAGAATTCATCAACTGGAAAAGGGTGCGCAACCGAGTATCGAAATCGAGCCGGACGAATACAAAAACCCGAAAACTTTTTATCAGCTTGCGCTGAGAGAAATCATAGAAGGCAACATGGACCTGGAACAAGCCAGCGAATGAATCTCTGATTCCCGCGGAATCCGGATTCGCAAAATTCCCCGGTGGCCTGCCCCGGTTGCAAGAACAAAACCCGCGCATAAAAAAAAGCCCGCCTTTTGCGGCGGGCTTTTATTTTGCGCTAAATCACAAGGGTCGATTACTTGACCTTACCCTCGGCGTACATCTTCCTTGTCCTCTTGGTCATCCACACCAACCAGCCCTGGAGGCCCGCGAAAATCAGGGCGGCAATCGGCGGCAGGTATTTCCTGGATTCCGGAAGCGGAGGCTCCAGAATGGTGTAATACCACGTGGAAATGGCCATGTGCTCGTCTTTTTCCTTGTTGGCGCCCGACCATTGCATAAAGGATACCGGAATAAACTTTCCCGTGGGAATCTGCACATCGACGTCCTTGTTGTCCGTCGTCAGGGAACGCCGAATCAATATGCTGACCATGCCCTGCCTGAAAACAGCATCCACCACCTGAACGTTCGGCTCGGTCTCCTTGACCTCCAACTGGTCGAATCCATGCCCGATAATTTCCTGCACCGAGGTGTTCAGCTCATATCCCTTCTCGTTGGGCGCGTTGGTCGGGGCGTAACCCTTGGCCAGAAAAGTGACTTTCCACAGGTCCACGGGCTTTTTGGAGTCGCCTAAAATGAAATACGGTTTTTCGGCCCCGAACAAACCCTGAAGTTTCCCCGGCCACTGGATGGCCACGGCATCGGGGTACTCTTCATCGGTGGAGAGGAACCGCAAATGGTACTCGACCAGATAATACACCGCGTTTTCCTCGGTGCTCCATCGAGACGTTATCCAGAGATTGTCCGACCGGGGTTTAAAATTCCTTTCTCCCCGGGTAATTTGTCCTGCCAGGGCCACATAGCTTCTGTACTGGTCTCCCGTGTAATCTTCGGCGCGGGGGACGATGCGGTCGTCATCGTAGGGGGCTTGCCACATGGGGTCATTCATGTCATGGGAAACCTTGCCCTCCGTATATTTGGACTTGATCAGGAAATCGTTACCCGGTTTGTTTGTCAGCGGATCGATTTTTTTCCTTGGACAAAGGGAGTTGACAAAAGCGGCCAGTTTCCATCGGTCCTCGACGGAAATGGAATCCTTGAAGTTCGGCATCGGCGTCCCGTTCAATCCGGTGGAAACGGTTCGGACGATATTGAAGGGGTTATAGGGGTCCCTTCTGCTACCGCGGAAATTCCAGCACTGTTGCCAGTTGGCGGCCACGATGCGAAATCCCCAATCGTCTTTCATGGTCGGGTTGCCGTCGCCCCGGCCCTCGCCGCCATGGCACTCAAAGCATTTGTTTTTGAGGAAAATTTCCCTGCCCGCCGCTATATCTTCCTTGGGGATACCGAGATGGTACGGTCCCTTGCTACCCCAGGGATTGGTACCGAAGTCCTGAACCGTCAGTTCTTCATCTTCATCCTCGAAACTGCGGTCCTGCACCAGCGTCTTGACGAACTGAATGACGGATACGATTTCCTCCTTGCTGAGGATTTCGCCCCATGCCGGCATGGCGGAACCCGGCAGACCGTTGGTCACGGTTTTGATGAGGTCGGAATCCAGCGGCAACTCACCGGAATCGGTCGTGCGAATCTTAAAGGTGCCTTGCAGGAAGTTTCTCGGCCGGGTGGCCAGCCGGTCGGCGGAAGGACCGTCGCCGCCGCCTTTAACGCCATGGCACCAGACGCACCTTCTGTAGTATGTTTTCTTTCCCAGTTCCAGTTTGTCTTTCAAAACGGGATCGGGGAGTCGGGGCTCATTCTCTGCGAATGCCACGGCAGGCAGACAAAACATGAGAATCAAGAAAGCCGGGGCGATCAGCCGTATGGCCGTTTTTCGGTTAATCCTCATTTCCAAACCTCAATCGAAAAAATTAAAAAAGTGTCCGGCAATCCTTCCGTCAAAATTCAGGAAGCACCCGGCATCGTCCTTGTCGGCAAGGCCGATGCCGGCTACGCCGCGAATCCAGCGGCCTTTATCCCCGGCCCGGCGGCGTCATGCTTCCGCCGGAGCCGGGGGGTAAAGGTTTTCAATCCATAACCACTGCCTTCAAAAACTTATTTCCCGCCGCCGGCATACCAGTTCAGGAACGTAACCACTTCCCAGATCTGGTCCTTGCTCAGGAAATCCTTGAAGGCCGGCATTTCCGAGTTGGATCCACCACCTTCGGAAATAACCTTGAACAAGGCGCCCTCTCCCTTAAGCTGGGAGACGAAGTTGGACGGCGCGGGGCGGTAAGACTGGGACATCATACCCAACCCGTTCAACTGGTCGCCGTGACACTGGTGGCAATTCTGGAAGTAAGCCTTGCCGCCATTGGTCACATGCTTCATATACTCATCCGACTCCGCATCGAGGAACGCCGTCTTGTCCTGGCTGGCCCCGGCGCTGAAAGGATTCTTGCCGTCGCCGGAGGCAACCGCCGCCACAACCGGCGGTTTGTAGTCGGGAATCTTGCCGTCCGGCCCCTCAAGAACGAGGTTGTTCCAGCCGGTAACGGACATGACCTCGCCCGACTCCTTGGCGCGCGCCGACCATTGCAGAATGGCCATCGGCACGAATTTGCCAACTGCCAGCGACGTGCCGTCCAGGGGATGCTTGAACAGAACGCTCACCTTGCCCCGGTTAAACCTCGCGAAGACAACCTCGGTGCCGGACCCACCCGGCTTGACGGAGTTGACGCCGTTACCAACCAGGTCTTCCACCTTCGTGTCAAACTTGTAGCCATCTTCCTTGGGCTGAGCGGTCTCGGTGTAGCCGACGGCATTCATGGAGGCTTTCCAGATACTCACGGCGTTGTTGGCATCGCCAAAGACCAAACCGGGTCTTGGACCGTCCGCGTTGGCCGCAAGCTGAATGCCCACGCCTTCGGGATCGCTACCACCCAAAAAGCGGTTGTGATATTCCACGAAAACGTAAACCGCTTTTTCCTCTTCACTCCAGCGCGCGGATACCCAGAAGTTGTCGATCTGGCTCGGGAAATTTCTTTTCCCCGCCGACATTTGCCCGGACGCCGCTATATAGGCATGATGCACCGTCCCCTTGGGCTTCCACGGGAAATTGGTGTAATCCTTGTCCCGGGTCGCTTCCGGAATGCGCTTGTCGTCATAGGAACCCTGCCACTGCGGATCATCGGGATCGTGGGAAATTTTCCCCTTCGTGTAAGTCGCTACGACATACGGATCGGTTTTCGGTTTCTGGGTCATCGGATCGATTTCCCGACGCGGGCAGATCGAATTGACGAACGCCGCGAGTTGCCATCGCTGTTCGACTTCAAGGGCATCCTTGAAGTTCGGCATCGGCGTACCATTCAACCCCGTGGAAACGTCACGAACGATGTTGAAGGGCGTGTAGGGATTCCTTCTGCTACCGCGGAAATTCCAGCACTGTTGCCAGTTGGCGGCAACGATGGGGAAACCCCAGTCATCCTTCATGGTCGGGTTACCGTCGCCCCGGCCCAATCCGCCATGACACTCGAAACACTTGTTCTTGATGAAGAGGGCGTGTCCCTTCTTGATGTCCTCGTCCGGCGCGCCGATATAATACGGCGCTTTCAGGCCCCACGGATTTTCAAAGTTGGTTCCACCCAATTCCTGCTGATACACTTCTTCGTCCTCATCGGCGAAATCCCGGTCCACCACCAGCGTTTTGACAAACTGGATGACAGCGGCGATTTCTTTTGGGGAAAGTACTCCGCCCCAAGCGGGCATGGCCGAACCGGGAAGCCCGGTCGTAACGGTACGAACCAGGTCTGCCTCAAACGGCAGTTCACCGGAATCCGACTGTCGGATCTTGAACATTCCGGAAAGGAAGTTCCGTGGATTGGTAACCAGAAGCTTGGCGGACGGGCCATCGCCGGCCCCCTTCACGCCATGACACCATACACAGCGCCTGAAGAAAGTCTTTTTGCCCAAAGGCAACAGTTCCTCAACGGGAGGAGCGCCGAAAAATTGCCCCTCGTCCTCACCCGGCGCATTTTTGGATGCCAGCGCCAAGGTTTCGTTGATGATCCCCTCCATCTTCTGGATATCCCCCATGAGGGACGACGCCGCAAACAGGCTTGCGGGCAAACCGAGCAAAAAAATCAAAAAAACCGAAAGAAACAATCGCTTTAAAATTCTCGCATTAAACCTCATTTTCCCCCCTCGATAAAAAAAGTTTTAATGAAAACCAAACAACTGACGAACTCAAAACATTTCCTGCCCGGGCTTGCCTCCGGGCAGGTACTCCCCCTTGTTTCTCTTGAGCCGTTTCATGCAATAATCGTCGTTTCATTCAATCCATCCGCTAATAAAGTCCTTCCTTGGACTCGTCGCCGACAAACCGTGGTTCCGTATCGAAGGTCCGCGGATGCCAGCCGGTATACCAGAATTCAAAGAGAATGATTTTCCACATTTCATCAGTTTTCAAATGCTCTTCCCACGGCGGCATGGCGGAAGACCAGGGCGTCGATTCATTAGGAAGACCCAGCCCGCCCTTGGCCACGCGCCAGAACAGGAAGGATTCCCGCAACATGGCAATGGTCCCGGGGTCCACGAAGTTCGCCGGCGTAGGGTTGAACACATGCGAAAACATCCCTAACCCATTCAACTGGTCGCCGTGGCAGTAATGACAGTTTTCAAAGAACAACTTGCCGCCCTCGGTTACGTTCTTCATGTACGGATACTTGTCCGCGTCCAGGAAAGGAAATTTGTCCTGATACTTGTCCTGCTCGTCAATCCGGAAAGGATTCACCGTCGTTTCCAGGGGATAGGTTTTTCCATGAACGCGCGTGGTGGCGGGCGGAGCGGGATGAACGGTGCGCAGTTCCACGGGCTCCTCGAACTTCGGCAACAAGCTCTGGTACGTGCCGAAACCCACCAAAATCGGCAGTGTGATGAATACCACAATCCGTGCCAGCTTGTATTCGCCGATGATCATTTTGACGATGGGCAGGCGAAATTCCCGGAACGTTTCCGGGTCCTGGCTGATGTACAAAAAGGTGCCGATGGACCACAGCATCATGTAGGTGATAAAGAGCGTCCAGGGAATATGCGGCGCCAAAATGACATTGTAAAAGTAAAAGCCCATCGACCAGACGTAGAGGGCTTTCAGCGTCATATTCGGCTTCAGCTTCAAGATGAGATGGGACCCGATCAGAAACACACAGAAAATAAGAAAATAAATGTACCTGCCGGGATTCAAGCCGGATTTGGCCGTGAAGAACGGGAACAGGCCATAATGAAACGCCAGCAACCCACCGGCGGCCAAAGCAAATGATATCAATCCATGTTTTTTCATTCTCAAAACCCCTTGGTTAGCCGTCTTTCGGCGGCTCGGTCTGACTGATAAAGTCCACTAATTTATCAAGCGCTTCAATGGATAATTTGTTTTTGAAATCCTGGGGCATTAACCCATCCGGGAAAAGCTCCCCGGCGGCCTCGTTGAAAACGATATAAGCGCTGGGATGCAGGATAGACTCTTTGACATACTCCTTGGTGTTTTTGGCTTTTCCCTTGTAGCGGGGGTCCTTGATCCGCTTCGGCGCGTTGATTTTTTCATGCAATAACGGACCCAACTGCCCCACCGCGCCGGGAATCCCTGGAATGGTATGGCAAATCGGGCACCCCAAAGTGTTGATCATATCCTCGATCGGCTCGGTTCCGGTAACGAAGATTTTCTTTTCACCCTCCTCTTCACCAGATGCCTGGGCGGTGGCGGTGTCCTCCGCCGAGGGTAACGGAACGGTCACTTTGGAAAAATCGCCGGGAGTATCTTTCGACTGTAGCCAGGCGATCACGGCGTTGACCTCAACCGGGCTCAAACTGATGGGAGGCTTGACGATAACCGGCATGGGGCTTACCTTATCCCCTGCCTTGCCGTAGCCTTTCACCACATAACAGGAAGGGCACATCACGGATTCTCTTATATAATCCTCCCCGGTCATTTCCTCGGAGCCGCTTTTGCGCCTGTACGCGGGATCGATTTCCATGGGCTTGCCCTTGACCACGTGAGTCGCGGGATCTTCCTCACCCACCTTGATCGGCTCGTTCAGATACCGATCCTCCTTGATGCGGGTATGGCTACGCTCCTCCACGCCGAACAGGTTGGGACAGCGCCCGATATTGTCGCCGGGATCAAACGTATGGCACAGGGGACACTGCCCCTTGCCGATGGCTTTCTGGCCCGCCACCTGCTTGGCCCCGAAGACGATGATTCGCCCCATTTCGGCGTATTCCTCCATCGTCAGGTCATCGCTGATCACGGCGCCGCCCTTGGGCGGAGGATCGCTTCTTTGCTGGGGAAGCCAGTTGGTGTAGCCGGCCAACAGCGTCGAAACCGTCACCCAGAAGAAAAACCCGCGGACAAACGGCGGCGACTGATTCTCGATTTTCTGGCTTTTGAAAAACAATCCCCAGATCAGGAGAATCACAAAAGTCGTCAACACCTGCCAGGGGATGAAGGCCATCTGGTCATGTTGGACCAAGCTGAACATGTGGCGGGTCAGCAACACGCTGACGATAAACAACCCGCCGAAAATTCCCCCCCACAGGGGTGTGTTGACCTCTTTATGCTCGCTACAATGTCCAAGGACATTCACGAAAACAAACAGCGAGTACACCGTAAACAACAGTGTCAAAAACGTCCACAAAATGTCATGTTGCGTTTCTAACATAGCCTTTCTTCCCCTATTCTCTTAACGATTGACGATAAGTCCAGTGTCTTACTGTTGCTGTTGAGCCGGGACCGGGACGCCCACGGGAGCTTTCTCTTCGGCTTTCTTACCGGTCAAACTGCCGACCCAGAACACCACGGTCACCTGCACCCAGAAGAACAGGGTGTTGAATGTTAAAATTTTCCCCGCCTCACCGATCGTCAAGGTGTAAGCGTCCGGCGAATTGTCACGCAAAACCTCGGTCACATGCCAGAACAAACGAACGGCGGAGCGGATATAACCCATCAGACCCATCAGCCAGGTGAAGGAAATCGCCAGCATGAAAATCGCATACGTTCCTACCTTGGACTGGGTACCCCATTCGATTTCCCCATAGGACCCCGCATCCTTGAACATGGAAATGTTGATGGCGGTTCCCGCAAACAGCGTCGTCAACGTGGAGGTCACCTGAGGCACGGACAGCCCCACGCGCTGATTGGCGGGAAGGAAATAACCGTAAACGCCCAGGAAAATGATATTCGCCGCGGCGCCGACAAGAATCGCCGCAATCCAGCAATTACCTACCGTCGCCCAAGGCACCGTTATTTTCTTGTTCGCTCTCTGATAAAGAATAAAACACAGCACCGTCGTCACAATCATGATGTTGACCGCGGTATTCTTTGCGGACATGACGCCGAAATGCCCCACAATGGGATGTTGGGCCCCTCCCATTACTTTCAACTCTGCGGGGGTCATTACGATCGTGTGCGGGGTCATCCACATGGTGAACATCAGGATCAACAACAGCACCATGTATTTACAATACTTCATATAGCGCTCGGAGCCCTTGACCCGCGCCATGCCGTTATGCAAATAGGAGTTGGCGCCGAAAAACAGCAGGCCGATCATAACGGCCTGAATAATGAACAACCAGGCCATGATGCCGCCCATGAGCGTGATCCCCATCTGTTGCCGGAAGGCATACACTTCCTTCATCAGCCAGTACCCGGCGAAGGGCAGAGGAATCAGACCGAAAATAGCGATAAACATCGCCACGTAGCAGACCCAGTCATAGTGGGCTTTTTCCTCTTCGGTCCTGGCGCTCAAATAATGATACGCCGCGTAGGCGCCGACGATGCCGCCGCCAAAAACGATGTTCCCCAAAATGCGGTGAACGCCTACCGGGTTCCACAGGGTGGAATGGATGACGTGCCAGATGTTGCCGAGAAACCTTCCTTGCTCATCAATCCCGCCCGGCGCCTGCATAAAGGTCGCCCAGGAATTGGCCAGAAACATCAGGATCGTTCCGACAAGATTCAGCAAAACCGACATGCTGACGTGAATCCACTTCAGAAACGTCGTTTCATTCATTCGGTCCCAGCCGTAGTAATAGACGTACAAAATCCCGCTCTCCGCCAGGAACATCAAGGCGTACACGTGCATTACCGGCCGGAATATGGTGGCCATGTACTTGAAGAAACCGGGGAACAGGGTAATGAAAGTAAAGAGCAAAATTCCGCCCAGAATCGCCGTCCACGAATAAGCCGTAAGGCTGATCTTCATCAGGTCATGGGCCAGCTTGTCGTATTTTTTGCTCATGATGGGGTCGTCCCTGCGGGCGCGAATGCCGATGAACTCGATGACCATACAGAAAATAGGCACCGCAAGAACAAAACTGCCGAAATAAAGATGCTGTTGATTGGCGATCCACATGATCATCCGGCTGGGCGCGAAATCATAATGATTGTAATCGTTTTCGCCCAGCTCAGGCGCGGCGGCTCCACTGACGCAACCTTTCAGCGGATTGCCTTCCCAGTCCTTGTAAAAAACGTCCTGGCTCCACTCCTCGCACTCATCCGCGGCGGCCGCCGCTTCGGCGCCCTCTTCGGCCGCGCCGGCACCTTCTTCGCTGAATTCTTCACTGAATTCCTCGCTGAACTCCTCACCAAATTCCTCGGCGGCGCCTGCACCTTCCTCATCGGCAAATACTTCCTTGGCAAACGCTTCCTCGGCAAAGGCGCTTTCGGCAAACGCTTCCTTCGCAAAAGCATCACCGGAAAAACCGAAACACATCAGCAGGTAGAAGGCAAATGCCGGTATTGCAAAAAGCGGAATCCCTATCCTTCTCTTGGCTTCTTGGCCAAACATAACCCAACCTCCTTTAATGAAGGACCCATCTATGCCCAACAGTCGCATGGGTAAACAATATTCCGTACCGCCGCCATTCAAGCGGCGTCTATTTAAACCAAACAGAATCGGGAAAACGGACAAAACTAAGGTTGATCGGCATGAAAAAAACGGTTTTTAAATCCACTTTAAAAAGGATTTAAAGGCCTCTGATTTTTAATTAGTCCCCCCTCATGAAGAGCTTTTTCTATCATAGCTTCCGCAAGCTTGTCAAGTCAATTCGATATTTTTTAATTACCGGTTTTTTCTTAGGTTAGCTAAGATTCTTCCGAAATTTTCGAGACCAAAATCCTCCCTAAATCACCCTGATTTTCACGGCGTTGGCATGAGCATCCAGCGCTTCCATTTCCGCCAGCGAGCAACAAATGCCGGCGGCATTTTTCAGGGCCTGCTTGCTATACGATATCAGGCTGGTCCTCTTGATAAAGTCGTAAACCCCCAAGGGTGAAGAGAATCTTGCCGTGCCGCTGGTCGGCAAGACATGGTTGGGACCGGCAAGGTAATCCCCAATGGCTTCCGGGGTGAAATGCCCCAAAAACACGGCCCCGGCGTTTTGGATTTCACCGGCCCATTTTTCAGGGTTTTTCACGGCCAGTTCGAGGTGCTCCGGCGCAACACGATTGGCAAGAGCCACGGCATCCTCCAGCGATGCGACGACCAGAGTTTTTGCCTTGCCAGACAGACAGGCTTCAATGATGGTTTTGCGCCGCAGACGTTCCTTTTGCTCGCCGATTTGTTCGATCACTTGCCGGGCCAGGTCCGCCGAAGGGGTAACCAATATGGGAACCGCCTCTTCGTCATGTTCCGCCTGCGACAAGAGGTCGGCGGCGACAAACTCCGGCCGGGCGGTCTCGTCCGCTATAATCAGGATTTCGCTGGGCCCGGCGATCATGTCGATATCGACGATGCCGAACACCAGGCGCTTGGCCAGGGCGACAAAAACATTTCCCGGCCCGACGATCTTGTCCACCCGCGGCACCCGCCGGGTGCCGTAGGCCATGGCGGCCACCGCCTGGGCGCCGCCGATTTTGAAAATCCGCGCCACCCCGGCCAGGTCCGCCGCCACCAGACAGTGCGGACGACTCTCGCCGCGCGGCGTCGGACTGCACATGACGATTTCCTTCACCCCCGCCACCTGCGCCGGAATGGCGTTCATCAGCACCGAGGACGGATAAGCCGCCTTGCCGCCCGGCACGTACACGCCAACCCTTTCCAGAGGACGCACCATCTGCCCCACACCCACGCCATTGTCCTTGTACTCCCAGGAAGTCTGCTTCTGTCGCTCGTGAAATTTGCGAATATTGCCGGCGGCGGTTTTCAACGCCTCCAACTCCAGGCCGCTCAACTGATCGTAGGCGGCGCGGATTTCCTCCGGGCGCACCTCCAGCTCCTCCAACCCGAACTCCGTCTGGTCAAACCGGTTGGTGCAGGCCAGCGCCGCCTCGTCGCCGCCGCGCCGCACCTCCTCGATGATGCCGCGCACGGTCTCATCATGAGCCCGCAAGTCCAGGTCGGCGCGGTTCACCAGAGCATCGACCACCGCGGCAAAGTCCTCGTCCGTGTATGCGTGAATTTTCATGGCGTCAAGGAGCCGAGGGCTCTTTAAGGTGGAAGGTTTTAATCGTTTTTAATTCCCGTGTCTCCACACGTTTTGCTTTATACAAATCCCAGCGAAGCTGGAGGCTCATCCAAAAATCCTCGGAAACTCCAAAGAATTTTGCGAGCCTCAAGGCAGTGCTGGGCGTAATCCCTCGTCGTTTATTAACAATTTCGTTCACCCTCTGGTATGGGACATGAATCTCGTCCGACAACTCCCTTTGGGTAATGCCCATGGGGACCAAAAATTCCTCAAGCAACATTTCCCCGGGATGGGTCGGCTCGCGATGTGTCGGCACTCGCACCATTATCTACCTCCAAAAATTATTTTGCACCGTGTCAATGATAGTCAACGATCTCCACTTGTTCCGGCCCGGATGTCGACCATTCAAAGCATATACGGTACTGATCGTTTATTCTGACGCCATATTGGTCTTGCCGATTTCCCTTGAGAATCTCAAATTTATTGCCGGGAGGAACGCGAAGCTCTCCGGGGAATTTAACGGAATCGAGTTGATCCAGTTTTCTCGCGGCAATTCGCCCTGAAAGTAGCAGGGATTTTACAAATCCAGCCGCGTCAAAAATTCGCCCGTGGCGCGGCAATGGTTGCCGCCGCCATGCGCCAGCAGGCGTAAGTGGGTTTTTAAAAACCGCAGGTCCGCCAGCGTATCCACATCGTACCACAACGGGAGAAGTTCCAGTGTGGCCCCGGTGTTTTTAATGCGTTCCAGGGTTGCCTCGAGCACCGTCTCCGAGCCCCAGGCCACGGCGTCGAAAATCTCCGTCACCCGGCGGTTCATGCCGACCAGGTAATAACCGCCGTCGGCGGAAGGCCCCAGCACCACGTCACGTGAAGAGCGAAACGCCGTTTCGATATAAGCCGGTGGAAGGGAGGGGCTGTCCGAGCCGACGATCATGGTTTTTTCGTAGCCTTCCGCGAACCGGTCGCGGAAGGCGTTGCGCATCCTTTCCCCCAGCCCTTCGCCTTCCTGGGCAAAAACCGCGATCCCCCGACGCGCCGCCACCTCATCGAACCAACCCGACTGCTCCGGCGGATACGCGCCGATAAAAGGGTCAACCTCCCGTAACGAGCACAGCGTGTCGATGCCGTCGTCCAGAAAACACCGGTAAAGTTTGCAAATCGTTTCGTGGTCCAAGTCCGGGTGCAGGCGAGTCTTGACCCGCCCCAATCGGGGAGCCCGCGCAAATAAAATCAGTGCGTTCGCATGGGATTTCATAACCGCCAAGGCTCCCTGGCACTTCGTTGCAAAAGTTCATAGCCGTTATTTCACGCTTCGACAGAGCCTGTCCTGAGCCCGCCGAAGGGCTCAGCGTGACAGCCAGGTTGTCGTCCTGAGTCCGTCGAAGGGCGACATTTTCCGGTTACTTAATCTTTGCAACGAAGCGCCCGCATCAAGTATTGGTTTGACTCCGGGCCGGCCGCCCTTTAAAATTCAATCCATTACCACTTATTGCCGGGAGCCGGGCCATTTTTTCCGACTGGGACGTTTCGTTATTCTACTGGATCAACAACCATTTGCATACCCGGATGTTGGACGTTTTCATGGCGTTCATCACCAACAAGAAAAACTTTGTCGTCCCCGGCGCACTGCTCATAGCCGCCATCTTGTGGATTCACAAAAAACGCGGCCTGGCGTTTGTGCTGGCCACGACGATCATCATTTCCCTCAACGACGTTATCGTCGCCGAGATTTTGAAACCCTTCTTTGCCCGGCCACGGCCCTGCCACGTGCTGGAGGGGCTGGAGCACGTTACCAGTTGTTCCGGCAACTTTTCCTTTCCCTCGGGCCACGCCAGCAACATCTTCACCTTCGCCGCCATCACCAGCCTGTGCTTCCGCAACACCCTGCCGCTGGTTTTCATCATTGCCGGCCTGGTCGCCCTGTCCAGGGTGTACCTTGGCGTGCACTATCCCGCGGACGTGATCGCCGGCGCGGCGGTCGGCCTCTTCATGGGGTTTCTCGGATACAAACTGTATAACCTCATGCGCCGCGTGTTCGAGGGGAAAAGCCCGCCGGCTCCGGCAGGCGCAAGGAAACAATCAAGGAAAAAATTTCTGATCGTCAAATTGAGTTCCCTGGGGGACATCGTGCATACGCTCCCGGTACTGCGAACTCTGCGCGAAAATTATCCCGACGCTTTCATCGCCTGGATCGTCGAGGAAAAAGTCAAGGCGGTGCTGTACGGCAACCCGGACCTGGATGAACTGATCGTGGTGCGCACGAAACACTGGCGGCGCAACGGCTCCATCGAAACGTTGCGGGAAATCGGCGGCGCCGTGCGTCGCCTGCGCGGCCATGCGTTCGACGTCGCGTTCGATTTTCAGGGACTGCTGAAAAGCGGCGTCATCGCCCGCCTCTCCGGCGCCCGGCGGCGCATCGGCTTTCACCGCGAGGATTGCCGCGAGCGGCTGAACGTTTTGTTCACCAACCGCAAGGCCCCCCGCATCGGCAAGCCCATCCACGTCGTGGACAAAAACCTCGCCCTGCTGAAGACGCTGGGCATCGACCGGGTCCATAAACAGTTTCCCGTCCGGGTTCCCGGCACGGCCGACGAATACATCGAAACCTTCTTCGAGGCCAACCCGGAACTTGCCGCCGGCCCCGTGGTGGCGATCAACCCCGGTGTCGGTTTTCAAACCAAGCGCTGGGAGCCGCGGCGGTTTGCCGAACTGGCGGACCGCATCGCCGGGGAACTGCACGGCAACCCGCTGTTCACCTGGGGGCCCGGTGAACGGGACATGATCGAGGAAATCACCTCGCAAATGAGCCAACGGTTCTGGGTGGCGCCGCCCACCGACGTGCATCAATCCATCGCCCTGTACCGGCGACTGCAACTGTTCGTCGGTTGCGACACCGGCCCCCTTCACCTCTGCGCGGTGCTGGGGATTCCCACCGTTTCCCTGTTCGGCCCCACCGACCCGGCGCGCAACGGCCCTTGCGGAGAAGGGCACCGCGTCGTTTGCAAACCCCTGCCCTGTAGCTTCTGCTACAAACGGAAATGCCCGACGGACAACGAATGTATGAAAGAGATCACCGTGGAAGAAGTGTTTGAACCCGTCCGCGAAACCCTTTATAATCACCAACGAACGCCGGCAGACGCCCGGCAAGGCATCTGACAGGAGATAACGCCATGGCATTTGACAAGGAACTACTCGACATCCTCGCCTGCCCGAAATGCAAGGGCGACCTCACCCTGACACCGGAAGAGGACGGCCTGATCTGCGAACCCTGCAAATTGAAATACGAAATCAAGGACGACATCCCCATCATGCTGATCGACTCGGCCATCAAACTGGATTAACCCAAAGGGCCAAGTCCTCACTTGACTACAAGTTGGCGCGCCGACACCTACCCCCCTGGCCTTTCCAACCCGCCGGAACAAAAAGGCTATTGCAACCGCATACCTGCACCCGGCGCTATATATGAGGGACAAAAAACGGAGACCGGAGGCGGGCAACGCCCGCGGGAAGTGGGCTGAACTTTTGACTGCAATCAAACATCGAAAAGCGCAATGGGTGTCATGGTTCGACTGGCTCACCATGACAGGGGCGGGCAACGCCCGCGGGAAGTGGGCTGAACTTTTGACCGGGTTCAAGCGTTCACAGGCGCAATC
>JBHHYO010000016.1:0-37949 GCA_046757665.1 Nitrospinales bacterium
GACAACCCGTTTTTCCTGGAGGTGAGCAGCGTGGCGACGCAGTTTACCCTGGGCGCCAACGCCCAGGCCAGCGCCGACATTTCGGACAACGGTCCGAACATATTCGGCCTGGGAGCGGGAACCAGCTATTCGGAGCGGCCGACCGTGACCTATTCGCCCCTTCAGGGAGACAAGTTTATCCAGCGCGTGTTGTCGCCGGTTTCGTTGGAGAACATCGCCCTGCTTTATCATTCCGGGTGGAGCGTCGAGCGCGTCTTTCGTTTGTGCCTGCAACGGTTGGGGCATTTGAACAATGCGCCCGGCGCCTCCGGCCCCACCCCGCAATACGCGCCCGACTACGAGGCGTTTGCGCGCGTGGCGCGGTTGTTGCGGTCGCTCCAGGTGCGGCACGCCCTGGACCTTCTGTACCAGCCGGAAACCGCGACGCTGTTGATGCGGATTGCGCCCGAATCCCTGGACTGGCCGGAAACGCGGGAGTTGTTTGGCCTGTTGAAAATCGATCCGGGGAAAACCGATCACGTTCTTGACACCCGGCCCGTTTCGGAGGGTTCCGGCCATGTCCGGGTGGAGGCTCGTTCCTTGCTGGGGATTATGTTTTACCTGTCGCAGTCCGTCGAGGTTCCGGAGCGCGACCGGAAAGAGGGCAAGGTGACCGTTACAACCTACCGGTCGGGGGAGCCGTTTGAATGGAGCCGCATGACCGGCGACCTGTTCCGCGTTCGGTCGCAGTCGGAAAAACCGTCCGATGCCTCCGCCGCGGTCAATTACCGGGGAAGCTGGTTTTTCGTGGACGATTCCGACCTCACGAGCAAGTCCACGTTTTCCCTGTTGTCGCAGATTTTTTTCCTGCAAGCGGGAAAAATAAAAAGCGCCGCGCCCCTGCTGACCTTGCCGGTAGGACAATAAACGATGCGCCGCCGGGCTAAAGCGTTTTGTGGTTGCTCAGCGTCATGGTGCTGACGGAGACGCCGCCGTTGTCTGAGTTGATGATGCGGCGGAGTTCCGGCAGGTCGGCGTCTCCCACGCGGGTGTAAGCATCGCTGTAGCTCTCCACGTCTTTCAGGACGCCGTTTTCCGGGTTGAAATAATAAACGGTGTAGCGGCTGGTCAGGTATTTGCCGTCCTGGGTTTTGACGCTGTCTTCAATGTTGATGGTGAAGGAGATGCGCGGCGTTTTGCGGTTGATCTGGCGGATGCGCCCATCCTTGATCCGGTAAAACGAACTCATGCCGTCGCCGCCGAGGATAATGCGTTGACCCAGGGGATGGCCCGGCTCGTCGCCGAATTGCAGTTTGTATTTCCCGTCCGACTCCTCGAACGACCGGGGGCCGCGGTGCATGGCGATGGAGGCCAGGTTTTCCGAGGCGAATCCCTTCAGCTTCTCGTCTTGCAGGGAAACGTCGATCTCCTTGGGGTTGCGGACGGTCACGGAACCTTGTTCTTCCTTGCCGTCCACATTGACCGTGATGTCGGCGGAAAATCCCTTAAACCCCGCCGGCCACCGGGCGGTGTTCGCAAAAACCTTGCGCAGTTCCTCGCGCGTTCGCGGGTCGTCTTCCAGGTTGGTTTCTACGTCCTTGTCTTTTGTATAGGTTGCCATATCGGATACTCCTTGAAATAGATTCGGATTGATGTTGCCCGAAGGACCCGCCGGCCCGGTCAATACAAGACTTCGACTTTTGCCTGTTTGCGGAGTTTGTCCACATAGGTTTCCAGCCGTTGCTTGCCGTTCCGCATGAAGAGAAATTTTTGAATGCCTTTTTTCACCTCGTCATAGGGGGCGGTGTCCGCGGGGCGGGTTTCGATCAACTGGATGATATGATACCCCGCGGGAGTTTCCACGAGATCGCTGATTTCTCCCGGCTTCAGCTTGGCCACGGCCTCGTCGAAGGCGGGAGGGAAAATTCCTTTATACATGAAATCGAGGTCGCCGCCCTTGTTAGCGGACGCGACGTCCTTGGAATATTGTTTTGCCAACGCGGCAAAGTCCGCGCCGTTGCGGATGTCCGCCAGGATTTTCTCGGCTTTTTTCCGGGAGCGCTCGCTCAGTTCTTTTTGTTTTTCTCCCATGTCGTCCTTCCCGACCGTTCGCAAATCCTCCTTGGAGAAGTGGGGGATAAGAATGTGCCGGGTGTGGAAGGACTCGGGCCGTTTGAATCGGTTGATGTTGTCGTCGTAAAACTTTTTGATCTCATCATCGTTGATGTGGACGTTGCCCTCAATCTGGTCGCGGATCAGCTCGCGGATCAGGAATTCCATTTCGATGTCGTGTCTGAGGATTTTGGGTTCGAGGTTTCGCTTGGCGAGGTTTTTCTTGAATTTTTCTTCCCCGCCCATGGCTTTTATGAGGCCGGCCATTTCCTTTTCCAGGGCGGCAACGTCAACCTCTTTGTGGGCGGCCGTGGCGGCCTGGTACATCAGTTCGCGGATCACTTCCTTGTCGATGACGTCGCGGGCGAGTTCGATTTTCTTTATTCGGTCCAGCCCCTTGGGAACCCCGCCGGCCCGGCGTTTCATTTGGTTGACGATATTGTTGATTTTGAATTTGATGAATTGCGATGAGATGTCCACTCCGTTGATTCGAGCCACGACGCTCGGCAGTTTGAGGTCGTCCGCCGGGTTTGCGGCGGCCCACGCAAGCGAAGTGAAGATCAGTCCGGCCAGAAGCCCCGGACCCAACAACCCAAAAACCCGTTTGCATTTTCCAAGCATCAAAACACTCCTCACAAATTGTAGCGAAAATAAAAGTAAGCGAAAGCCGCGGTGGCTCTCCGCGTTTGTCGTTTGGGGTGAGTACAGGGTAACATTTTTCCCCGTTACAGAGTCAACAAATAATCGACCAAATGTTCGATTTCATCGGCGGAAAGAATAATGGTTTTGCCGATGACGGTGGCCATGAAGCTGTCCCGGGGCCGCGGCTTGGCGTTGCGGTACTTGAAATAGCGGGCGTTGATGTCGCGGATATCCGCGCCGCCGGATTTCCAGACCGCCGCCGGGTTCTTCAGCCATCGACTCAGCCACTCCCTGCGATGCCGTTTCCGGACGTTCTTGAGCCCCGGCCCGACCGGCTTGAATTCAGCGCCCGGCAAGGTGACATCATGACAGAGGTAGCAGTTTTTCTCCTTGAACAGCCGCTTGCCTGTTTCGGCATCGGCAAAAGCATCGGACGCTCCAAGAACGAGTATGGAGCAAACGGCGGCGGCAAGGAAAAATAATTTTTCGGATGGAAGCACGGATCACCCGGTTGCCTGAGTTCGAGAATTTACTTTCTGGAACCGCGGCCATGAGAATGCCTTGTTTTATTTTTGCCGGCGGTCTGTTTTTTGCTTCCTACTATGGAGCCAACGTAATGCTCCGGAACGACGCTCCTTTTGTACCCCAACAGTTCAAAAATTTTGTTGCGGGCAAAACCGAACATGGCGGAACAAATATTGAGCATGAATTTTACCAGCCACGCGAAAACAAGAAACGCAAGAATGCCGAAGGCCGTGCCGAAAAAAACATTGGTTTGATGGATTTTTGTCTCCAGCATGGCCTGGAGCTTGTCCCGGTCGGCTTGACTCCACAGCGACAGCCATCGGCCCTGGCCATTCGTTGTTCCGGGGATTTGTTCATCCGGCAGGCCATAGGCTTTCGCCGCTTCTTTCTCCTCCGCGGACATTTCGGTTCCGCTTTTGGTTCGCAAGCTTTCGGTTGCGGTCAGCAGGGATTTTTTTTGTTCGCTAAACCATCGCGTTATTTTTTTCTGAAAGCGGTCCAGGCTGGGTCCGCTTGTCTCGTTGCGAGTCTCCTCTTTTTCGGTTTCAGCCGGGCCGGCGGGCGCAACGCAGGGCAAAGCAAGGCAAACCCAAATAACAACGGGGACGATGCTGTAACCAGAAGGTTTCATTGTCATCCTTTTCCGGCAACAACGCTTTCCGTGGCGTGCGTTATTTGCCGCGCTTGGCCTCGCCTTTTTTCTCCAGGATATCCAGCCGGTCCCGGAGGGATTTGTTTTCCTTTAGTATGTCGTCCAAATCCGAGCGGAGCGCCTTGAGTTCCCTGGGTTTTTTCGCCGACTCGCGCAGGGCGGCGATGGTGTCCTCGGCCATTCTTTGCATACGTCCATCGACCTCGTTGGCGGCGATTTCCCGCAGGACGGGCACGGCGGCGAGGTCGTCGAGCGCTTTCAACGAGCGGACGGCGCCTATTTTACCACGGAACACGGCGGCAGTGGTGCCGCGGGTTTCCCGGGCAAACCGGGACAAATGGTCGATGGCTTCTCCGCGGCGGTGGTCGTAGCGCATGGCCAGCCGGGCCAGTCCGCGCATGGCGCTACCGCGGCTGTTGATGGGCGCGCCGTACCGTGCGCCCTCGACGAAAACCTCCCAGGACCTTTCATCCTCCAACTCGGCCAGGGCGTCGAAGATGGCGGTTCGGGTCATGTCGTTGTGCGACGGCCGGTCGAGACAGCCTTCGAGAAACGTCCGCGACGCCGGGGCCTTGATTTTCCCCAGAGCGCGGAAGGCTTCGGCCTCCACTCGGTAAGACTTGTCGCTGACGGCGAGTTCACGAAGCGCCCGGGCGGCTTTTTTGTCGTGGACAAACCGGCCGAGGGCTTGCGCCACCCCGGCGCGGATTTTCGATTGCGGGCTTTTCAATGCCCGAAGCAGGCCGTCGCGGGCGCGGTCGCCGCCGATCCGCCCCAGCGCGGAAGCGATACGGACGGCGACTCCCCAGAACGATTCGCTCCGCAACCGGCGGCAAAGCAGTTTGATGTCTTCCGTGGAGGGTTTGGTCTCCAGCGCCGTTGCCGCCTCGATCCTGCCGATGGGGTCGGTGTCGCGTTGCAGTTGGGCGCGCACCATGGGACGCGGCGCCTCCAGTTTCACCTTTTTGCAGGGGCATTCGTAATCGGGGTCCAGCCGGACGAACAGCGGCTTGGATTTCAGCTTGAAACAAAATTTCTGCTCGGCTTCCCGGATCGGCACGGAAAAACTTTCCTCGCCGCGGGCAAAATAAAACCGCACCGCCAGCGGCAGATGAAACAGCAGTTCGTCGCCTTTTTTCTCCGCTTTCTGGGTTTGCTTGATCGTGACGATGGCCAGGTTTTGCTTGTCGTCCCATTGGAAGCCCAACTCCAGGGCAGGGTAGCCGCCGCGGAAAATCCATTGCTCCAGCCACTCGTCGTAGTTCCGCGAGGTGACTTCCTCCAGGCAACGGACGAAATCCACGGTTTCCACCACGTCGAACTGGTGGCGCCGCAAAAACAGTTTCAGGGCGCGCTTGAAAAACGCTTCGCCGACGAGGTGTTTCAGGTGGTGCAGTCGCACGGCCCCGCCGGGGTAGAGGTGGGCGTCGAACAAGTCCAGCGGTTCCTTGTAAACGTTGGTTACGATGGGCCGGCGGTAGCGGGCGTCCTCGCCGAAATAGCCCTCGGCGCAACGCAGTAGCTGGTAGCGGAACTCGTCCTCGCCCTTGGACTCCCGCGTGTAGAGAGCGTCGAAATAGGTGGCGAACGACTCGTGCAACCAGGCGTGCGACCAGTTTTTGGCGGTGACCAGGTCGCCGAACCACATATGGGCCGCCTCGTGCGCCACCAGCCCGTTGGAATTCATGTCGGGGTGCGCCCGGTCGTCATGCAGTGTCAGGTCCGTCTGCGTGGTGACGGTGAAATTTTCCATGCCGCCGAAAATGAATTCGGGAACGGCGATCTGCGTGTAGTGCGAATACGGATAGGGATAGCCGGTGTAGCGCGAGAGGAACGCGATGATCCTCGCGGTGTCCTTGAAGGCGTTCCTGCCGTGCCGCTCCCGTCCCCGCTGAACGTACCATTTGATGTCCACGTTGTGCCGCCGGTCCACGGCCTCCACGAAGTCCCCGGCGACGATCGACAGCAGGTAGGTCGAGTAAGGCAGTTCCAGCTTGTAATGGTACAGCGACTCGGCCGGCGTGATTTTTTTCCGCAACAACTTGCCGTTGGACAGGCCGAACATGCCCGGCGGCAGATGCAGGACGACCTCCGTGGTCTGCTTGAAGTTGGGCCGGTCGAAACACGGAAAATAGTACTGCGAATCCTCGTCCTGCCCCTGGGTCCAGACTGTTTGAAACCGGTCGGGGTAAAACTCGTCCGGCTTGGTGAAGTAGATGCCCGCGTGGGGTTTGGCGACCGAATGCGTGAGCGACACGTTCAGCCGCCGGGACGGTTTGGGAGGAGTTTTCAGCTTGATGACGATCTGCTTGCCGGTGTTGTCGAAGGCCACGGACTTGCCCGCCAGCCGGACCCGCGACACTTGCAGGTCCACGGCGTCGAACCGGATTTCCCGCACGCCCTCGGCCCGCGTCACGAGGTCGTAGGTCGTCGTTCCCCAGACCCGCTCCTCATCCCAGTCGAAATGCAAGTCCAGCTTGAGATGCCGGGGAACGATCGGGGCGTCCGGCGAGTAATGCGGTTTGGCCCCCTTGCCTGCGAAGGCTCTCCGGTCGAGGATTCCCCAATGCTCGGACCGCCCCTCCAGATAATGGCATTTGCAATAGCGCATCGATCCCCCGTAATCCTTCCCCGCGCGAGGTTGGGATGAAAAATCCGATTGTCGTGAACGGCAGACAGTTTATCACAACCAACTAACTCCTTCCGACACCGTTTTTCGGCGCCCAGCCTTTTTTGCCGTCGAGCAGTTCGATCTTGTACCAGCCCTCCGCTTCGTCGCGGATGTTGACGACCGCGCCCTCGTGAAGCTGGAAGAGGGTCACGTTATCCGTTCCCTGGGCCGATTTGACGTCGATCTGTTTTTCCAGCACGACGCCGCTGGGGTACCGCGAGTCGGTATAAAACCGCGCGCCGGCGGAAACGGTGGTGACGAGCAGAACCGCGAGCAGGACGTTGCGCGCCAGGCCGAGGGCGCTGGTTCCAAAATACAGCCAGGCCATCAGGGTCAGCCAGAACAGGCCGTTCACCGCCAGAATGGCGAGGGCATACTCCCGCGGGCTGAAGTCGTCCAGCCAGAAAATAATGTTTTTCAGGAAGGGGGGCCGGGTCTCGATGATTTTGTCCTCGGTTTGCCGGGCGACGTAGCGCAGGTTGGCGTCGAGGTCCTCGAAGCGCGGGATCAGCTTTTTGGCGCGGCTGTAGTTCAGGATCGCCCGGCCCGGACGGTGCAGGCGGAAGTAGGCGTTGCCCAGATTATAATAAAGGTAACCGTTCTCGAATCCGCGGTCGATGAGGCGCTCATACAAGTCCGCCGCTTCCCGGTATTTTTTGTTGAGGTACAGGTCGTTGGCGCGCGCCACCTGGGGCAGGATCCCTTCTTCCCCGGCCAGGCCGGGCGCGGCCCGGAAACAGACGGCAAGCAGTAAACCGACGGCCAGAATTTTCGCGGCGCGTTTCATGGCTGTTTCTCAAGTTGCTTCAAAACGTCCAGGGACTCGTCCAGCAATTGGTCCGACCGGGCGTTCTGAACGTGGGCGTACTGATACGTTTCAAACTTTTCCAGCAGTTTGCGGGTGGAAAGGACCTGGGTTTCCGGATAGTGTTTTTCCTTTAACTTGGCTTCCACTTCCGACGCGGTGAACGCTGTTCCCTGGAGGTTCAGCTTGTCGCCGATGTATTCCCGCAGGATTTGCGACAGCTTGGCGGCGAAATCCCCGGAGTCGCCATCGGCGGCGAGCCGGTCGAGTTTGCCCTTGGCTTTTTTGTAGGCTTGCCGGGCGCGGGAGAAGGCGATGTCCTCCCGCAACCGAAGCTGGTGACTGTGATACGACGCGAACCCCAGAAACAGCACAACCGGCAAGACGAATCCGGCCAGGTAAAAGGCGGCTCCGCCGGGTTTTTGGTCCCGAAAATCCCGCAACACGGTGTGAATGGGAAGAATGTCCCTGCCGAGAACCTTGATGTCGCCCGATGCGCCGGGCGCGGAGCCGGCATCGACGACTTTCAGTTGCTCGGCGTCTTTTGCGGGCGTCACCGTCAAAGTCAGGGGTTTGGTTTTCAGGATGACGTACCGGCGTTTTTGCGGATCGAAATAGGACAATGAGCTTGGCGGGATGCGGGCTTTGCCTTCGTGCAAGGGAACCAGGGCGAACTTGAAGGTCTTTGTGCCTGAGACCCGGTTGCCGGCGGTGGACTTTTGCAGTTGCGGCTGGTCGGGATAAATTTTGAAATTTTCGCGGATCGCCGGCGCGGGCATCTCGGCGTCCTGAACGTTTCCCGCGCCCGACACGGTGAGGGTGAGGGTGGTGGTGTCGCCCACCTCGACGCTTTGTTTTCCCAGGGCGGCCGAGAGTTGGAACCGGCCCACCAGGTTGGTAAAGTTTTTCGGCCTGCCCTGCATGGGCAGAGGAAGCACCTCCATGCGGATGGGTTTAGTCCGCAGGGTCTTGTGCCGCACCGTTGAGCGGCTGTTGAAGAAGGGATCGGAAAAAAAGGAATCGAACGGCCCGCGCGACTGCTCCCGGTACACCAGATCGAGGTCCACGACGGCGGCGGGGATTTCCACGGGGCCGGGCCGGGTCGGGAACAAGGCCGTGGACAATTCATAAACCTGATAGTTCAGGCCGTTGATCACCTGGGAGTATTCCCGGGCCGCGCCGAGGCTCTCCTTGCGAAACGTGTCGTAGGAAAGGTCGAGGTTGATGTTTTGCGCGTTCACCCGGCGGTACAGTTTGAACGTCAGGATCACCTGCTCGTTGACGTAAGGCTTGCGGTTGGAAACGGTGATTCCCACGAACGCCGGCGCGCTACCGCCGGACCGGGCCGACGAGGTTTTCTTGACCGTCACGGTGATCGGATCGGAGGTGTAAACGGTTCCCGCCAGCTCCAGCGAGGCGGGGCCGATGGTGAAGACACCCGCCGCCTTGGGCGTGAGGCGGTAGTTGTGCGTCACCGACATGTCCATGCGCCCGTTGACGATCCGCATTGACGAGGAAGAGCCCGCCGATTGCACCCGGAAATCGGAAAGCGGCGGCAACCGGGGCGGCGGGGCGTTTTGCGCCCCGCTCACCGTCACCGACAACACAAGCGAATCCTCCAGCGTCACCCGCGTTTTATCCACCGTCGCCGTGATGCCGATCTGCGCGCACCACGCCGGAGCGGTAAAACACCAGGCCGACAACAAGGCGGTCAGGAGAATGGCAAGTCCGATGCGGCCGGATAGCACTTCGTTGCAAAAGTTTGCGTTTTTGAGTTCACGCTTCAACAGAGCCTGTCCTGAGTCCGTCGAAGGACCCAACGTGACAGTCATTTTGCCGTCCTGAGCTTGTCGAAGGGCGGCCGTTTCCCTACACGTATTTTTGCAACGAAGTGTGAGCGTTTTCATCGGCGGCCCTTACCAGTCCTTGCCCCGGTATTGCGGATTGGCGGCGTGCTTCATGATCTGTCCTTGAATAAATTTTTTCGGATTTTCTTTCAGCGAGCGGAGCCATTGTTTCGCTTCCTGCGGGGTCATCTCGCCGTTTTGCGGTTGCGCCTGGGCGGCGCCGGAGTTTTGCGGCGGCGTTTGCTTATCCCGGTTTTTGGGTTTTTCCGGATTTTGCCCGGCGCGGTCCTGGTTTTCGGGGGATTTGCGTTTTTGCTTGTCGGCGTTTGATTGCGGCTGTTTGTCCTGGCCCTTGTTGCCGGATGAGCTTTGCTTTTGATTTTGCTTGTTCCGGTTTTGCTTTTGTTGCTGTTGCCGTTTTTTGATTTGTTCTCTTGTGAACTCCAGGTTGAACTTGGCGTCCATGTCGCCTGGATTCAGTTCCAGGGCTTTTTTATACGCGCCGGCGGCTTCTTCCAGTTTTCCGAGGCGGAACAGGGAGTTGCCGATATTGTAGAAGGCTTTTTGCTGGAGCGCGGGGTCGTCGGCGCGGGCCGCCGCCCGGCCATACGCCTGAATGGCCTCGGCAAACTTGCCCGCCTTGTAATTGCTGTTGGCGAGGTCGTAGGTCAGGACCGCGTTGTCCGGCTCATCGACCTGGGCCTCGAGGAAGCGTTGCGCGGCTTTTTCATATTCCCCGTTCTTGTAATGGGAAATCCCCGCGTCGATCCTGGACCGCAGGGTTTCCGCAAAACTCCGGACGGGAAACAAAAGAAGCATTGTCAGGAAAAAAAACCAGGCGGCGCCGACAACCCCTCCCGATCTCTGTTTGAAGCGGCCAGTCCCCCGGGCCGAATGTCTGTTCATGCAATCGTTTCCCATGTGCGTAATTTAGCAAAATTCGAGCGGGATTGTTCAGAAAATGGGACTCGGCCTTGCGATGGACGGAACGGCATGATCTGCCTTGGGGAGGATTACCGTCAACACGTCGTTTTTTCGTGAGACTTGCATTTTGTCCGCCTGGACGGGCCCCGGCAGGGTTTGGGATCGCTCGAATCTTTCGTTGCGCATTTCCTTGCGGACGATTCCGCGGTTGTCTTTATGCTCCCGGGTTTCCTTCCGGTTTCCGGAAACCTTCAGGGTTTGGCCTTCCACGGTGATGTTTAAATCGGCCTGGTCCACGCCGGGAATGTTTAGCCGGACAAGGTATCGGTCGCCCTTGTCGGTGACGGTCATCTCCTGGTCCGAAAAGGCGTCCCGCAACAGCGGGTCGATTTTGAATTCCTGGAACGAGTTTTCAAACAGTCGGTCCATGGTGCGGCGCATCTGTTCCATTTCCCGGAACGGGTCCGTGGCGGGGAAACCGAAATTATGGTCGAACAGCTTGTCCGGCCGCAACGAAATGGAACGCGGGGTCGCCGTGTTGTCCCGATCCCGGATCAGGAAATAGGATTGAATACCGACGACCGCCACCAGGATGGCAATAAGGGATAACAGCCATTTATTTGTTTTGTGGATATTCGCCGTCATGTCTCTTCCTCCTGACAAGAAGGATGCTTTGGTCTGCGCGGCCTTGAAGCGGTGGCGGGGCCGGGCGCTTATCCCCGTGTGCCCCCGGTTTTGGCCGCCGGCATCGCCGGGCAACCTCGCCGGGGGCT
Organism: Nitrospinales bacterium; assembly: GCA_046757665.1. Taxonomy (GTDB): domain Bacteria; phylum Nitrospinota; class Nitrospinia; order Nitrospinales; family JAJDAT01; genus JBHHYO01. The sequence goes on from JBHHYO010000016.1 coordinate 10,931, forward strand.
CGCGTTTGTCTGACCGGAAAACTCCGTCGGTTCTTACTTGCCGTTAATGGGTATCTTCCTTACATGCTTTTGTGCGTTCTCCGATTTTTCGAGTTTCACGGTCAGCACGCCGTTCTTGAACGAAGCATTCACCTTGTCGGGGTTGATCTCCGTGGGAATCGGAATGGCCCGGTGAAAAGCGCCATAAGCCCTCTCCAACTGGTAGTACCCCCTGCTTTTGTCCTCTTTCTCGCGTTTTTTCTCGCCCTTGAGGGTCAGGACATCATTCGAGAAAATGACTTCGATGTCTTTTTCATCCATACCGGGAATCTCGGCAGTGACCACAACTTCCTTGTCCGATTCCGTGACATCCACCCGCGGCGACAGGGATTCGTAGGAACCCAGGCTCCTTCGCATCGGCGACAGATCGAAAAGACTGCGGGAGAAGCCGTCGAACAGCCGGTTCATGTCTCTCTGCAAGGTGTAAAAAGGGTCCAGGTCGGATTTCATGACATCCATCTCATCGTCCTTGCTCCAGGGAATAAGGTCTCGAATTTTCATGATAATTACTCCTTTTTTGAGGTTGATGACGAGATGAAAGCCATCCCTTGGCTTTCAAAAAACAAATAAAACCGATAGAATCCCCTGTCAAGTTACACCTCATGAAAAAAAGGCGCCGGTGGATATGAATTTTCGGCTAATCGGTTTCGTCGTTGGAATTTTTCTTTTTGCCCTGGGGGTCATGATGGCCGTCCCGGCGGCGGTCGATGCCGCCGCGGGCAACGAAGACTGGCGGGTTTTTGCCGGATCGGGGTTGTTTACCGGCATGACGGGCGGGTTGTTGTGCCTTGCCACCCGGGGAGAAAAGCTCGTCCCGGGTATCCGCGACTCGTTTCTTTTGACTTCCCTGGCCTGGACGGTGGTCAGCCTTTTTGCGGCGGCGCCGCTTTTTTTTTCCTCGCGTAGCCTTGGCGTGACGGACGCCCTGTTTGAAACCGTTTCCGGGTTGACGACCACGGGGGCGACGGTCCTGTCGCATCTTGACGCGATGCCGCCGGGTCTCCTGCTCTGGCGGTCGTTGTTGCAGTGGATCGGCGGCATCGGCATCATTGTGCTTGCCGTGGCGGTTCTTCCCTATCTGGGCGCAGGCGGAATGCGGCTGTTTCACACGGAATCCTCCGACCGATCCGAAAGGCCCATGGCCCGGCTGAAACCGCTGGCCGGCACGATCAGCCTCGTTTACCTCGGGCTTACCCTGGCCTGCGCCCTGGCGTATTACGCCGCGGGCATGACCCTTTTCGAGTCCGTCAATCACGCATTGACGACGCTTTCGACCGGCGGTTATTCAACGTCGGATCAATCCATCGGGCATTTTGCCGCCCCGGCCGTTCAGTGGGTGGGTATCGTTTTCATGATCCTCGCCGGTTTGCCGTTTGTGCTTTACATTCGCGCCCTGAAAGGCGAGCGCGGCGCGTTATGGCGGGACGGCCAGGTGCGGCTGTTTTTCAGGTTTCTGCTCGTTTCCGTTTTGGTGTTTACGGTGTGGTTTTGGGCGGCGCGGGAGGAACCCTTTGCCGGCGCCCTGCTTCACGTGGCGTTTCACATCACGTCCATTCTGACGACCACGGGGTATTCGACCGTGGATTACAGTCAATGGGGAACCCTGGCATTCGAGACGGTTTTCTTTCTGACCTTCGTTGGCGGGTGCTCCGGTTCCACATCGGGCGGCATCAAGATGTTTCGCTTCGAGGTGATGTTCAATCTGATCGGGATTCAGATGAAGCGCCTGATTCATCCTCACATCGTGCTTTCCCCAAAGTACAACGGCAAGCCCATCGACGAAGGCACGGTTCAGTCGGTGATGACGTTTTTTGTGCTTTATCTGTTGAGCGTTGCCCTGCTGGCGCTTGCCTTGTCGGCGCTGGGGCTGGATGTTGTGACTTCGGCCAGCGGCGCGGCGACGGCCATTGCGAACGTGGGTCCGGGGTTGGGGGCGGTCATCGGCCCGGGCGGCACTTTTGCGCCGTTGCCCGACGCCGCGAAATGGCTTCTCATGTTCGGAATGTTGCTGGGCCGGCTCGAACTGTTCACGGTGCTGATTCTGTTCACGCCGCAATTTTGGCGGAAATGAGCGGCATGGCCCGGCTTTTTGAGGTTGAACCGCCGCCGCCCGGCATGAAATAATCAGCGGATGTCCTGCATCCGCAAAACCATCGGCTGAAAACAATATGAATCAATCCCTGAAAAATTCGATGCTCTGGTTTTTCGTCCTGTTGCTTGCGGGCTGGGCTTATCAAAACTGGGGGTGGGTCGATCTCATGCTTTCGGGAACGCCCCGGGCGGAGGAACTCAGTTTCAACCGGCCCGGCAAGGGGGTGTCGCCGGCGGTCGCCTTTTCCAGCGACGAACAAATCAACGTCGATGTCTTCGAGCGGGTGCACGAGGCCGTGGTCAACATCGCCGCAACGACGCTGACCATGAATTTCTGGCGGCAGATCGTTCCCGAACAAGGGCAGGGGTCCGGGTTCATCATCGACGCCAAGGGATATATCCTGACCAACAACCACGTGGTGGAAAACGCCCAGCAAATTACCGTCACCCTGGGCAATGGAAAAAAAATCGACGCCATACTGATCGGCCGGGACGTTTCAACGGACCTGGCGGTGATCAAGATACCGCAACAGGACGTGACGCAGGTGGTGGCGCTTGGGGATTCGGATGCCGTCCGCGTCGGGCAAAAGGCGATCGCCATCGGCAACCCGTTCGGCCTGTCGCAGACCATGACGACGGGGATTATCAGCGCCCTCAACCGGCAAATCCAGGAGAAAAACGGTTCGACGCTGTACGACCTGATCCAGACCGATGCCGCGATCAATCCGGGAAACTCCGGCGGTCCGCTCCTCAACTCCAGCGGCCAGGTTATCGGCATCAATACGGCGATTTTCAGCGTTTCCGGGGGATATCAGGGGATCGGATTTGCCATTCCGGTGAACCGGGTGAAAGAGGTGACGACCCAATTGATCACGAAGGGGCGGTATGCCCGGCCCTGGCTGGGAGTCTCCGGCCTGGCGCTGTCGCCGAATGTGGCGCGGGCGCTGGGACTGGGGGTGCGGGAAGGCATCATGATCGTTGAAGTCGCCCCCGGAAGCCCCGCCGATCTGGCCGGCCTGCGCGGCGGTCTGCGCGAGGTGGTGATCGGCAATCTGGCGATCCCGACCGGAGGCGATGTCGTGCTGGCCGTTGGCCGAAAAAAGATTGTCACCATGGAAGAATTGATCAAGGAGATCAACCGCCACAAGGTCGGCGATACCTTGAGCTTCAAGATTTGGAGAAACAACGCGACGTTTGACGTCGAGGTTGTTCTTCAGGAAAAACCCGCAGGTTAAGTGAGGAAAACGCGAAACCGTTGAACAGGCCGAACGCACTGAAAAAGGGCGACCGGGTCGGGGTGGTCGCGCCCGCCGGCGTCGTCAGCCCCGACGCTCTGAAAAAAGGACTGAACGCCATCGAGCGCCTGGGATTCCGCGTGACGCTCGGACGGCATGTCCTGTCGCGCCACCGGTTCATGGCCGGCACCGACCGCGAACGGGCCGACGACCTGATGGCGATGTTCGCCGATCCGGAGATCAAGGCCATCGTTTGCGCGCGCGGCGGATACGGAGTGAACCGCGTCCTGCCCCTGCTCAAGCCGAAACTCATCCGCGACAACCCGAAAATCGTCGTCGGTTCCAGCGACATCACGCTGTTGTTGATCTACCTGAACCGGAACTGCTCGCTGGTGGCGTTTCACGGGCCCATGGCGGCGGGCAGTTTCGGCCGCCGGCCCATGCCGCAATCCGAAAAACAGTTCCGCCAGGCGCTCACCGGAAGCGCCGGCGGCAAGCGGCTCCGGTCGGCCCAGGCGCGTGTCCTGCGCGACGGCCGGGCTCGCGGAACCCTCGCCGGCGGCAACCTGACCCTGATGTGCCGGTCGCTTAAAACCCGTTACGAAATCCGCACCGCCGGCTCCATCCTGCTGATCGAGGACGTCAACGAAAAACCCTACCGCATCGACGGAATGCTGTGGCAGTTGCGCAAGGCGGGAAAGTTCAAGGACGTGCGCGGCATCGTGTTCGGCGAAATGATCAATTGCCGGCCGGCAAAAAACGATTCGTATTGCCTCGACGACGTCATCGCGGATTGTTTCAAAGACGACTCCTTCCCCATCCTGGCGAATTGCCCCATCGCCCACGGCAAGGAAATGTGGACCCTGCCCCTGGGCGTCGAGGCCACCCTCGACACCCAATCCAAAAGCCTGACCCTGAAAGATTGCGGCGTGGTTTGATCCTTTTGTTCCACGCCGCGTTTTTCTTCACACCCGCCTCCTTGTTTAATCTTCCGTCGGGGAGCCGAATCCGCCGCCGCCGGGGGTGAGGATGCGGATGCGGTCGCCGGGCTCGACGGTGGTTTCGTTTTTGCCGCCGAGGTCGATGACGTCGCCGTTTTTTTTGATGAGCAGGTTTTGTCCCCTGGCTCCGGGCTCGCCGCCATGCAGTCCGTAGGGCGCGTAAAACCGGCGCGCGGAGAGGATGGCGGCGGTGAGGGGCTGGAGAAATTCGATTTCCCGGACGAGTCCGTCGCCGCCCCGGTACTTCCCGTTGCCGCCGGAGTTTCGCCGGATGGCGAATTGCCGCAGGAGCACGGGATATCTTTTTTCGAGGATTTCCGGGTCGGTGATGCGGGTGTTGGTCATGTGGGTGTGGACGCCGGAGCGGCCGTGCCAGTGCGGCCCCGCGCCCGCGCCGCCGCCGATGGTTTCGTAATAGGCAAAACGGTCGTTGCCGAACGTCAGGTTGTTCATGCAACCCTGAGACGCGGCGGCGGCGCCGAACGCTTTCAGGATGACGTCGGTGACACGTTGCGAGGTCAAAACGTTGCCGCCGCAGACGGCGGCGGTGGCCGACGGGGCGAGCAGGGACCCGTCCTCGATGATCACCCGGATGGGTTGCAGGCACCCCTGGTTGAGCGGACTGTCGTCTTGCACAAGACAGCGCAGGACGTAAAGGACGGCGGACCAGGTCACGGCCCGGGGCGCGTTGCAGTTGCCGGGGAGTTGCGCGCCGGTGCCGGTGAAATCGAAGATAGCGCCGCCGCTCTCCCGGTCGAGGGTCAGGCGCAGGACGATGGGACTGCCGTCGTCCAGGTAATCCGTGGCGGACAGGGTGTCGGTCGGGCGCGGGGATTTTTCCGAGGACAGGCGGCGCAACATGCCGCGCACGGCGTCCTCGGCGTTTTGCTGGATGTGTTTCATGTACGCCTGAACCGTTTCCAGGGAATGTTCGCCGACCAGTTGGTCGAGCAAATCGGCGCCGCGCTTGTTGGCCGCCACCTGCGCCTTGAGGTCGGAGACGTTATCCGCGAGCGCCCGTGTGCCGTAAGGCGGCGCGGTCAACAGGGCGGCGATGCCGCGCTCCTGAAAGACACCGTTTTCGACGAGCTTGAACGATTCGATGCAGACCCCCTCCTCGCTCAGCGATTGGGAAAAGGGCGGCATCGAGCCGGGCGAAATGCCGCCGATATCCGCGTGGTGCCCCCGGTTGGCGACAAAGAAAACCGGCCGGCCGTTTTTGATCACCGGCGTGATGACGGTGATGTCCGGCAGGTGACTGCCGCCCGCCGTGGGATGATTGGTGACGAGCGTGTCGCCGGAGTTCAGACTGTTGCCCTGCCGGCGGATTTGGCGGCGCACCGCCTCGCCCATGGCGCCGAGGTGCACCGGCAAGTGGGGCGCGTTGGCCACCAGACTGCCGTCGCCGTCGAACAGGGCGCAGGAAAAATCCAGGCGTTCCTTGATGTTGGTGGACACCGCCGTGCGTTGCAGTGCGCGGCCCATCTGCTCGGCGATAGACATGAACCGGTTGCCGAAAAGGGAAAGCTGGACGGGGTCCGCCTCCGTGCCGACAGGTTGCGCGCCGCGTGCGGGGACGTTGATTTCCACGTCGCCGAATTCGGTAATGACGGCGCGGCTTGAGGGATCGACGAGAATGGTGGAGGTGTTGTTGATGAGAATGGCCGGGCCTGGGACGGTTTCCGCGGGTCCCATCGCCTCAAGCAGGAACACCGGCGTCCGCCGCCAGGCGCCGTCGAACCAGCAACGGGTGTGGGTTGCCGGCGGAGTGGGTTGCGTTTTGGCCGGCAGGGGCGGCCGCTGACCGGTACCGGCGGTTTTGCCGATACCGCGCACCCGCAGGTCGTCCACCAGAATCTCCCGGTCCGCCAGGTCGAATCCGAATTCGCGGCGGTACCGGGCGCGGAATTGTTGCTCAAAACTTTCCGCATCGGAGCGGGGAATCATCATGGCGGTGTCCGTGCCTTGATAGCGCAGGTTCAGCCAATGCCGAACCCCGATGCGGTTTTCGGGGAAGCCCTTGCGTTGCAGGCCGTCGGCGGCTTCCCGGCCCAGGGCGTCCAGCCGGGCGTTGAGTTCCGGCAGTGATGATTCGCAGAGGGCCGTGGAGGCAGGCTCCTGTTTTTCCAGAACCACGTCCGCCAGGCCCAGGCCGTATGCCGAGAGGATACCGGCGAACCGGTGGATGAAGATTTTGGAAATGCCGAGGGCGCGGGCGACGGCGCAGGCGTGTTGCCCTCCGGCGCCGCCGAAACAGGCGAGGACATGATCCCGGACATCGAACCCGCGGGCGACGGAAATCTCGCGGATGACGCGGGTCATGACTTCGTCGGCGACGCGGACGAATCCCTCGGCGATCGTTTCGGGGGCCAGGGCGTCCTTGCCGGCGCGGCGGTAACAGGCGTTGACTTCCCGGGCCAGGGCGTTGAACGCCGTTTGCGCGGCGCCGACGTCCAGCGGCAGGCCGCCGGACGGGCCGAAAAGTTTCGGAAAATAATCCGGCAACAACCGGCCGAGCACCAGGTTGGCGTCGGTGATCGACAGGAAACCGTTTTTGCCGTAGCAGACGGGGCCGGGATGGGCGCCGGAGGATTCCGGCCCGACGACAAACAGGCCGTTTTTGAAGAACAGGCGCGAGCCGCCGCCGGCGGCGACGGTCTTGATGTGCAACTGGGGCGCCAGCAGGGCCACGCCGCCAGCCTCGGTTTCGTGCACCCATTCGAAGTCCCCGACATAGCGGGAGACGTCGGTGGACGTGCCGCCCATGTCAAAGCCGATGACGGGTTTGCCCCGGAAGCGGGGGAAGGCGGTCTTGGCGCAACCGACCACGCCGCCCGCGGGACCGGACAGGATCGCCCGGCTACCGGTGAAGCGGTCGGGTTCGACCAGGCCGCCGTCGGATTGCATCAAAAACAGGGGAGCGCGCCGGCCCGCCGGCCCGGAACGAAAACTTTGCAGGTAACGTTCGATAAGGGGCGTGAGATAAGCGTCCACGCAACAGGTTTGGCCGCGGTCGACGATTTTGATTCTCGGCATGACCCGGTGCGACAATGCGACATGACGGAATCCCAGCTTGCCGGCCAGCCTGCCGATTTGCCGTTCGTGGTCGGGAAAGGTGTAGGCGTGCATACAGACCACGGCGAGCGAGTCGATGCCGCGGCCGCGCAGGCCGCGCAGATCGTTTTCCAATCGCGGCAGGTCGGGAGGCTGAAGGATGTGCAGGGTTTCGCCGCCCAGGCCGGTTGTCCCTCCGGCGGTGGTTTCGTGTTCCGCGGCGAGCCGTACCCGCTCCTCGACCTCGACCATGGCTTCATAGACCGGTTGCGGTTGCTTGATTTCCAGGTCGAAGATGCGGGGCCGGTTTTGCTTGCCGATGCGCAACAGGTCGCCGAACCCTTTGGTGATGACGAGGCCGCAACGCACGCCTTTTCTTTCCAGCAGGGCGTTGGTCGCCAGCGTGGTTCCCATGCGGATCCATTCGATGGGTGCGTCCGGGTTGCCGGATGAGGGGGCGAACTCGTCCAGGATTCGGCGGATGCCTTCCAGGGGCGCGTCGGCATAGTTTTCCGGATCGTCGGACAGCAGTTTGATCACCCGGTACCCCGGCTCTCCGGGGACTTCGGCGTAAATGTCGGTGAAGGTGCCGCCCCGGTCGATGGAAAATCTGAAGCGGTTGGGATTCGACATATGCGGGGTGGCTTGCCGGGTTTTTGCGGGATTTCGCCGGTGCGGTCAGGGGTTCATCAGGTCGACCGTCAGGCCTTCGTGGGCAAAGAACATTTTCATCGTGCTCCTGGAATTGATGCTTTTTAAATAGTTGCGCGACTGCTGAAGGATATCAATCAATTTGAAATCGCTGTAGGTGGGCTCGTGATGGTAAAACGCGATTTGTTTCACATGGGCCGCCAGCGCAATGTCGATGCCGACCACGGTGGAACTGTGTCCCCAGTCTTTCTTTTGCTCGGTCTCTTCCGCAAAGGTGTACTGCGAGTCGAATACCAGGAGATCGACATCCCGGAAAAACCGGATCGTCGGTTTCAAGGCGTCGGGGGTGTTTCTTCTATACTCCGCGTCTGTTGCGTAGATGAAGGACTTGCCCCGGTAGTCGACGCGAAACGCAAACGATTTTCCGGGATGATAATTGGTTTTCCAGGAGATGTCCGCATCGCCGATTTTGAGTTTCTTGCGTTCGTTCAATTGGACGAAGTCGATGTCGGCCCGGAACGTCTTGAACGAAACCGGAAAGTACTTGGGGTTTTGCTGTTGCACCAGGCGTTCCTTGATGTCTTGGTGGACGGCGTAAAACGTGAATTGATTGCCCGCGACGTAAAACGGTTCGAAGAAGGGGATTCCCATGATATGGTCCAAATGGGTATGGCTGAGGAAGATATGGGCTTTCCCCTTGCCTTCGGCAAATTTACTTTTCATCCAGTCGCGGCCCAATTCCCGGAGACCGGAGCCGGCGTCGAAGATCAGGCGTTCATCGCCCACCTCGGCCAGTACGCATGAAGAGTTTCCGCCGAAACAGCCTTTGATATGAATGGGCAGACTGTCGACGAATTTTTTGATGCTGGCCTTGCGGGCCAAATCCTCGGGTTTCGCCAACTGCAAGGCCTTAATGAGTTTTTCTTCGACAAGACTGGAAGTGAGGGGCGCGGGGATCGAGCCTCGCACCCCTTTGAACGTGATTTGGAATTTGTGAGTCATGAGATATCTACGGTTAGTTCCAGTTACACGGATAGTGGACGGATTGTTGTTATAACGTAGCCTGTCGATAGGGTTTTTTCTATTGACCTGGGTACGGTCTCAACTTACAATAAAGTTCGTGCGTGGAAAATGAAACCACATATATTAGAGTAGGTTAGGTTAAAAGTCACGAGTTTTTTTCCCCGTCGCGAATTTTCGTGTAAAGAGGTCCCTTTTCCCCTGGAAATCGTCAATTCCTGAATCGATTGCCGATGTTTGCTTTTGTTATCCCGGTCGGGCGCCGCAAGGTTTTTGCGGAGGCTGGTTGCGGTTTTCTGCTCGCCTGCTTTTTGGGTTGCGCTACCCATCCGTCTCTTCCTCTTAAGCCGAAGACCGTCGGGACCATGGGGCAACAGGAGATTGCAACTCCCTCTTCCGGCCTTGAGCCGGAGACCGCCCGAGTCATGGAACAACAGGAAGCGGCGATTCCCTACCGGGTGCTTGGCGCAACCTATTATCCCTTGAAAAGCGCCGGGCGCTTTTCTCAGGAGGGCATTGCGTCATGGTACGGCCCGAAATTTCACGGCCAATTGACCTCCAACAAGGAAACTTATGACATGAACGCCATGACCGCGGCTCACAAGACCCTGCCGTTCAACACCCGGGTGAAAGTCGTCAACCTTGAGAACGGGTTGGAAGCGGTGGTCAGAATTAACGACCGGGGCCCTTTTGTGGGCGACCGTATCATTGATTTGAGCCGCAAGGCCGCCGAGCAGTTGGGCGTCATTGAAAAAGGCACGGCGCGGGTGCGGTTGACCGCCCTGGCGGAGCCCCGTGACGGCTCTCATTCCGCGGCGGCCCAGGCGATTGAGAGCTTCTCCGTGCAGGTGGGCGTTTTTAAGGACCGCGGCAACGCCGGGCGATTGGAACGGCAGGTGCCCAACAGCCGCACTGAGTCCCAGGTCAAGGGAGGAGAAACCTATTTTCGGGTATTGGTGGGGCGTTACGCCGATTTTGAGGAAGCTTCCAGGCAAATGGATGCGTTGCGCTCCCTGGGGTATGCCGGGGCGTTTATCGTCGCCGCCAACAAGAAGCCCTGAAGCCCGCCTTGAGATCATGTAGATTTTTTTGGCCTTTTTCACATAAAATCCCTACACTGCGGACCGGATTTTTACTTTAGGAGGAAAGCTTGCCCATGCGGTTGCCCATCTTGGAAAAACTGGAAAAAGAACTTAAGGAATCCGAAAGAGAACTTAAGGTCGATATTCCCCAGGCGTTAAAAGTCGCCACGGCCATGGGGGATTTAAGCGAAAACGCCGACTACAAGGCCGCCAAGGAGCGGCAGATGTTTTTGGAGTCCAGGATATCTCTTTTGCAAAAGCGGGTGGCAGACATCACCTCCCTCAATATTGAGCGGATACCCAGGGATCGGTCCGCTTTGGGAAGTACGCTGGTTCTGAAAGAAGTAGAATCGGGAAAATCCAAGGTTTACAAACTGGTTTTCCCCGAGGAGGTTGATCCCGAAAACGGCAAAATCTCGCCGGGCTCCCCGGTCGGCAAGAGCTTGTTGGGAAAACGCCCGGGGGACCAGGTGACGATTTCCATGCCGGACAATACCCGGGTTTATGAAGTGGAGCAGTTGACCACGATCCATGAGGAGTCGGGCCAGGGCTCCGCTTGAATTCCTCATGTCCGCCAAACGTTTAATCCCCTTCGAGGAAATCGCGGAGAATCATCCGTATTTTCTTGATTTGGAATCCTGCCCCGACTGGCGCGGCGTTTTTGGAAATTCTCATCCGCTCAAACTGGATATCGGTTTTGGGACGGGCGGGTTCCTGATGGAGATGGCCATCCGGGAACCGGAAGCCAACTTCGTCGGCATCGACATGTACCACAAGGGCATCCGGAAAATCATTTCCCGCGTCGACAAGCTTTGCATAGAAAATATCCGCATCGTCTATGGGGACGCCAGGGAAAAAATCGCCGCGATATTTAACGATGAGGAAATCTGCGAGATTTATATCAATTTTCCCGACCCCTGGCCCAAAAAACGGCACGCGAAAAGACGTTTGATCAAACCGTCCTTTGTCGAAACACTGGCGGCCAAACTGATGCCTCGGGGAGAGTTGCACCTGGCCACCGATTACGAACCCTACGCCAGGGAAATGTTGGCTTGCTTTGAAGCCGAACACCGCCTGAAAAACAAATCCGGCCAGCCGGGCTTTTTGCCTTTGCGCGACGGCATCCCCAAATCGAAATACGAAAAAAATTATCTTCGCGCGGGGAAAACGATCTTTTATTTGGATTTCTTCAGGGAATAAGTTATATCTCTTGGTATCCCATTATCCGCCCGGCGGCCTTGCCGGACAACGATTCACCCTCAAGTGGAGGACGTTTTGCAAAAAGAACGCATACTGATCGTCGACGATGAAAAAAACATCGTCAGCTCCCTGGAAGGGATTCTGTCCGACGAAGGCTATGACGTGACCTCCGCGGAGGACGGACTGGATGCCCTGGAAATCGTTCAATCCGATCCGCCCAACCTGGTTCTTCTGGATATCTGGATTCCGGGTATGGACGGCATAGAGGTTTTGCGGACCATCAAGGCGTACAACCCTGAAACCGATGTTCTGATCATGTCGGGTCATGCCTCCATTGATACGGCGGTCAAGGCCACCAAGCTGGGCGCGTCCGATTTTATTGAAAAGCCGTTTTCTCTGGATGAGCTGGTCAAATCGGTCAAAAACGTTTTCCGGGAACAAAAGAACCAGGTGCCGCCGGATGAAAAGGGATTCCTGCAAAAAATCGACCTTCTCCTTTCTTTTCACAAGATGATGGCCGTCAAAAAGAAGATGAAACAAGCGGAGAGCCATACCGAGCCTGTTTTGTTGCTGGGGGAAAAGGGGACCGGCAAGTTGCTGGTTGCCCGGGAGATTCACCGCCAGAGCGGAATCGCCGGCCGTCCTTTCATAAAGCTCAATTGCTCCGTGGCCCGCATTGCGGAAATTCAAACCCGGCTGTTCGGCGCGGTAAAAAAGAACTTCTCCGCCGGCAAACCCGCCGGCCGGCCCGCCGGAGCCGGAGAAAAAACGCTTTACCTGGGCAACATCGAATCCTTGAGCAAAACCATGCAGGAGAAACTGGCCGCGGAACTCGACCAGCATAAAAGACAAAAGGGCTCGTCAAAGCTCCTGCCGGCGCGGTTGTTTGTTTCCTCTTCAAAGGATTTGAAAGCGCGGGTCAAAAAAGGTTCCTTCAATGGCGATCTGCTGAACCTGTTGTCGGACAACATCATTACAATCCCGCCACTGCGGGAAAACGCCGGAGACATTCCCGCGCTGATTCGAAATTATATTCAAGAATCCGCCAAACTCGGCAGAGCAGTAGGTGGGATCGACGAAGAAGCGATGGATGCGCTGTGTAATTATCATTGGCCCGAGAACATGAGGGAGTTGCGCCTGGTGCTGGAGCAGATTCTGGTCAAGGGTTCGGCGCGCGACCGGATCAGCCTGAAGGATTTGCCGCCGGCCATTCGTCGCAAAACCACCGCCAGGAATGCGAAAACCGCCGGCCTGAACGCCAAAAAGGGCAAAACCCGGCGCCTCATGCAACGCACCCTGAAACGAAGCGTCGTGCTTTGCGGAAGCGGCCTGCATTCCGGAATCAAGACCGGCCTCATTCTTCAGCCCCTGCCGCCGGGCTCCGGGATTATCTTCGGGGATATTTCAAGCGGCGACACCGTTCCCGCCCGACTGGAAAACGTGCAATCCACCGACTATTCCACCTGTTTGAAAAAAGGGTTTACCTCCGTGGCCACCATCGAGCATATCATGGCCGTCCTGCACATGTACCGCATCACCAATCTGCTGATCAAGATTGGCGACGAGGCCCCGGTTATGGACGGGTCGGCAAAGGATTTTTGCCGCCTCATGGAAGACGGCGACTTCGAGGAACAGGACGAGCCGTATCGGGAAATCGTCATTGACAAACACTACTCGTTCAGTTCCGGGGAAACCGGCGGCCCTTGCATTAGCATTGAACCTGCCGAAAAATTTACGGTCAGCTACCACATGGCCTATCCCGAACCCATAGGCGTTCAGGACTACACCTACGAGTTTACCGATAAGGAAAGCTTCAAAACGCAAATCGCGCCCGCCCGCACCTTCGGGTTTCTCAAAGACGTCGCTCAGTTGACCAAAATGGGCTTTGCCTGCGGCGGCAAACTCGACAACTTTATCCTGCTGGGCGACAAAAAAGTCCTGAACACCGAGTTGCGCTATCCGGACGAATTCGTCCGCCACAAAATCCTCGACATTATCGGCGACTTCTATCTGCTGGGCCGGCCCATCCGGGGGCTTATCAAGGCCCACAAGTCCGGCCACACGGAAAACGTCGGGTTACTCAAGCAAATCCAGGCCAGCTTGGCCTGATCGCACTTTCCCTTCTTGCGGAATGAGGAGGATGGCCTGCGCGGCCTATCGGCGTTTGAGGACAAACAGGTTGCCCGCAACCCATTGTCCCCGGTCCTTGCGGAGGTCCGCCGACCGGTGCGATTCCACCGAGAACCCGTGCTCGACAGCAAGCGTTTGCACGTAAGCCCGGGAGTGCGCGTATCGTCCGGTAGGACGCAGAACGTAGTCGGCGGGTTCCGAGGATTTCTTTTTGGCCAGCCAGCCCCGTGCTCGTTTGAGCCTGCCCGGATTTTCTTCGTCCGGTTTTTCGACGGAAAAAACGAAGGGGGCGCCCGGTGCGGCGCAATGGGCGACGGCCTGGAAAATCGGCCGCAAGTTGCCCAGGTACACAAAAACATCCGTGGAGATGATCAGGTCGTATGTTTCCCCGGCGGTGTTGAGGATTTCGATGATGTCCCCGACGCGCAGGTCGTCGTAGATATTTTTTCCCCGAGCCCGTTCGATCATTTTGGAGGAAATGTCGATACCGCTCAGGCGGTCGGCGATATCGCGAAACGCCGTTCCGCCCAGTCCCGTGCCGCAACCCAGGTCAACGGCGTTTTTAAACCTCGCGTTTCCGCGCAGGCGGTCCAGTTCGCGCCGCAGTAAGGCGGGCGTTTGGTACTCCAGGTTGTCGATCAGGTGGTGGTCGAACTTGGTTGAAAATTCGTCGAACAGGTCCTTGACGTATTCCGTCGAGGCGGTTTCCGGCGTTTGCCCCGTCAGGGCCGCCAGCATGTGGCGGGTGGAGGCGTTTTCGGGGTCGAGTTCCAGGGCGCGTTCGTAAGCGGCCCGGGCGTCCTCGTAGTGGTCCTGGTCCGCCAGCGCCCCGCCGAGGTTGGCGTAGGCGTTGGCGTAGTCGGGTTTCAACTCGATAGCGCGCCGGTAGCAGACGATGGCTTCGTCCCGCCGGTCGCATTCTTTCAGAGCATTGCCCAGGTTGTTGTGCGCCTCGGCGAAATCCGGGTCGAGGGCAATGGCGCGCCGCAGGCAGGAGGCCGCGGCTTCCGCCCGGCCCAGAAACCGCAACATGTTTCCCAGGTTATTGTGCGCTTCGGCGGAATTCGGATTGATGTTGAGAGCCTGTTGAAACGCCCCGGCCGCTTCGTCCGGCCGCCCCAGGTCCTTGCAGACGTTGCCCAGGTTGTTGTACGCCGCGGCGAATTCAGGATTGATGGCGATGGCCCGGCGGTAGGCGGTCTCGGCCTCTTCGGGTTTACCCTGGTCTGCCAGCGCCCGTCCCAGCTCGTATTGCGTTGTCGCGTCGCCGGAATTCAGGGCGGCGGCCTGCCGGTACGACGCCAGCGCTTCGTCGTTTTTACCTTGGCGGCCGAGCGATTTGCCGAGATTGATATGGGCTTCGACAAGATGCGGATTGAAGGCGGTGGCCTGCCGGCAAGCCGCCTCCGCTTCCGCAAACCGGCCCAGATCGCTGAGCACGACGCCAAGATGGTTATAGGCATCGTCGAAATGCGGGTCGATGGCGACCGCCTCCCGAAAACACGCCGCGGCTTGTTCCAGCCGGCCCAGGCGTTGATACGCAAGGCCAAGGCTGTTACGCACCTCGGCAAGGCGGGGCGCGCGAGCCACCGCCTTGATCAACAGATCCACCGCCGCCTCGTGGTTGCCCAACTGTGTTGACAGCACGCCCAGAAGATGCAACGTCTCCGCATTCTCCGGCTCCGCCGCCAGGATTTCGCGGTAAAGGGATTCAGCTTGTTTTAAGCGCCCTTCCTTATGATGTTGCAGGGCCAGGTAAAAATTTTCCTGGAAGTTGGCGGATGAGTTGCTCATGGGAGGCATTGGCGACACGGTTGACTATTGTTTCGCCGCATGTTATCACGATAAACACCAAGAGACAAAAAATTGCGGAACCCCCCGGCGACCCGGGAGCGCGGGCTTTCCGGCCTGCGCGCGGAAACAAAATGGTATTTCATGGATAGAGCGGAGCGGCGGCGCCGGGAAAAATTGCAGAAAAAATTCGGCGACACGCCACCGGTTTTTGATGCCCGGAGCTCGCTTCAGCAAGCCGCCTCCCATCACCGGGCAGGGCGCTTGCGGGAGGCGGAACAATTGTACCAGCAGGTGCTGGCCGCCGAACCGGAAAACGCCGAGGCCTTGCACTCGCTGGGAATCCTCGCCCGGCAAATCGGGATGCCCGATGTCGCCCTGGAACTGATCAAAAAAGCCCTCGCCGCAAACCCCGGCGAAATCCTTTATACCGGCAACCTGGGAAACGTGTACAAGGACCTGGGACGGCTGGAGGAGGCGGAAACCTGTTACCGCCAGGTCTTGCAGGCCATGCCCTATTCGGACGTGGCGCACGGCAACCTGGGCATTGTCTTGCAGGAGCGGGACAAGCTCGACGAGGCCGTTGCCTGTTACCGCCGCGCCCTGGAACTCAATCCCGGTTACGCGGAAGCGCATTGTTGCCTCGGTGGCGTGTGGCGGACGCGAAACCGGCTCCGCGAGGCGGAGGACGCTTTTCGCCAGGCTCTGAAAATCAATCCAAATTATGTGGACGCGCTGTGCAACCTCGGCGTTGTGCTCCAGGAACAGGGGAAATCGGAGGAGGCAGAGGCTTCTTTCCGTCACGCACTGCAAATCGCTCCCGAATCGCCGGTGGCCTGGTTCAACCTGGGCGCCGCTCTGCAAGCCGCGGGCAACCTGGACGAGGCCATTGACTGTTACCGCCGCGCCCGGGAACTCAATCCCGCTCATCCGGAATCCCACAACAACCTGGGCGTCGCCTTGCAGGCCGGGGGACGAGTGGACGAGGCCATTGAGTGTTACCGCCGCGCCCTGGAAGCCGACCCGGATTATGTCGAGTCGCGCTTCAACCTCGGCCTCGCTTTCAAGGAAACCGGGCGGTCGGACGAGGCGGTTTCCGTCTGGCGCCGTGTTTTGCAAATCGACCGGGGCCATGCCGGAGCGTGTCGGCATCTTTGCGAGGAGCTGTTTTCGGCCGGACGCCTGGACGAGGCGGAAACCGTAGCGCGCGAAGCCGCGGACCTTGACCCCAAGGCCGCATACCCTTGGTCCCTGTTAGGCCGCATCAGTATCAAACGCAACGACCCCGGCGGTGCGGAGTCCCATTTTCGCCATTGCCTGAGCCTGGACGCCGCCGACCCCTTCGCCGTGCGCCTGGAACTCGCCGCTCTGGGGGCGGACATTGTGCCCGACCGGGCCTCGGACGCCTATATCCTCCGCCATTATGCCGAACAGGCGGTGAACTGGGACAAAACCGTCGCCACCGAAACCTATCACGGACACAACCTGGTCCTCACTGCGCTTGAGCCGGAACTGCGAAAAACTTCGCGTCCCGCCGTGCTCGACGCCGGTTGTGGAACCGGGGTTTTGGGGCCGCGTCTCCGCCCATCCGCAAGCCGCCTGGACGGCGTTGACCTGTCGCCGCAAATGATCGCCGCCGCCCGACGCAAAAACGTGTATGACCGCCTGGAGGTGGAGGACGTGGTGACTTTCATGCAGTCGAACGCCGACGTTTACGATATTGTCATGGCCGCCGCCGTGTTGATTCACTTTGGCGACCTCGGCCCGGCGTTCGCGGCGGCGAAAACCGCCTTGCGGAAAAACGGACTGTTTGTGTTCACGCTGTTTAAAAGCAGTGGGGCCGACGTTGCCGCGTCGGATTTCCGGTGCCATTTGCATAGCCGGGCCTACGTGGCCGCCCAGGCGGAAAAATCCGGGTTTCGGGTCGAAGCGATTCGGGAGGCGGCGCATGAATACCGCGACAGCCGGCCCATAGAGGGATTGGTCGTCTCCCTGCGGAAAGAATAAAACAGCCGTCTGCTTCCTACGAGGTTTGTGCGCGTGGCAGACGTTTCAGAATATAAATATCCCCCGCCACGCCTTTCCCCTGTTCCTTGCGGATTTCCGCGGGCGTACACGTTTCGACGGTGAAACCGAATTCCCCGGCCAGCGACCGGATGTGGTTTTGCGAATGAGCATAACGTCCGGTAGGACGCAAAACGTAGTCGCCGTCGTCGGCGTGTTCCGTGGAAAAAGCGAAATAGGCCCCGTCGGATGAGGCCTTCTCCACGGCCTGGAAAACCGGCCGCAAATTGCCGAGGTACACAAAGACGTCCGCGGCGGTGAACAGGTCGTACGTTTCGTCCGCCCGGTTCAGCCACTCGACGAAGTTATCGACCCGCAAGTCATCGTAGATGCTTTTTTCCCGCGCCTTGTCGATCATTTTGGGAGAGAGGTCGATACCGTGAAGGGTTTCGGCGATGGGGCGAAAAGCCGTACCGCTGAGCCCCGTGCCGCACCCCAGGTCCATAACGCGGCGCGGCGGCGTATGTTTATCTGTGAGCTTGTCGAATTCCCGGCGCAGAAGGGCAGGGGTTTTGTAGTCGAGCATCTGCGTCAGCTCGCGGTCGAACTTGCCGGCAAACCCGTCAAACAGTTCCTTGATGTATTGAGGAGGCGCGGATTCCGGAGTTTGCCCCGTCAGCGCCGCCAGCATGTGCGCGGCGGCGGCATTGGCGGGGTCGATTTCCATGACGCGGCGGCAACAGGCGGCCGCTTGCTCCAGTTTCCCCTGATTGCGGTACAGGGTGGCCAGGTTGCCGTGCGCCTCCGCGTAATCGGGCCGGATGGCGATGGCACGGTCGTAGCAGGCGATGGCCTCCCCCTGTTTGCCCTGTTCCGTCAGGGCGATGCCGAGGTTGTAATGCGCCTCGGCGTAACCGGGGTCGATCTCGATGGCCCGCCGGTGTGCGGCGACGGCCTCCTCCTGGCGGTCCAGCTCGCCCAGCGCATGGCCCAGGTTGTTGTGAGCCTGGGCGTAGTCGGGCCGGATGGCGATGGCGTGCCGGTAGCAGGCAATCGCCTCGTCCAGCCGGCCTTGCAGGGCCAGCGCCTTGCCCAGGTTGTCGTGCGCTTCGGTAAAGTCCGGGTTGAGGGTGACGGCCTGGCGGTAAGCATCGGCGGCCTGTCCCAACCGGTCTTGCGCGCCGAGCGTATTGCCCAGGTTGTTGTAAGCTTCGGGGAATTCCGGACGCAACTGGATCGCCCGGTTGATCAGCGCGGCGGCGTTTTTGTGGTCCCCCCCCTGGTAGGCCAGCACGCCGAGAAGATGCAGGGCGTCCGGCTGGTCGGGAACGGTTTTCAGGATTTCGCGGTAAATATATTCCGCTTCTTCCAGGTCTCCGGACTGGTGACTTTGTACGGCAAGATTGAGCGCATCCTGGATGCTGACGGGTTCACGGTTCATGATTGGGTTTGGTTGGATTGTTTTGTTTTTGCGAGAATGAAGAGGTCTCCCGGAATGCCCCGGTCCTTTTCCTTGCGCACGTCCACCGACCGGCAGTACTCGATGGAGAAGCCATACCGCTCTGCGAGCGACCGGATATACGCCCGCGAGTGCGCGTAGCGTCCGGTAGGACGCAGGATGTAATCGCCTTCCTCAATGCTTTCGTTGGAAAACAGGAAATAGGCGCCGTCGGCCGCGCAATGGGCCATTGATGCGAAAACAGGTTGCAGGTTGCCCATGTACACGAACACGTCGGTGGCGAGGATCAGATCGAATTTTTCCTCGGTTTGGCTGACGAATTCGATCAGGTTGCCGACCGAAAGTTCGTCGTAGACACCTTTTTCCCTGGCCTTTTCCACCATTTGAGGAGAGATATCGATGCCGGTCAGCCGGTCGGCGATGTTGCGGAACTGCACTCCGGCCAGGCCCGTGCCGCATCCCAGGTCGATGGCGTTGTGGAACCGGACGCCTTTTTTCAGCAGGTCGCCGAATGCCTGGCGGATCAATGCCGGGACGTCATATTCCAGCACCTCGACCAATTGATGCTCGAATTTTGCGGAGAACAGGTCGAACAGATTTTTGACATATTCCGGCGGGGTGGATTCCGTGGTTTCTCCGGTCAGGGCGGCCAGCATGTGGCGCGCCGAACTGTTGTCCGGATCGATCTCGGCGACGCGCCGGTAACAGGCGATGGCTTCGTCCAGTTTGCCCTGGTCTCCGAAGGCGATGGCGAGGTTATGGTGGACGCTGGTGAAATCCGGCTTGATGGCGATGGCCCGCTGATAGGCGCTTACCGCTTCGTCCAGCCGGTTCAGGTCGGCGAGGGTCGTGCCCAGATTGTAGTAGGGCTCGGCGAAGTTCGGGTCGATGGCGATGGCGCGCCGGTAGCTTGCCATCGCTTCCTGCGTTTTGCCTTGGGCGGCCAGGGCGATGCCGAGGTTGTTGTACGCGCCGGGGAAATTCGGAATCACCGACAGCGCCTGCCGGCTACAGGCGATGGCTTCGTCCAGCCGACCCAGGTCGGTGAGCAGTTTGCCGAGGTTGTTGTGCGCCGGGGCGAATTCCGGCAGGAGGCTGACGGCGTGCCGGTAGCAGGCCAGGGCTTCTTCCGGTTTGCCTTGCTCCCGAAGTGCGTTACCGAGGTTGTTGTGAGCTTCGATGAAGTTCGGGGTGAGGTCGATGGCGCGCCGGAAAGCGCTGACCGCCTCTTCCCACCGGCCTGCCGCGGTGAAGGCGTTGCCAAGGTTGTACCAGGCTCCGGAATCGTTTGGTTCGATGTGCAGTGCCTTGTCGATCATTTCGATGGCGGTGGCGGCTTCCCCCGATTGGTACGCCAGCAGGCCGAGCATGTGGAAAGCCCCGGCATGGTGTGGGGACGTTTCCAGAATGTTCCGGTACAAGGCCGCGGCTTCATCCAGCCGCCCGGCCTTGTGGTGCTGGAGGGCGAGGTCGAATGCCTCCCGGGGGTTGTCGGGCCGGTCGCTCATGAGGTGTGGCTCTCCTCCGCCGCGGCATCGGTTTTTCTCAGGACATAAATGTCTCCGGTGACCCACCGGCCCCTGTCCAGGCGCATGTCCACCGACCGGCACGACTCGACGGCGAAACCGTGGTCCCGTGCCAGGGAGCGGATGTAATCCCGCGAGTGAGCGTAATGCCCGTTGTGTTTCATACTGAAATCGCCTTGGGCGCCGCTTTCCGTAGAAAACACGAAAAGCGCGTCCCGCGCCGCGCAATTGCCGACGGCATGGAAAACAGGTTGCAGGTTTCCCAGGAGGGAAAAGACGTCGGCGGCGGCGATTAAATCATATTTTTCGCCGGAACCTTTGGAAAAATCCATGATATCGGCGACCTGCAAGTGATCGTAAATGCCCTTGGCTCTTGTTATCTTGATCATTTTAGGCGAAATGTCGATGCCGCTCAAGCGCTGGGCGATATTGCGGATGGTCGCTCCGAGCAATCCCGCGCCGCATCCCAGGTCGATGGCATTTTCAAACCGTTTGCCGTTGCGCAGTTTGTCGATCTCCCGTTTTAGCAGGTGCGAGGCTTTTGTGGGGAGTTTGTCTTCTTGCGGCGTTTCGTTCGAGCCCTGCGGTTGCGTCGCTCCCGGGGGCGCGAGGGTGTTGGTGAGTGTCTCCAGGAAATGGTTCGCCGAGGGGTTGGAAGGGTCTATCTCTATGGCGCGGCGCGCCGCGGCCTCGGCTTTTTTGAACTCCCCTTCACTGGCGAGCGCCAGGCCCAGGTGAAAATGGGCATCGGCGTAATTTGCGTCGATGCCGATGGCGCATTGGAAGGCGGCGACGGCCTCTCCGGGTTTGCCCCGGTTGCCCAGCGCCTTGCCCAGGTTGAGGTACGCTTCGGCAAAATCCGGACGGAGGGCGGTGGCCCGGCGGAAAGCATCGGCGGCCTCCTCCGACCGGCCCCGGGCGCCGAGGGCGTTTCCCAGGCCATGGTGCGCGTCGGCATCGCCTGGGTTGAGTTCGACGGCCCGTCGAAGGCAGGGAATGGCTTCTTCCGCCTTGCCTTGTTCCAAAAGCGCGTTTCCCAGGTTGTAATGCGCGGCGGCGAAATTCGGCATCAGGAGCGTAGCCTGGCGGTAGGCGTCGACAGCTTCCTGTGGTTTGTCCTGGTCGCCGAGCGTTTTGCCGAGGTTGTACCAGGCTTCCGCGGCGTTCGGGTCGAGGGCGACGGTTTGCCGCAAGGCGTCGGCGGCTTCGTCCAGTCTTCCCTGGGCGCCCAGCGCCAGGCCCAGGTTGTGGTGGGCTTCGGCGAAGTCCGGTCTGAGGTCGGCGGCCCGGCGGCATTGGGCGGCGGCTTCCGCCGGCTGGCCCAGGTGGGCCAGCGCCTTGCCCAGGTTGTTGTGCGCCTCCGCGAAGCCGGGGCGCAGGACGAGAACCCGCCGGTAGCAGGCGATGGCCTCTTGTAGTCGCCCCCGCTCACCCAGGGCGTTGCCGAGGGTGAAGCGCGCCTCGACAAAATCGGGGTCGATCCGCAATGCTTTCTCAAGCGCTTCGATGGCGGCATCCGGTTTTCCCAACTGCGTGCAAACCATTCCCAGCAAGTGCAGGGTGTCGGTGTTGTCGGGCGCGGCGCGGAGAATGTCCCGATAAAGCCGTTCCGCTTCTTCCAGCCGCCCCGCCCGGTGGCGGCTGACGGCAAAGTCGAGCGATGCCTGAAGATTTGTCGATGGATTATTCATGCCAACCCGCCCGGCGGGCGCCCGGTTTTGCGAAGAACGAACAGGTCGCCCGCAACCCACTGGCCCTTGTCCTTTCTGATGTTCTCCCGGCGGCAGGTCTCGACGGCGAAGCCGAACGCGACGGCCAGGGATTCAATATAGCCGCGTGAATGCGTGAAGCGTCCGGTGGGACGCAGAATGTAATCTCCGTCGTCGGAGCTTTCGGTCGAAAACACGAAATAAGCCCCCTTGGCGGCGCAGTGCTGAACGGCGTTGAACACAGCGCGCAGGTTTCCCAGATAAACCAGGACATCGACGGCGGCGATGAGGTGGTATGTTGCCGTGGCCGAGGCGTTGAGAAATTCGATGAAGTCGCCGACGCGCAGGTCGTCATAGACGTTTTTCTCACGAGCCTTGGCGACCATTTTGGGGGAGAGGTCGATGCCTTGCAGGCGGTGGGCGATGGTTCGGAATTCCGCGCCGCTGAGTCCCGTGCCGCATCCCAGGTCGATGGCGTTTTCAAAAAAGGCCTGTCCGTCGAACAGCCGGTCCAGTGTCTCGCGCAACAACCGGGGAGTCCGGTATTCCAGGTTGTCCACGAGTTGCCGGTCGAACTTTCCGGAGAACCCGTCGAACAGGTCCTTGACGTATTGCGGCGAGGCCGACTCCAGAGTCTGCCCCGTCAGGGCCGCCAGCATGTGCCTGGCTGAAGCGTTGTCGGGGTTGAGTTCCACGGCGCGGCGGTAGGCGGCGGTGGCTTCCTCCGGTTTGCCCAGGTCGCCGAGGGCGATGCCCAGGTTGAAATACGCATCGGCAAAATCCGGACGGAGGGCGGTGGCCCGGCGGAAAGCATCGGCGGCCTCCTGCAATGCATTGTTTTCGACGAGGACGACGCCGAGGTTGTTGTGAGCCTCGGCATAGTCGGGGTTGATGGCAATGGCGCGGCGGTAGGCGTCCGCGGCTTCCTTCGATTGGCCCATGTCGCCGAGGGCCTTGCCGAGGTTGTTGTGGGCCTCGGCGGAATCCGGTTTCAGTTCCGCGGCGCGTCGGCAGGCATCGACAGCTTCCTTCGCTTGGCCCAGGCCGCCCAGCGCGATGCCGAGGTTGAAATGCGCGTCGGCGAAATCCGGGCGGATAGCGATGGCGCGACGGTAATTCTCCACCGCTTCGTCCGGTTTGTTTTGCCGGGCGAGGACGTTGCCGAGATTGTAGAGAGCTTCGGGATAGTTGGGTTCGATGGCGATGGCGCGGCGATGAGCCTCGACGGCTTCGTCCAGTTCGCCCAGGTCGGCGAGCGCGGCGCCGATATTCTGGTGGACTTCGGCGAAGTCGGGGGCGAGGGCGACAGCACGGCGGAACGCTTCGATGGCGGTCCGCGTTTTGCCCTGCTCGTGCAAGGCCTTGCCGAGGCTGTTGTGCGCGTCGACGAGGCTGGGGTCGATGGCGATGGCGCGGTGAAACGCCTCGACCGCCGCTGTCGTCTCGCCTTGATGGGCAAGCATTTTGCCGAGGTGATGATGCGCCCCGGCGAGGTTGGGGTCGATGGCGATGGCGCGGCGGAATGCCTCGACTGCCGCATCCGTCTTGCCTTGCTCTCCCAGCGCGTTGCCCAGGTTGTAGTGGGCGTCGGCAAACTCGGGATGAATGTGGATCGCTTTGCCTATCAATTCGACGGCATGGTCGTAATTGCCCAACTGGGACAAGAGCGTGCCCAGCAGATGCAGGGTGTTGACTTCTTCAGGCGCAACTTTCAGGATTTCCCCGTAGATGTGCTCCGCTTCTTTCAGTCTTCCCGCCTGATGGTGCTTGACGGCCAGGTTGAGCGCATCTTGAAGGTTGAAGGCTTGGTTATTCATTTTCATTCAGTCGGCGGTCTTGTCGGTTTTGCGCAGAACGAACAGGTTGCCCGTAACCCATTGACCGCGGTCCTTGCGGATATTCGCCGGGCGGCAGACCTCGACGTCGAACCCGCATTGCCGCGCCAGGGACTCGATATAATCGCGGGAATGGGTGAACCGTCCGGTGTCGGACAAAACATAATCGTGGTCGCCGGCGCTACTTTCCGTGGAGAATGTGAAATACGCCCCGCCGGAGGCGCGTGTTTCGATGGCATGGAAAACCGGCTCCAGATTGCCCACATAACCGAAGACATCGGCCGCGAGGATCAGGTCGTAGGTTTCATCCGTCGTGTTGAGGATTTCGACCATGTCACCGACGCGCAGGTCGTCATAGACGTTTTTCTCACGAGCCTTGGCGGCCATTTTGGGGGAAATATCGATCCCGCACAGGCGGTCGGCGATGGGTCGGAACTCGACGCCACTCAACCCCGTGCCGCATCCCAGGTCGAGGACGTTGCGAAAGCGGGCCTCGCCGTTGATGATTTCGGCAAAGGCGCGGCGTAACAGAGCCGGTGTTTGATACTGCAATCTCTCCAGCAAGTGCCGGTCGAACTGGGCGGAATAGCCGTCAAACAGGTTTTTGACGTATTCCAGGGGCGCGGTTTTGGGCCGCTCTCCGGTCACGGCGTCCAGCAGAAACTTTGCCGCGGTGTTGCCGGGCTCCAGTTCCAGGACGCGGCGGTAGGCGTCCGCGGCTTCGTCATGTTTCCCCAGTCCTTGCAGTGCCGCGCCCAGGTTGTAGTGCGCTTTTGCGAGGTCGTCGATTTCGAGTACGCGGCGGTAATAGGGAATCGCCTCTCCGTACTTGCCTTGGTCCTTGAGCGCCACGCCGAGGTTGAAAAGCGCTTCCACGTGGTTCGGCTGGATGGCAACGGCGCGCTGGTAGGCGGCCTCGGCTTCCTGGGGGTTGTTTTGGTCCATGAGCAGATTCCCCAGGTCGCAACAGACGTCGGCCTGGCCGGGGTTGACGGCGATGGCGCGCCGGTAGGCGGACGCGGCCTCGCGCGGCTTGTCCTCCAGGGCCAGCGCCTTGCCCAGGCTGTAATGGGCCTCGAAATAATCCGGATTGAGGGCCACGGCGCGCCGGTAGGAGGTTATGGCTTCGCCCAGTCGGCCCTGTTCTCCGAACGTACTGCCCAGGTTGTAGTGTGCTTCGGCAAAATCCGGCGCGGCTTGAATGACTTTGCCTATCAGTTCCATGGCGGTTTCATATTTTCCTAACTGGGACGAAAGCACGCCCAGTAAATACAAGGTGTCCAAATGACCGGGGGAATTTTGCAAGA
Source organism: Nitrospinales bacterium (assembly GCA_046757665.1). Classification (GTDB taxonomy): domain Bacteria; phylum Nitrospinota; class Nitrospinia; order Nitrospinales; family JAJDAT01; genus JBHHYO01. The sequence goes on from JBHHYO010000016.1 coordinate 36,065, forward strand.
TGTCCCGGTAAAGATTTTCCGCTTCCTCCAACTGTCCTGCCTGATGGCGGCTGAGGGCCAGGTCAAGCGTCTTTTGCAGGTTGTTGGCTTGCGGGTTCATAAATAAAGATCGACTTTTGGATGACGCGGTTGCGATGATTTTATCACGTTAGCGGAAAAGGCATCAGCTTAAATTTTTGCCCGCGAAAACGGGGTGTGCTCTTCGGAAACACAGATGCGGAGCGCTGTTTTCAGGCCCGGTGTTTTTTTTTGTTTTTTTCTTTCCAGAGGATCAGCCAGTGTTGCAACAGGCGTAGCGGCTGGGTGCCCTTGAATTTTCGACGCATGAACTTGGGGGTTTTATCGTGTTGCAGTCTGGCGATTGCAGTGGCGGCGGCGGTTTCTTCCAGCCAAACCCCGCGCTGGGCGTGTTCCAGGTTTTTGGAAACGCAGGCATCGCGGAAAGCCACCACCAGCCGGCAGTCCAGAGGCCGGTCCTCGTAAATGATACAGCTTTGCTCCCCGTCCAGAAACGGGCAGGGCTGGTTGATTACCAAGCGATGCCAGTTGATCGTTTCGAGGTTTGTTGCGGATTTCAAGGCTTGCCGGACCCGGTCGATGGATTTGGCGGCGCCGGCGATGACCGCGTTCAGGTCGATGTTTTTTTTTCGGGCGGCGTTGACGATGCCTTCCCATTCGATTTGGGTGACGGAAACGCCGGTGTGGCAACAATGGGCGCAACCCCGGCCGCATTTCAGGGCGGGAGTTTCCGTGGCAAAGGCCTGGTCGAGCGCGGCCCAGAGCCCTTGAAGAGGTGAGACGCCATCCGCCCTTGCCCGTGCCTTGGCCTCGTGAAGCAGACGGTCGTATGCGGCCTGAATTTCCTCCTGCGTGAACTTCCGGCGCAGGTAGACTTTGAGTTCCTCATCGTCCGTCATCCCGCGGATGAACAGGCCGTTATGATCCGTTTGCAGAGCCATGATGGAAAATCCCGGCGGTGGTCCGGGGGTTGTGGAGGCGCCGAATGCGGGTTATTTGCTTTGGGCAGACACAAATTTCATTTGCAGTTCATACGTCAGTTGATGGAGCAGTTTTTCTTCCTCTTTGTTCAGGTTGCCCTGGGTTTTTTCCTTGAGCATGGAGAGGATATCGATGGTTTGTTTTACGGCGGAAAGATCGGTTTTTTTCTCTCCGGTTTGCGGGTCGGGGATGTCGCCAAGGTGATAAAACGCCGAGGAGGTCAGGGACAGTACGAATGTGGAAAAATCGATTTGAAAGTCATCGGGGATCCGTTTCTCCGCCGCGTCTTTTGCTTTGGCTTCTTCATCCGCCCGGGCCTGGTCCGCTTCTTTTATTTCTTCATCGGATTTGTGGGTGTGGCGTTTGTCCTTGATGACGAACCCCTGTCCCTTGGTTTCTTCGTTCATGATAAACAGTCTCCGGTTGGTTTCAGGTTCCCGGGTCCTCATCCGACGAATCTACGAGCAGTCGCACCGAAAATCCCAGAACGATCATAATCAGCCCCAGAATCAGGGAGAGATACCCATCGCCTTCGATGAATTCCATATATGTTTTTCCCAGGATCGGCCATTGTCGGATGATGCCGATGGCGACAAAGACGCAACCCGCCGCCGTCAGGATTTTTTTCATCCATTTGAGGGTTGGTTCGTCGTCGGGTTCGACTTGCGGTTCTTCTTGCATGATCCTGGTTCTAAAGGAGTGTGCGGGGTAATGGTTTCAAGAGGAGCGACTTTGATTACAAATGCCGGCCCCTTGGGGATATCTCATCTTAGCAAATCGGAATTTTCATGTCAAAATCAAGCGTTCCGGTTGTTGGGGCTCGGGGCATCTGCTAGCAGGTTGCTGAAAAAGTCCCAAACGGACGGATTAAATTGTAAAATGACCG
>JBHHYO010000017.1:0-37559 GCA_046757665.1 Nitrospinales bacterium
TTTTTTTATTCGTAACGGTTCAAAACCGAACGGTTCAAAACCGAGTTTAAAACCAGGCGCTTCTCCCGCGCATTTTCACGAATCAGTATCAAAGTACCTGTCAAAGTATACCAAAAGAATATAATTAATCAATCAGTTAAAAGTTGCGGCGCCCTTTCGGACAACGGCTGTTCGTGCTTCGCCCGTTGCCGCAACCGGGCCACCGTTTTCCATTGTAACCAATTTATCGGCCAAGAGTAAATTATTTTAAATACGGTGACCAGGCGGGATTGTAGCTGTCGCCGGGCAAGTTTGCCAGCCTGCGGACGCGATTTCCTCCGACCCGTTTGATTTCGATCCATTTTTTTCCGCCACTGGCGCGGCGGTAAACAATGAAGCGGCCATCCGGCGACCAGGAAGGCTCCTCGCCGCTTCCCGGTCCGGACGTAAAAATCTCCGTCTTTTCCTTTTCGACATTATACATTTTGATTTGAAACCGTTTGCCGACACGGGACGCATAAGCGATTTTATCTCCATCGGGCGACCAGGCGGGGTTATCGTTGTAAGAGGAGTCGAACGAAATTCTTTTGACGGCGCCCTCATCGCCCGCCGCGTCCATGATGTAAATTTGCGGAGCCCCGGTGCCGGACCGGTCGGAAGCGAAGACTATTTTTTTCCCATCGGGCGACCAGTCGGGAGAGGTGTCGATATTGTAGTGATGGGTCAACCGTTTCAGCGTGGAGTTTTTGTTCAAAACATAGATTTCCGAATTTCCGTCCTTGCTCAAAACGAGGGCGATTTGGGACCCGTCCGGCGACCAGGCCGGGGCGGCGTTCAAGCCCGGCAGTTTCAAAACGGCCCACCGCTTTCTGCGCACCAGGTCGATCATGATGAGGTCGGGATTGTTGTTGACGTAGGAGGTGAAAACGATGCGCCGGCCCGCAGGGTCCCAGGCCGGAGTGATGGCCAGGGATTTGTCGTTGGTAAGTTTTCTCATTCCGTGTCCGTCAAAATCGACAATGTAAACTTCCTTGTTGCCGCCGGCGCCGGCGGTGAAAGCGATGCGGGTGCCGGCCAGACCCGGCTTGCCGGTCAGGTGCGCCACCACTTCATCGGCGAAACGATGGACAACGCGCCGAAGCAACGACAGGTTGGCATGATAACGCTTGCCCACCAGGAACCGCTGGTTCGCCGCGTCGTAGAGGCGGAAAACAAAGATAGCGGATTTATTGTCCGCCGACAGTTTGAACTGGGTTTTGATGACCCACTGGGCGCCGAGGCCGCTCCAGGCGGCATAATCGATTTTTGTCAGGCCCGCCTCCTGCCGGGCCAGTTGGTCATAGGCGTCCGGTTCGACCAGGAGAAAGAGTTCCGAAAGCCGGAGGTCGTTTTCCAGGATGCGCCGCGCCTTGCCACCCCATTGCGCGGCTTGCGGCGTTTCCTTCTCCGGGACGAATTCCGGCACGGCAATGGCGACTTCGCGGCGGGTTTCGCGCGTCAAATCGATTTCAACGGAAGGCTGGGCCACTGCGGCCAGGGGCAGGAAAACCCCGTGCGCCAACAGTCCCCAAAAAATAAAAATACTCAGCAGATTACTCATCGGCGGGCTTGTATTTGAATTTGATCTTGACGTGCAGGTTGGAGGCCTTCAAATCGGCGGGAAACCTCGGAAACGGCTCGGAGTCATAAACCGCCCGAACGGCCAGGGTGTTCAATTGCTCCTCCGGCGATTTTTTAATCAGCGTCGGCTTGTCGATGTTGCCCTTGGGGTATAAATAAAAAGAGACTTCCACGACATCATTATATTCCGCGCCCAAGGGGCTTTTCCAGTGGGCAAACACCATCTTTTGAATAATTCCAACATATAAGGACAAAAGATCGGTGGCGATTTTGTCGTTTGCCGGGGCGGCGATGTCCCGGTCGCGTTGCTCTGTTTGTCCCGGCTTGCCCTCGGGAGTTTGCTGTTGGGCCTTGCGGGGGCTTTGCCGTTTGCGTTTATGAATGATGCTGGTGAAATCCTCCATTGCAGGTTTGTCGATTTGGATTTCCATGCTTTTCCCCGGTTGCTCCAGGGCGGCCAGTTTTTTGAGGATCGGCGCAAACGCCTGTTCCTGGTTTTCCACGGCGCCCGGCGGCGGTTTGTTCTCCGACGCCGGCCTGGGGAACGATTCGGGTTTGACGGCAACGCCCGGCAGGGCTTCCAGTTCGGCCAGAAGTTCCGCCATCGACCGCTTGCCGGCCTTTTCCTCCCGCGCGGCGGTTCCGGAAAGTTTCGCGAATTTCATTTTTTCCCGCTCGGTTTTTTCCTGAGCGGCATCGGGATTCTTTTTCGTCCGGGACTCCGCTTCAGGTTCCCGGCGCACGTTCAGTTCCTCCAGTTCGCGCAACAGGTTTTCGGAGGCGATGGTTTGCGGCGGTTCCGGTTTTTGGGGCTGGATTTTATTTTGTTTCAGCATTTCGCTTTGCCGTTTCAGTTCGTCCAGGGTTTCTTCCACGATAGCGGGTTTTTTGAGTTTCCGGGGTTTTGGAGGCGGCAGTAAGGCCTTTTTGTTTTTCAGCGCCCGCAGTTCCTTGATCGCTTTGTTCGCCAGCCGCTTCTTTTTTTTGACCGCGGTTTGTTTCGCGGCGGGAGGCGCCAATTGGGCCAGTTGGTCCAGTTCCCGCAACAGGGGGTTGGCGGGGGGTTCGGCAATCCGGCTCGTTTTGCCGTTCAACTGATCCAGCTTATGAATCAAAGCCCGCGCCACTTCCGACCGGCTGGGCACCGCCGGCGGCTTCACGATCTTTGCGGCGACAGGCGGCGCCTGCCGTACCCGTACCGGCCGCCGAGTCTCCTGCTTGACAACCGGGGGCTGTCTCGGCGGCTTGACGGCCACAATTTTTTTCCGGGACCGAATGTCCCCCCGCGTCGGCCGGTTTGTTTTGCTCGATGGCAGTTCGATCAAATTCACCTGAAACGCCGGTATAACCACCTTCGGATGAAAGACCGGCTTGGGAAGAAACAGAACCAGGGTCATAAACAACAAATGAACAAAAACCGAAATAACCAGCATCCGGTTGAAATCCGGCGATTCAAAAAAATCGGTTTTCATGACTATCCCAAGGGCTCCGTAACCATGCCGATGCTTTCGATTCCGGCGCCCTTGATGGCGGCCAACACCCGGACGACAAACCCGTAGTCGAGGGTTTTGTCGGCGCGGAAGTTGATCCGTGCGTTTTTATTTTGTCCCGCGTAGCGCCGGAGTTTTTGCCTCAGGTCCAGCAGGTTGCGTACGCGGTCGCGGTTCCAGTAAATCCCGCGGTTGCTCCTGAGGGTGATGCTGGGGATGTCGCGGACCTCCACCGCCGCCGTGGCCGCCCGGGGCAGTTGCACGTCCAGGCCCTGTTGCATCAGCGGCGCGGTGATCATGAAAATCACCAGCAGAACCAGCATCACGTCGACAAACGGCGTGACATTGATCTCGGACATCAGGGCTCGGCCCCGATGTTTTCTGGTGGCTCGCTGTCTTTGTTCGCTGGCGTACATAAGGTGTTGACGAAAACCGGATGGAAGGCGCGGATTCGCGGAACAACGAAAATCCGGCTACCGCAGAAAATTCTTCTCCGCCATGAAAACGAAGTCGTTGGAAAAATCGTCCATGCGCGTGGTGAACAGGCGAACCTTGTTGCTCAGGTAGTTGTAAAAAATGACGGCCGGAATGGCGGCCAGCAAACCCGCGGCGGTGGCGATCAGGGCCTCGGCGATTCCCGGAGCCACGCCGCCGATGCTGGCGCTACCCTTGGCGCCGATCGCCCGAAACGAGTGCATGATCCCCCAGACCGTGCCGAACAGGCCGATGAAGGGCGTCGTACTGCCGGTGGTCGCCAGGAAATCCAGCCGGTGGCTCAACCGCTCGATTTCCCGGTTGATCGCCTTGTCCAGCGCAATGCCGATGCCCTTCAGGTCCCGCGGGCTCATGACGGCGTCCCGGGGCCGCGCCGGGCGAACGCCCCCCTCGGCCCGCGCCAGCTTCTGAAACAAACACAACTCGTGATAGCCGGTTAAAAAAACCCGGGCAACGGGACTGTGACGGAGTTCCTTGCACATATTGTAAATATTGTTCAAGCTTTCGGACTTGGCGAAAACCGACAGAAAACGGGTGTCCTCCCGCCGGGCGATTTTGTAAACGATCAGTTTGTTCAGCATGATCGCCCAGGACAAGATGGAAAAAACCAGAAGAACCAGCAAGACCACCTTGGCCATCGGCGTGGAATGGATCACCAGATCGACGACGGACAACTGAAAGTCATCAACTGCATTTTGCGGCATAAACGCCCGTTCCGGCCCCGCGGCGGAGCCCGCCAACATGAAAAATGGTTTGATTTGAACCCAACACCTAAGCTTCTGGACTATAGTTTAATCCCTCATCGTTGTCAAACGCAAGCCGGTGCGGGCAGACGCCCGCGGGAAGTGCGAGGCGACCCTTTGACTGAAATCAAACGCCAAACAGCGCAATCGGGCGTCATGGTTCGACAGGCTCACCATGACAAAGGCGGGCAAACGTAAGAGCGGTTGTCAGTTGGCGGAGGGGTGCGGGTTCGTGAGGGTTTGGTAAACGTGCAGGGTTTGGCGGGCGGTGTTGTCCCAGGTGAACTGGCGCATTCGGGCCAGCCCCTTTTCCTTGAGTGGGCCGCCGTCTTCCAGGGCGTGGCGGATTTTGTCGGCGATGTCCTCGGGCCGGTCGGGGTCGAACAACAACGCGGCGTCGCCGGCGACCTCCGGCAGTGCGGCGCAATCGGCGACCGCCGCGGGCACTCCGGCAGAGAAGGCCTCCAGCAGAGGCAAACCAAACCCTTCATACCGCGACGGGAAAACGAAGGCCCGCGCTCCGGCATACAGGCAGGCCAGGTCGTCCGGTTCCACATAACCGGGCAGATACACGCAGGAATCGAGGTCGAGGTCGCGGATGATCTTTCGGACTTCGTCGGCGCCCCAGCCGTCGCCGCCGGCCAGAACCAGCGTCAGGGACGGATGCCCGGCGCGCACTTGCCGAAAGGCTTGCAGAAGCGCCGGATAATTTTTCCGGGTCTCGAGCGTGCCGACGCCGAGCAAAAAATCGCCTTCCAGTTGAAACCGGGTTTTTAACCGCGCGGCATGTTGCCGGGCATCGCCGGCCAGCCCGGCGGCGGCATTGACACCCAGCGGGATGACACTGATTTTCTCCTCCGGCACGTCGCACAACTGCATCACGTCCTTTTTGGTGAACTCGGAAATGGCGATGACTCTGGCGACGCTGTTGATTTTTTCCGCGAAGCGGGCCGGGTCGATACGGTATTTTTCGGCCACGCATTCGGGATGCCGCAGGTGGTACAGGTCGTACACGGTCGCCACGGTGGGAATGTCCGGCAAGGGATGGGCGATGTCGCCGGTGAAATGGAACAGCTCCGCGTCTGGCAAAAAGAGGTCGAAGGTCCGGCGGCCCATGCGGTTCCACAGGAAATTCATGAGGCGGTTGGGGAGGCGGTAATCCCGGATGCGCCAGTCGGGTGGCGGATTCGTCCAGGGCGGGCCGGCGGGCCGGTGCCGCCAGGAATTGAAAAACAAATGGTGCCGGTTGCCGGCGGCCAGGCGGCTCAAACCCAAAACCAGGTTCAAAACATAATGGCCCACGCCGGTGCGGCGCCTCAACGCCGGCCTGGCATCGATGCCGATATTCACGGGAGCGTATCCTTTTTGACGCGATTGTTTTCGATGGCGTCGGCGATCTCCAGGGTTTTCTTGCGCCAGCGCACGCCGCTTTTCGATAAAAACGGTGACGCCGGGCCGCCATGTTTGCGGATGGATACCGCGCCTTCCAACAGCATTCTTTCCTGTTTCCGCCGCGGCAGTCCGCGCAGTATTTTCAGGTCCCGAATTTCTTCGGGGGTCCGCGGATTATCAAAAAAGCGGGCCAGGTTTCCCGTTAAAAAGGAATCGGTGCGCGGCAGGATCGTGATGTCGAAACAGGCCGCGCGTTTGCCGGCCCGGTCGAATTGGACGCCGGTTTCGACTTCCATGTTCAGTGTTAAAACATACTCCCCCGCCTTGCCGGGCAGGGTTATATACCTTTCGAAATCGAAGCGTTCGCCGGGGGCAACGATGCGCAAGATCGGAAACCGTTGTTCCTTGACCGGCCGGGATTGCCGTTGCCGGCAGGAGGCGCCTGTTGACTTGTCGAACCATCGGGCGTTCAAAAACACGTTGCCGAACACTGCGTCATGGAGCCGGCTGTTGGTGGCGGGGTCAAGCCAAAAAGTTTCCCCCGAGTTCAGCGCTTCCGCTTTGACAAGGTGCACGGTATCCGGATAGTAACCGCCGGCGCCAAAACCACCCACAATACGGAGATGAGCGTTCAACTCTCCGGGTGGCCTTCTGGAAGTGTTTTCGTCGCTCAAAAATATCATGGAGGAGCGGTCAATGGCCAAACTTTCGATCAGGGGGCTTTTGATTTCGACGGACGCAATGCGGTCGGAAGTGACTTTGCCCAGCCGGGTAAAAAACCTGTTGATCGGCTCGCCCGGCAAAACATAAGGAGGAATCATGAGCGTTTTAACGATCCTGACTTCTTCTCCCTTGAGGTTTCTTGTAAAAAATTCAATTTCGGATTTGTTGCCGGTGAGGAAGCGCCACGATTTTTTTTCCTCGGCGGGTTCAAAATAGATGATGGCGATCAAACCATAACGGTCATCGGCAAAGTAAACTCCGGATGCCTTGAGTTTGGCGCTGACCGGGACGGAGCTTGCCTCGTTTCTTTCCCAGACGATGTCGGCGTCGAATTTTTCTGGCGCATGAAATCCGTAGGACGCAAGGTCCGCGGACTCCCATTGCTTTTTCAGGGCGCCGGGGTATTCCTCCAAATGAACGACAAGCGTTTTTGCGGGCGTGATTTGCAAAAACCGGAAACACTCATCGTCCGGGCAGTTTTGCGTGCGCCTCGTCATCGACCGGAAGGCGGGAGTGGTCCAGCCGCTGTAACCGCCCAGGGCCGGCCGCCAATGCAGGGTTTGATAATGCCGATATTTAAATTTGCTCGGATGATCCACCGGAAGCTCCAGAATGGGTTTCCCCGGATTCGTCTGGCTCAAATAATGATATACGGGAGGGAACTTGTCTTGAGGTTCGATAGAAACGCCTTGCCATGGGATTAGTTTGTAGTCCGCCAACAATAGCGCTCCGGCCAGGGCAAGCACAATCGCTTTTTTGCCGGCGGGCCGGGTTTTCATTCGGCCCAGAATGAACGCCATGGCGAACCCGCAGAGAACGGAGAGGCTGAGCAAAAACGGCAGGACGAACCTTGCCGGAACGCGCATGGCCGACCCGCCCGGAACGAAGTTGAAAACCAGTTGGTACGGCATGGGAATCCCGGTATTCCTGCCGGAAACCGACAGGTAAGGGCCCATCATGATCAGGGCCATGATGATTGAAACCACGCCATAGCGGAAAATAATTTTGTTCTGGCGTGCCGTAAAATGGTTTTTAAACTGTTTGCCAAGGAAACACGCCGACAAGGCAAACAGCAAGGGGAGCGTGCCGACAAACACGGCGGTTTCTCCCTTGTCATAATGAATATGCTCCGTGAGCAGTTCGCGGAGCCATTGGTAATTGGACGCAACAAAATTGGGGAAAAGGAAATTTATGGGTTCGACCGTATAATCCGCATTTTCGCCTAAGGTGCGAAAAAAATCCCATTTCAAGGCAGTTTTCAAGTACGGAACCGCCAGGGGCAGAAGAATCAGAAGGCTTGATGCCAGCCCAATCAAAAACATCCGGCGCAGGCGGGGTTTGGAAAAATAAACCCAACGCTCCTTGCCCTCGCGTTCCGACACTATGTGAACGAGGAATACGGCGATTAACAGGATCAACAACATCGTTCCCAAATAAACCGAGGTGTAATATTGAATCCAGGTAACGATCAACATGCCGCAAAAATACCGCGCCTGCAACGTGTTGAGAAACCGTTCGGCAAAAAAGAGCGCCAGGGGAGTCCAGAAAAACGGCATCAACTGCAAATGGGGCAGGTGCCCCCAACGATAAGGGTTAAAGGAAAACACCAGCCCGGCGAATAAACCGGCCCAATAGTTTCCGGTCAAATCCTTGACCAGAATGAATACGAAATAGGTTCCCAAAATAAAGGAAACCAGAACCAGCATGTTTGACGCGAGTATGTGATTGCCGGTCAGGTATTGAATCGGCAGGGTAAGCCATAAATTGCCGAGCATGGTTTCCGAAAAGGCCAGGGCGTTTTTTGCCGGAAAAAAAATCGGCGCATCCCAAACGGCAAGTTCGGAATGCGACAGCGCGTGCGCGTCCCAGGCCAGAATCCACGCATTCAGGATGCTGTCGCCATCGTCAAACAGGCGGTTCGACGGGTGACAAACGAGTTCCGGGCCCTGGATGAAGAAAAACAAAGCGGCGGCGCACAGGATGAAGAGGTGGGATATGACAGGGGATTTGACCATGTTGCGGGATCGAGATGAAAAAGCGGGTGATTGTCAAGGGCGAAAACGGCGCGATACTCACGGGATGCTTCCGGCGCAATTTCCCCCAGGCCGCAAACAAAAGTACCATATCGCCGGGCAGAAACATAGGAATGAATCGCCGCCGAGCGGGCGGGCACGCGGACCTTTTCATTCCGGCGACCCTGCCGGGCCGGCCCCTATTGACAAAAGGAAACAAGTTGCGTAGGTTCATGGGAGCCATCACCTATAGTTTCGATATCCGCACCAGGAATCACGAAAGAGAACATCAATGAAACGAGCGCTTATTACAGGGATAACCGGGCAGGACGGATCGTACCTGGCCGAGTTACTGCTTGAAAAGGGTTATCACGTGGCGGGCATGTTGCGGCGGTCGAGCACGGAGACTTTCGACCGCATCGAACACATCAAGGACGAAGTCGAATTCAAGCACGCGGACCTTCTGGATCAGATGTCCATTATTTCGGCGATCAAGGAGGTGCGGCCCTCGGAGCTGTACAATCTGGCGGCGCAATCCTTTGTGCCGACTTCCTGGAAACAACCCATTCTGACCAGCGAGTTTTCCGGCATGGCGGTGACGCGGGTGCTGGAATCCATTCGCATCGTGGACCCCGGCATCAAGTTTTACCAGGCGTCCAGCAGTGAGATGTTCGGCAAGGTTCAAGAGGTGCCGCAAAATGAAAACACGCCTTTTTATCCGCGCAGTCCCTATGGCGTTTCCAAGGTTTACGGCCACTGGATCACCGTGAACTACCGGGAGAGCTATGACATGTTCACGGTGAGCGGCATTCTGTTCAATCACGAATCGCCGCGCCGCGGGCGGGAATTCGTCTCCAGGAAAATAACCGAGGGCGTGGCGAAAATCAAGCTGGGCCTGGCCGAAAAGCTCCACCTCGGCAACCTGGAAGCGCGCCGGGACTGGGGGTACGCCAAGGATTACGTGGAAATGATGTGGCGCATGATGCAACAGGACCAACCGGAAGATTATGTGATCGCCACCGGGAAAACGCATACCGTGTCGGACCTGGCGCGCGTGGCTTTTGAACATGCTGGCTTGAACTGGGAGGACCACGTGGTTCAGGACCCAAACCTGCTACGCCCGGCGGAGGTCGATCTGCTGGTCGGCGACCCGACCAAGGCCAAGGAAAAACTGGGCTGGCAACCCGTCGTCACCTTTGAAGGACTGATCAAGATGATGGTGGACGCGGACCTGGAGCGCCTGGAGGACGCGGCCTCCCATTCCCGAACAAGAAAAAGCCTGGGGTCTTGAGTGTCGTGAGAAACCTGATCACGGGCATCAATGGGTTTGCCGCATCCCACTTGTGCGATCTTCTGCTGGCCAACGGCGAGGAGGTGTTCGGCATCGCCCGCACCCTGGGGAACGCAGACAACATCAAGCATGTTGCCGACCGGGTCCGCGTGTTCCCCTGCGATGTGCGGGTCTTCGGCGAAATCAGGGAAGTCCTGGAGCAGGTGCGGCCCGACAGGATTTACCATATGGCGTCGGTCAGTTTTGTCCCCGCGGTCACACGAGACTGGAGCCTGGCGTTCGAGACCAATGTGCTGGGGACGTTTCACCTGCTGGAAGCCGTCAGGCAACTGGGGTTGAATCCCCGCGTCCTGTGCGTGGGTTCCTCGGAGGAATATGGCGCCACCGACCCGGAGGCAATGCCCATCCGGGAAACCGCCCTGCTCCAGCCCATCAGTTTGTACGGCGTCACCAAGGCCTCGGCCGATCTTCTGGCGGCCTCCTTTTCCCGCCGGGAGGAGCTGGATATTTTGCGGGTCCGGCCGTTCAACCATGTGGGCCCCCGACAGCAAAGCCGGTTCGTCTGCTCGTCCTTCGCCCGGCAAATCGCCGAAATCGAAGTCGGCAAAAACCCCGTCCTCAAAGTCGGCAACCTGGAGGCGCAGAAAGATTTTACCGACGTGCGGGACACCGTCCGGGCTTACCATGCGCTCATGAACAAGGGGGCTTCCAGAGAGGCGTACAATGTCTGCTCCGGGCAAACCGTCAGCATAAAATTTATTCTGGAGAGCCTGACGCGGATGTCAACCGCTTCGGTGCAAGTGGAAATCGATCTGACGCGGTACCGTCCGGGCACGCCGGTCCGGTATTACGGCGACCATTCCCTGCTGACGCGGCAGACCGGATGGGTCCCCGAAATTCCGCTGGAACGCTCTCTGCTGGACACGTTGACCTATTGGCGCTCCAAGGTTTGCGAGGAAAACCCGAACCGGGTTTAGAACCTGTCGCGCCGGATTAAATCGTATGGGGAAAAAACTGATCGCGGTAGTCAATTCGGATGTTCCCTTCATTCATGGCGGACACCGCCTGATCGCCAGCACCCTGATCCAGAAATTGAGGGAGTACGGTTATGAGTCGGATTTGATCCAAACCCCTTCCAATCCTTCCAACCGCATGTTCTCGGGCTATCTGGCCAACGTCCTGACTTGTGTGGAGAAAACCGGGGACGGTCGGACCATCGACCAGGTGATTTCCATGCGGTATCCGTCGTACGCGGTTTACCATCCGGTTCATGTTTGCTGGGTGTTGCACCGGATGCGCGAATACTATGACCTGTGGCCGCACGTGAAAAAAAATATGGCGGGGCTACACCTGTTGTATCATCATGCCCGCCGCTTCCTGGTTCATCGCCTGGACCATTATTACCTGTCGCGTTTGCACAAGGTGTTTGCCTTGTCGCAAACCGTGCAAAAGCGGTTGAGCCGGTGGGGGAACATTGCCTCGGAACCTCTTTATCCGCCGCCCATCCCCCGGGATTATCGAACCGAGGGATACGAACCGTTTATCTATACGGTCTCCCGCCTCGTCTCTCACAAAAGAATCAACCTGCTCCTGGAGGCGCTGGCGCTGACCCGCGACGATTCGATCCAGGCGGTGGTTGCCGGGACGGGACCCGAAATGGATCCTCTCATCAAGTTGGCGAAATCACGCGGCATCGACCGTCGCGTCACCTTCACGGGCATGATTTCGGAGGAGGAGTCCACGAAATATTTTGCCCGATGCCGGGCGGTTTACTTTTCTCCCTTTCAGGAGGATTATGGATTTGTTACTCTGGAAGCCTTTCTTTCCGGAAAACCTGTTTTGACCACCGACGACAGCGGCGGCCCCGCGGAGCTGGTGGAAAACGATGTCAACGGTTTCGTAACGGAAGCGCAACCGCAACAAGTCGCCGAAAAAATCGACCTCCTCATTCAGGAAGAAACACTGGCGCAATCCCTCGGCGAGGCGGGCCGCGCAAAGGCCAGGGGCATCACCTGGGAAAAGGCCATCGAGAAACTGGTGGTTCCGTAGCGCCAGGATATGCCTTCGCATCGCCGGCCCGAATATTATGAAAGCCTACCTTTTAAGATACATCGCCGACACGGCGTACCGTTTCACCCGAATTTTTTACCGCTTCCGCAAGTCAAATTTTTATTGCGAGCAGTTGTGGCTTCGGGTCAGCATCCTTCAAGACGGCCGGATAGAGCCCTGCAACTGCGCCATATCGCAAATGGAGCCTCAGCGTCCGGCATCCTCCATCCATGAGGCATGGAACCATTCCATTTTCCGGCAAACCCGGCGGCACCTCACGGGAAAAATAGCGGGCGGCGGGGACATCCCCTCGGCGCGCCGGGATATTTTCGACTGTTGCGCTTCGTGCCCCGTGGCGCCGTATCAACGGTTCGACTGGAAATTCTTGAAGGAGATGATGCGCCGATGCGCCTACCGGAGGGCGAACAACAACACCTGGCTGATGCTCAAGAAGCTGAACAACTACAGAAAGCTGGTCACCCAGGCCAACACGGGCGCGTCAACCATTGATGCGTATCCGATTTTCGCCAACATCGACCCCGCCAACCTGTGCAACCTGAGGTGTCCGGAATGCCTGGTCGGCAACGGCGAAATCACTCACGCCCGGGGATTCATGAGTCTGACTGCGTATGAAAACCTCATGCGGGAAATCGGCCCGCACCTGTTCTACCTGGAACTGTACCGGTACGGCGAGCCCCTGTTGAACAAGGACATCGTCCAGATGATCGAGCTGGCGGCGAAGCAATACGGCATCGTGTCCCGCATTTCCACCAACTTTGCCATGCCGTTGTCGGAGGAATTTCTGCGCGGCCTGGTCGGTTCCGGGTTGTCCCACATCATTATCGCGGCGGACGATATACAGCAGGACCTCTATGAAAAGTACCGCCGCGGCGGAGAGGTCAGCCGGGTGATCGAAAACCTGAAAACGCTGGTGCGGATCAAAAAAGAAACGCGGTCCCCGACGCCGCACATCCGCTGGCAAATGCTGGTGTTCAATTTCAATGAACACCGCAAGCAGGAAATCGAACGGTTCGTCCGGGACCTGGGAGTGGATGACGTCGATTTCGCGCCGGCGTACCTGTCCCCGAAAAACTATCACCTGCTCCCGGAAAGCGACCGGGCGCGAGGCAGAAAGGCCGAGCGAAAGGCCCAGATCGTCCACGCCAAAGCAACGCCGGAGGCCATCGGCCTCGGCGAGCCGTTCACCCTGGAAGTGGAGGTTCTGCAAAACGTTTTCAAGGAACCCATACCGGTCTCGCCAAAAGACGGCGGCATCCGCGTCGGCGTCAAGCTGGCGGGCGAAAACAAGGAGGAGATGGAAGAGCCCGGATTCACGGAGCGACTGTTGTTTGAAAAACCGCTGGCGCCGGGCGAACGAGTCACGCTTGCCCGGAAGCTGACCCTCCCGGAAACCGTTGACCGCGACAGTGTGCGGTTTTTAAAAATCGATCTGGTTATGGAACACAAATTCTGGTTTGAACAGAACATGGAAATCCAGAGCCGGCCTTATTTCCTGCCGGTCGAGCTAAAAAAACAATCCGCCGCGGAGTGTTAAACTTTTTTTCCCATCACCGCGTAGTCCTGAAAACCGTATAGCAGGCTGTTGAGTTGTTCCACATTCCGGTTCAGCCGCCGAATCGCCTCTTCATCCAGGCCACCCGGCTCTTCCGGCAACGGCAGGGGTTGCAACTGCACTTCCTCCGAGAAGGGCGCAAGATACTCGATCTCCGTTTCCGCGAATCCGGCGGACTCCAAAAGGAACTTGATGGCCTCCGGATGAATGGGTTTGACGTGCGAAATGTCCAGATAAAAGCTGGAAGAGGAAACCGTGACGGACAAGGGGTTCGGGGTTTCAAAAGCGATGGGCGCGCCTTTTTTGAGTTTCCGGCAACAGAGCTTGACGAAATCTTGCAGAGCCGGGGTTTCCAGATGCTCGATGATATGCGAGGCGAAGACGCCGCCCAATGATGCGTCGGCGAGGCCGTTCAAATAATCGAATGCGGAAGCGTTTTCGACTTCCAGCCCTTTCTCCCGGCAGATGTGAATCATGTCCTCGTTGCGGTCGATGCCGACGGCGGAGATTCCTTCCTGCCGCAAAATCTCAAGAAACTCGCCGCGCCCGCAACCGATGTCCAGAACGCGCTCGGCGTTTTTGAACCGGGGAAGGTAAATCTCCTGCCGTTTCTTGATACTTTCCCGACTGCCGCGGAACCGGTTTTCAAACAAAAAGTAATCATGATCCGACAGGTTTTCCCGCTCGGCGGCGATTGCCGCGGCGGCCTCCTCGGGCAAATCGTATTTCTCCCGCACTTCGGACAAAACACGTTCAAGGCGCTGTTTCATTAAAATATTTTCCTGGCGGAGTTCATCAACCTTCAGTTGAAAATACTCCGACATCCGGGCGGTCTCCGCGTACAAATATTCGGTGTCCTGCCGAAACGCAACCAGCTCGCGGGTCAGATGAGCCACCGTCTTGTTCATCACCTGGACCAGGTGGACGTTAAAGGCGGCCTGGCGGCGCAGGATGATATTGGCCGCGGGTTGCAGGAGCCTGGCGAACAGCTCTTTAACGCGGACGACCAACGCGCCGTGCCGGTGGGAAGTGACCGCCTCGGGCGCCATCGGGTCATGCTTTTCGTTGAGCGACGTCAGGTCGGATTTGACTTCATCCTCCAGCGGGCCGAGGTGTCGCGGCCGCGCCGATTTTTTGTCCGGGTTCCGGTTGCTCATGGCTCCATGCGAAAGCAGGCTGTCGGCATCATAAAAACTTTATACTCTCAACCGCGATGCCCAGTTCGCGGTCGTCGCTGGACTGCCGCGTTGCCTTGGGGTTCCAGGTTGTGTCCACCGTGATTTTTATTTTTGCGATCCCGTCCACGCGCCGGGCGAGAGGAAGCGAAATCTCCAGCCAGTCGGCGTCCTCGATGGCAAACGTTCCGCAGGCATCGCCGTTTACCGTCACGGTTCCCGTCAGCGGGCCGCGGGAAAGGTCGGCGCCGCCGGCGCAGGCCCGGATATGGATGCGGGAAAATGTTGCCTCGCCTTTCAGCAGGGTGGTCGATTCCCGGCTGGTGCGGCGAACGATTTCCCCCTGCCACTCCTCGGTATCATACCATCCGGAAAGAAAAAAACCGGCACGATTGTCCTGGTTCATGCAAACCGCGGAGGGCGCGCCGGGAAACACCTCCGCCGCCAGAACCTTGCGGAAAACCGGGGGCTCCATGAAATTCCTGCCGACCGCCACCTCGGAACCGAAATCGGTGACTCCGGAAAAGACCGCGGTCCCCGGCGTGATTTTCAATAAGGCGGCGTCGTTCCACCAGTCATAGCACGTGGCCTTGTGAGTATCCCCGGAATGCAGGGCCGCGGTGATAAAATAATTCCCCGGCGCCAGGCGGACGTCTTGCGTGAAGGAAACGGTCATGGCTTCTCCTTCCCGGCAGTTTTCCAGAAAGATGTTTTGGTTGTAGGTGTTGGTTCCAAACACTTCCAGCCCATGCGGCGTGCGAATCATGATGCCGACCGTGAGGCTTTCCACGGGCTCCAGCGCCAGCGCGGTCACTTGAATGTTCACGGCATCGCCGCAGACAAAGGCGGAGCGCTCTTGTCCGTCCCGGTCGAACAATTTCACGCTCAGGATTCTGGCTTCGGAGGAACCGTAGCGGCGACCGGTCTTCAGGTTTTCCGTGAGGGACCCGCCGCCGCCACGCCAGGTCGCCGGCGCTTTCAGCGATTTCACGTACTTGGCCTCGCGTTGCGCCACCAACTCCGCGTAACGGTCGATCACGTCTCCGGTTTCTCCCATGGCCAGCAGGCGCCCGTGATCCACCAGAATGGCTTGCCGGCACAGAACCTTGAGAGTCACCATGTCGTGGGACACGAAAAAAATCGTCACTCCCCGGTCGTGAAATTCCTGGATTTTTTTCAAACAGCGGCGTTGAAAAAGCGCGTCGCCCACCGCCAGGGCCTCGTCGATCAGCAGGATATCGGGATCGACGCTGATGGCAATGGAAAAAGCCAACCGCACCTGCATCCCGGAGGAGTATGTTTTGATGGGGTAATCAATGAAATCGCGCAACCCGGAAAAATCGAGGATGCTCTCGAATTTTTCGTCGATTTCCCGGCGGGCAATTCCCATCAGGGAAGCGTTCAAATAGACGTTTGCGCGGCCGGAAAATTCCGGGTGGAACCCCATGCCCAGTTCGATCAGGGCCGAAACCCGGCCCTGGCTTTCGATCGTCCCCTCGGAGGGATAAGTGATGCCGGCGATGAGTTTCATCAGGGTGCTTTTCCCCGATCCGTTGGCTCCCAACAGGCCGATCGCCTCGCCTTTTTTGATGCTGAAGGCGAGGTCCTTGAGCGCCCAGAATTCGGCGCCGTATTTTTTCCGGCCCAGGGAAAAAAACTCCAGCGCCCGGTGCGAGGGTTTGGAATAGATGTCGAATTTTTTGGAAAGGTTGGCCGCCCGAATGGCAATCATAATTGATCGACGAATTTCCGATGATATTTGGTGAACAGGGTATAGCCCGCGTAAAAAACGACCAGCGAACACAGCGCGAAATAAAGAAAATTCCACGGGTCGAACGGTTGCGCCTTGAGAAACACATCCCGGTAAATGTGCACCAGGTGGGTCATGGGATTCAACAGGTAGAGGCTCATGAACCTTTCGGGAACCAGGCTCTCCGGATAAAAAATGGGCGTCAGAAACATCCAGACAGTCAAGGATACGCCGACGATTTGCGCCGTGTCACGGAAAAAAACATGCACGGTGGCCAGCGCGAAACTGATGCCGAGGGCAAACATCATTTGAAACGGCAGAATGAGTACCAGCCACAAAATATGCGGACTGACAAAATGCAGGACCAGCGCGATGGCTACAACCAGAATCGCAACGCTTATCAGCCCCGTAATCAGCGAGGAACAGGCGATGTAGAAAGGCAGGATTTTCGCCGGGAACACCAGGTTTTTGATCAGGTTCGCATGGTCCACGATGGAGGTCGTGGAGCGCAACACCGTTTCCTGAAACGCCATCCAGGGGATCATGCCGCAAAACAGGTAAAGCGCGAAGTTGGCGATCCCCGGCTGGCCTCCCAGCTTGACTTTCAAGATCACCGAAAACAGGAACGTGTAAATGATCAGGCTCATGATGGGATGCGCCACGGACCAGAACAGGCCGAAGGTGGAACCGGCATAGCGGCTACGCAAATCCCGTAGCACAAATTCTTTCAGCAGGCCTTTATTTTCGACCAGCCGGCCGATCCTGGAAATCATACTGTCGCCTCTCCCGGCCCGGATGTTGCCTGGGCCGATAACAAAATCGAATAACGTCCCTCTGTACCACGGTTCAAGCAGGTCGCAAAAATAAGTAACCGGGATTGTCGCCCTTCGACAAGCTCAGGACGACAACCAAGCTGTCACGCTGAGCCTGTCGAAGCGTGAAGAAACGGCTATTTATTTTTGCAACAAATTACTAGTCGGCACGCGGCGCGGCGCGGCTGATATCCAGCGCGGTCAATGCCAACCCGGGAGAAGACGGCGCCTCCGGAGCAAAACCGTACGGCGGCTCCCCCGCTTGAAATCTTATTACATTTCTTCCCCGGCCCAAAAGGATTTCCCGCGCCCGGCAGACGAGCGCCACGGCGCATTCCCGGAAGTGTGTTCCCGGAAGACCGATAAACACGCGCCGGCCCGGAACGGTGGATTCAAAACGCGCCCGCAAGTCGACCGCCACGCGATCGTCCGGAGAGTACAGGACAACCGCCGCCAGGGCCGACTCCATGCGGATGTGGCCATCCCGCCGGGGCGCCCATCCCTTGCCGAATTGCACGCCGAAGCGGCGCGGCGTCCACGCTTCCTTCAGGCGGTACGTCGAGTTGACATTGATGACCCGCGGTTTTTTAAACCCGTTGAGGTGAACCGGTTCGGGCCGTCTTGCCAGCAAATCCCATTCGCCCCGCAGCGCCGAGCGCTCGCGGCCCTGATAGGTGCTGGTTGCGAAGTAGAGTTGCTTGCGTAACAGGAAATTGGTTTGCCAGAGAATTTCCCACCACATCGAACCCGGGAGATTGATGGATTTGACGGCGGGGTCATTTTCGATTTGTTTTAACGATGCCAGGTCGGGCGTTACCGACAGGTGGTGCCTGGCCGTGTAACCGGCCAGGTGGTACGCGGCGGCCAGGTTGCAGGCCAACAACGCGGCCCCCGCCAGCACCAGGGGAATGTTTCGCCGGCGCGTTTGACGAAAAATGATCATGCCGCTCAGCAAAACCATCGGCAAAAAAAACGTCAGCAGTTTGAAGCTTCGGTAACCGCCCAGGCCCGCATCCGCGCCGTCGCGGTACGCTAAAAACAGGTAGGCCGAGAAGATGAACAGCTGTGCCGCGCCGGCCAGAAGAAAAATCCGGCGCTCGGATTTGTACGCCTGGAAAAATCCGCAAACGATCAGGACGCAAAAAAGCGCCAATCCGAGAAAAAATTCCGCGCCGTATGTCCCCGTCGCGGCGTGCAACACGATGCCCCCGCCGGGGGCGACCAGGTTGCGGATTCCCAGAAAATCCGCCGGCGAAACCAATGGAAAAAACCAGCCGAAATCGGCCGTTGTCACCACGAAAACGGACAACAGAATCCCCGCGGCGCGTTGCGGCGACAAAATCAGCGACAGGAAAAATGTCTTGATAAGAAAATTTATCCGGGACGAAAAGTTTTCCCCGGAACCGTCGTCGATGCGGCTGAAAACAAAATAGAGCGCCACGATACCATAAACCAGCGGGAAAACCTGCGGGTAGGAAATGAGCAGTCCCCAATTGAGAAGCACGACAAACGGGAAATAAGGGAAATAATCCCCTGGGCTTTTGCAATGCTCGACGACCTTGAAATGCACCAGAAAAATCCCCAGGCTGACGGTGGTGGCCACAACCTGCGCCAGGTAGCCCTGGTAAACGATGTACCACATCAGCGGATTGAATCCATACAAAGCGGTCAGGCCGAGCGCCGCCAGGCGGTTGTAACGCAGTGATTCCCGGGCCACGGCATAAAAAACAAACACGCCGAGCAGAAAAAAAACGTGCGTCATCAAACTTTCGATCCGGTAGGTCTCCAGCGACAGCAACGAACTTGCAAACGCCGCCGCCAGATTGGGGCCGAAATAGGACAGCTTTAAATGATAGCGGATCGTGTCCTGCTGTCCCAGGAAACCGGGCGCGTCGGACAGGGAAAATTCCTTCAGCACCGTCGCCTTGGTGGCGGAATCGGCGATGTCGTTATTGCCCAGCGATATCGTGGTCAGGCCCTGGGCGCCGTCCATCAAGGGAATGGACAGAGCCGCAAAGGCCAGCAAGCCGATGCACAACGGCACGGCCCAGCCGCCGGCATTCGCCCATGCAAACTCTTGCCGGCGCTGTTTGCCGATGCCGAAAATAAGAAACATCAACGGCGGCAGGCAGAGATAAACGGCGTAAGCGTCGGTTCCGCCGATATCGAAACCGTAGCAATACCACCCGGCCAGCGTGACGTAACAATAGCCCATCACCGGCGACAGGGGCAGGAT
This sequence comes from Nitrospinales bacterium, assembly GCA_046757665.1. GTDB lineage: Bacteria > Nitrospinota > Nitrospinia > Nitrospinales > JAJDAT01 > JBHHYO01. Next base: position 19,341 of record JBHHYO010000017.1, read on the forward strand.
GTACGCTCGCAACGCGCGTGGGCAACACAGCAGGGACAGGCCGAAGCCCAGAAAAACCAGCAAGGCCGCGAAAAGAAACGAGTAGCAAAGGAAATCGATCATGGTTTCGTTTCCGGCCTCACAAGCGGTTGATGGATACAGCAAATCGTAATAATCGGCTCAAACCGGCGCACGTATTGTACAATAAATGCCGGAATTCATTTCCGGTCCCTTGCCGTCCTTCTCAAGATAAAGGACCCGAAGCCGATACAGAATTGAACACGGCGGCGCCGCGGAACAAGCGCGCGGTCGAAAATCAACACCCATTAAATCATGAAAATCGTTCTGGTCTATCCCAATCTAACCCGCCTGGAGCGCGTGACGCTGGGAATCGGTTGCATTGCATCCTACCTGAAAAGCCGCGGCCACGAATGCACGCTGGTGGACTACACCTGGGGCGGCGGCGTCGAGGACGCCGTCAACGCCGTCCGCCAAACCGGCGCCCGGGTCGTCGGGTTCTCCGTCAAGAGCGGCGAGGTGGGCTTTTGCGTGGAGGTCGCCCGCCGGTTGAAACGCCGGTTCGGCTCCACCATCCTGTTCGGCGGCGTCCACCCTTCCGTCGCCGCGGAGGATACCATCGCCCTCGACGGCGTGGACATCGTCTGCAAGGGAGAGGGCGAACGGCCCACCGCCGAACTCCTGGACAGCATCGAACAAGGCGCCATGGACACCGCCATCTCCAACCTCTGGTTTAAACAAAACGGCCGCATCATCAAAAACGATATCCGCCCGCTCGAACAAAATCTGGACGACCTGCCGTTCCCGGACCGGGACCTGTTCGACACCCAGCTTTACATCGACCGCTCCGGGACCATCGACATCATCAGCGGACGGGGTTGCCCCTATCAGTGCAGTTATTGCGTGGAACCGACCTACCAGCAAATCTTCAAGGGCAAGGGACGGTTCGTCCGTTACCGCGGCGTGGACAACGTCCTCGACGAGGTCGCCGATCTGCAACGGCGGTTCAAATTCTCGCGCATCAACTTCGTGGACGACGTGTTCACCATCGACATCCGCTGGTTGCGCGAATTTTCCGCCAAGTACAAAAAATATTTCAAAATCCCCTACACCTGCAACGCCCGCATCGAAGCCCTGCGCGAGGAGTCGTTTCAACTGCTCAAGGACTCCGGCTGTTTTTCCCTGGAAATGGGGATCGAGTCCGGGAGCGAGCGCATTCGCGAACGGGTCCTCGAACGCAAAATGACCAACCGCAAAATCATCGAGGCCTTTGATCTGGCGCGGAAATACGGCTTGCGCACCATGTCGTTCAATATCATAGGCATTCCCCACGAGACGAAATGGGACATCCGGGAAACGATCCGGCTCAACCGCAGGCTGAGGCCCAGCTCCGTCCAGGTCTCCCTGTTTCAACCCTACCCCGGCACCGCCTTGCACAAACTGTGCGAGGAGAACGGCTGGCTGAACGGCCGCGCGCTTCCGGTATCCTATTTTCTCGACACCCCGGTCAGTTACCCGCACCTGCCGACCGGGGAAATCGTCCGGATGCGGCGCTGGTTTCGCTTCAACGTGCTCCGCAAAAGCCGGTTGTTCAAGTCGCTCGTGGTGTTGTTTTACGATCTCAACTACGAGCGGTTTCTGAAGTTCTGGAACTATATCCCCGGTCCCATCAAGCGCTTGGCGCTTGCCTATTTCAAAGCCTGACTCCCCGCCCGCGGGCGGTTTCCGCCTGCCGCCAAAAAACGCCGCCGGCAAAAAACATTGAAATTGCACTTCCCGTTTCTCTATGATAAATTTATTGATTCGAGAAAACACCGCGTTTCGAAGGATTGCATTTATGAAAATGTTGCTGTTAAGACCTCACGCCGGGCATATCGGCAAGGTCATGCCTCTGGGACTGCTGGCCGTGGCCTCCGTTTTAAAACGCAAGGGCCATGAGGTCCGCATTCTCGACCTGCGAATTTCCCGCCAGCCCGACGAGGATTTGAAAAACGCCCTGGAGGAATTCGATCCCGAATACGTCGGCATCGGGTTGATGACCATCGAGGCGGAGTACGCCTTTGCCACCGCCGCGCAGGTCAAGGCCATTAAAAAGGACGTAACGGTGATTTTCGGCGGTCCGCATTGCTCCCATGAGCCGCAATTCATCCTGCACGACCCCAACGTGGACCTGCTGGTTGTCGGCGAGGCGGAAATCACCATCGGCGAACTGTTCGACGCCCTGGAGAACCACACCGACCTGGCCGCGGTCAAGGGCATCGCCTACAGAAAAAACGGCGGCTATGTTCTCACTCCCGAACGGCCGGTCATTCGGGACCTGGACTGGGTCAACCAGGAATACGATTTAATCAATGTCGAGGATTACTTCGACCCTGAATGTTCCACCGATTTCCTTCCGGCCACCAAGCGGTTCATGTCCATCGTAACTTCCAGGGGTTGCCCGTTCAAATGCACGTATTGCCATGATCTGTTCGGTAAATCCATCCAGTATCGCTCGCCGGAAGTCGTCCTCCAGGAAATGGAATACCTGATCGACAAATACGGCGTGCAGGAATTTCAAATCCTCGACGACGTGTTCAACGTCAACATGAAGCGTTGCAAGCAAATCCTGTCCATGATGGCCGAACGCAAGCTGAACGTGAAAGTCTGTTTTCCCAACGGCGTGCGCGCCGATTTTTTCGACGACGAAATGATCGAAATCATGAAAGCCGCCGGCGTTTACCGTCTGGCCCTCGGCATCGAATCCGGGTCCAGCAGGATTCAAAAAATGATCGACAAGAAGCTGGACATTGCCATCATCGACAATGTCGTGAAAAAGCTTGCCCGGGTGAACATCAGCGTTCACGGATTTTTCATGCTGGGTTTTCCCAGCGAAACCCGGGAGGAAATGGACGAGACCATCAAGTTCGCCTGCGACCTGGATTTGGCCACCGCCAATTTTTCGCTGGTGACTCCCAATCCGGGCACCCGGTTGCGCGAAACGCTGGTGGAGGAAAAGAAACTCCAGAACAAGGAGTTTTCCCAGTACACGTTCGACACGGTGAACAGCAACGAAAGCAAACTGGACTCCGCGGACCTGCTGACGGTGCGCAAGGCCGCGTACCGCCAGTTTTATCTCAGCCCGCGGCGGTTGTGGCGCATTTTCCACACCACCAAGATGAAGGGCCTGCTGTTCGGCAAATCCCCCTTCACCCTGCTTTGGCGCAACGCTTTTTCCTCCAATTGACCCCTTCCCGTCAGCGGGATATTTCAGGAGGCGGCCTGGCCGTCGCGGAACGACAGTCCCGGGAACATCGCCTTTCCGGCCTCGGCGCGGTTGACGATAAATACCTTGCCGCCGATGGCGCCCATGCCGAAATCCACGAGCGTCAGGTCCGGGTTTTCCTTGAGCCATTCCATGCAGGCCCGCGCCTCGCCCAGTTCCATGTTGCCGCCGGAATAAAACCAGTCGTCGAAAAACAGCGCCGTGCCGTTCCGCAACAGCGGCGTCACGAACCGGAGCACGTCCAGGGTTGAGGAATAGATATCGCAGTCGATATTCACGAACGCCGCCTTCGACAGGCGGTGTTCCGCGATGACCCCCGCATGGAGCGAGGTTTCGTAGAAACCGGGGACGACGCGGACCTCCCAGCCCCGGGCGGCGGAGCGGATATTGCGCCGGAAGGTTTCCTCGCCCGAGCTGAAGTACCCCTTGGCCACCACCGGGGCATGGTCCTTGCCGGCGTCCGGCTCCGGCAGGCCGGCAAACGAGTCGAAGGCGAAAAAGCGCGGCGCCGCGGGCGAGCCTTTGGCGTAAAAACGCGCCGCCGAGCGCATCGACAATTTGAAACTCTTGCCCTCGAAAACGCCGAACTCCAGGTAGTCCCCGGGAATTTTGTTGATCGACAAATAATGCCAAATCCGCAAAAACAGCAAAACCTTTTCGCTCACCCAGCGCGCCTCGGACAAATAGGGCAAGCCCACCAGCGCCCGCTGGAGCAGGTCGTGCAACAAGGATTTAATCCTGTCTTTCATAAGCAACCTTTAGTAAACCTAGATTCTTCGCCGCACCCTGTGTCATCGCGAGCCGCCACCGGCGGCGTGGCGATCCAGCCGGGCCACGCCCGGTGGGAATGGGTCCTTTCTGGATTGCTTCGCCGGCGGAGCCTCCTCGCAATGACGATCAAACAAGGAGGATTCCGGAGAGCTGGAGGATTATAAATGATCCGCCGCGCGTTCACAAGGCAGACCGCCGGACCGGCGGCCGGCCGGGCGCGCCGCGGAAGGTGGTTTGCAACGGCCCGCCGTTGGGCTATACTCTATGGTTTGCGCGCCCAGCCGGCAAGCCCCGGACGGGGGCGGCGTTTAACCCTTATTCCCCGTGCGGCATGAATCTTTCCGAAAAAACCATTCTGGTCACCGGCGGCGCCGGGTTTATCGGCAGTAACTTCGTCAACCACCTGTTTAAAAAATATCCGCAATGCAACATCCTGCTCCTCGACGCGCTCACCTACGCCGGCAACCTGGACAACCTGTGTCCGGAAATGAGACGGCACCCCCGGTTCCGCTTTTACCACGGCAACATCACCCACGCGGACATCATCAAGGAACTGGTGTCGCAAAGCAACGTGGTCATTCATTTCGCGGCGGAGTCGCACGTCACCCGCTCGATTTACGACAACACGCTGTTTTTTGAAACCGACGTTCTGGGCACGCAAACCCTGGCCAACGCCATTGCCGATCATCCGGTGGAACTGTTTGTCCACATTTCCTCGTCGGAAGTTTACGGCACGGCGCTGGCGAACCCGATGGACGAAGACCACCCGCTGAACCCGCTCAGCCCCTACGCCGCCGCCAAGGCCGGGGCCGACCGGCTGGTGTATTCCTACATCCACACTTACGATATCCCCGCGGTGATCGTCCGCCCGTTCAACAACTACGGCCCGTACCAGCATATCGAAAAGGCCATCCCGAATTTCATCATCAGCGCCCTGCAAGACCAGCCGCTCACCATCCACGGCGAGGGCATGAGTTCCCGGGACTGGCTGTACATCACGGACACCTGCGCGGCGCTGGACAGCATCCTGCACGCCGACAAGGACAAACTCATCGGCCAAACCCTCAACCTGGGAACGGGACGGGACACCAACGTCCTGAGCATCGCCAAAATGATTCTGGGCCTGCTGGATAAACCGCAGAGCCTTCTGCAATTTGTCGCCGACCGGCCCGGCCAGGTGTCCCGGCACATTTCCTCCACCGGCAAGGCGCGGGCCCTGCTCGACTGGCAACCCGCGGTTGGCCTCAAGGACGGCCTGGCCCGGACGGTCGATTTTTACCGCAACAACCAAAAATGGTGGGAACGCTATCTGTGGATGAAAGAACTTTGGCCGAACAAGTAACCGGGCGCGCCGCGTCGAACATGAAAATCGCCATCCTCCAACCTTCCTATCTTCCCTGGCTCGGCTATTTCGACCAGATGGCGCGTTGCGACCGATTCGTGTTCCTCGACGACGCCCAGTACACCCGCAGGGACTGGCGCAACCGCAACAAAATCCGCACCCGCGACGGCTGGGCGTGGCTGACCGTGCCGGTCCTGCAAAAAGACCGCTTCCACCAGTCCCTTCTGGAAACCCGCATCGACAATTCAACCGACTGGCGAAGCCGGCACCGCAAGGCGGTTCAGCACAACTACGCCAAGTCGCCGTACTTCAGCCTTTATTTCCCCTATCTGGAGTCGATATGGAACAAGGAGTGGGATTTCCTGGTGGACCTGTGCCTGGAAACCACCCTGTATTTGAAAAAAGTTTTGCACATCGCCACCCCCACCCGGCGGTCCTCCGAGATACCGGCGTCCGGGGCCAAGGCCGAAAAAATACTCAACCTCTGCCGCCGAATGGAGGCTACTCATTACCTGTCCGGCGACGCGGCGGAAAATTACCTTTCCCGGTCCGAGGAAGATTTCTTGAGAAACGGCATCCAGGTGGAATATCATGAGTATGGACATCCCACGTACACCCAGCGGTTTTCCGGATTCGTCCCTTATCTGTCGGTGATCGACTTGTTGTTCAACCACGGCGACAAGAGCCTGGAGATTCTTTTGAAGGACGATGGCGGTGGCGGCTGAAATGTTCAACCTCTTGCGAAGAGAAACATGGCCAGTCCGTTCAGCATAAAAAATCTGCAAAAAGTCCTGCCGCGGCTTTACGCCAGCCTGCCTTTTTATCTGTTGCCGCGCTACGCCCTGCCGCCCCTGCACGTTTACTTTGAAGTGACCTACCGGTGCAACCTGCGTTGCGACATGTGCCACTTCCTGGAAATCATCGAGGACACCGAGAAAAACCGGCGCTACAAAAACGAGTTGTCCGCCGACGCCATCAAGGCCGTCATCGCCGGCCTGCCGCGCTACGCGGTCATCACCTTCACCGGCGGCGAGGCGTTCATGAAAAGCGATTTCATGGAAATCCTGGATTACGCCGCCTCGCGCAACAAAGTGCACATCATCACCAACGGCACCGCTCTCAACGAGGCGATGGTGGAGAGACTGTTGCGGAAGCGCCTGCGCTCGCTGTTCGGCGGCGGCCTGTTCTTTCTGGGCGTGTCGCTGGAGGGGCGCGAGGAACTGCACGACCGCATCACCACCATCCCCGGCTCATTTCGCAAAACCACCGCCGGGCTGGAACGTCTGCTCAAGCAACGCGGCCGACGGCGCTACCCCCTCGTCCACCTGACCTGCGTGATCAACGCCGCCAACGTGCGCGACCTGCCGTTCCTTTACGACTACGCCGACCGGCTGGGAGTGGACGTCTGCAACTTTGTCCTGAGCAACCCCGCCACCTACTGGCACGGCAAGGACTACGACCAGACCGCTTACCTGCAAACCCCCGCCGTCCCCGTCGAACCGATCGCATCCGGCGTCCTGAGGGAGCAACTCAACCTCCTCGAGCAAAAAAGCCGGACGCACAAAACCCAGTTGCGCTACTCGCCGAACTACATCACCCGGGAAGAGATCGTCCGTTATTATGCCAACCAAAGTTCCTACGAGGACTACCGGTGCTACGCCCCGTGGTCGAAAGTCGGCGTCTCCGCCTACGGCGACGTTTTCAGTTGCCCGCACCACCGCCTGGGCAACGTCCAGGACAACGACGGCGGCCTGGCCTGGAACTCCGCCGGCCACCGCGAGTTCCGCCAGCAAGTCAAGGACCGGAAAATTTTCCCCGGTTGCCTGGGCTGTTGCCAATCGGAGTACGTCGGCGCGCAAGAGAAAATTCCAGAGCCCGTGGCACAAACAGCTTCAGGCAACATCCCCCTCGTCCCCCGACTCTCCGTGCAGGAGTGAAGGTCCCCCCCACGTGCCTGCCCGTCGGCATAGCCGACACCTCTCCCTCTTCGTCTTGCAACTCTCCGGATCAAAAGACCTTCCGCCATCGCATACCTGCATTTCGCGCTATATATAAGAGATAAAAACGGAGGCGGGCAACGCTCGCCGGAAGTGGGCTGAACTTGCGACTGGGATCAAGCTCCAGACAGCGCAATCGGATGTCATGGTTCGACAAGCTCACCATGACAAGGCGGGCAAACGCTCGCCGCGAAATCCGTGTCTCGGCGCCTCGGTGGTGATTTTGGCATGGTAAATTTTAATCTTCAAACGGCGGGGTTCGACATGCCAAAACCGGTTTTTACAAGTCGTTTAAAATCATGTGGATAGAAGTCAAAATGCGATCCGGTTTCTGGGCCGTTTTGCCGCGAAATTCGTTGATTTTTTACCTGACGGGAAGCGAGCGAAACGGGTTGCGGCGCAAGGGGTTGGTGGTTTTACGGCCTGACGTTTCGACTATTTCGTTCCTCGTTTTTCAAAATTTTTTTTTCGCGAAAACCGGCTCCGGTCAGGCCGGCCCAGGGCCGGGGTGAGATGTGCCGACCTGTATCAAACGATTAATCAAGGTCAAGCGCAATCGGGCGGGTAACGGGTGCGGGCGATTCGGTCAGGTACTGTCATGGTTCGATAAAGCCTGCTCTGAGCCTGCCGAAGGGGGCTCACCATGACAGGGGCCAGGAATTGAACGGTATCGGCTTCCATTACGTTGGGGTGTCCGGCAGAGTGCCGAAAAAGCAGTTGTGCATCCGTATCCGGCAGGCCGCGCATCCGGAAGTCATACGCGCCGGGCGGGTTTTCGGGTTTTCCGCCGGATGGGCCATTCCACGGCTTGGGTTTTGGGTCTTCCCAGCCCACAAAAAATGGAATTTAAGTGCCTCCGGCACCATCTTATTTAATATAACCCTTTCACCCCTGACCCGAACCTTCGACAACGGGCCATCCCCTATTTACTAACCCGGCAGGATTCAATCAGAAGGAGGGGCGCCATGTTTAAACCCGCATTAAAGTTTATTCTTACAAGCGCCTTGGCCATAACACTTTTGTTATCATGCGATTATAACCTTTCATGGGCGAAGCATATCTCAAGGACAACGGGTGTTCCGGCTCGACTGGCAACGGACTATATTTTCGCGGTCATCAAGGCAAACCGGACTTTCTACGCCAAACAAATTGTCGACCGCTTGCAAAAAAAGAATGTCATCCGGGCTTCGGAAAACTGGCGGCAGGACGATACTCTGCTGTTACCGGCGCAATTTCTCAAGCTCTCTTCCCGAGCCTCCAATTCCCGCGGGGTCGGCATGAGATACCGATCGATCAGCCTCTGGCCGATCAACCCCGAAAACCTGCCCCGGTCGAAATTCAAGGAGGTGGGGTTGCAACAGGTGATCGAAAACCCCGAAAAACCGTTTACCTGGATCATTCAAAGGGAAGGCATGTGGTATTTTCAGGCGATTTATCCCGACCTGGCTCTGTCGGAGTCCTGCGTCACCTGCCACAACGGCCATCCGAAAAGCACTAAAAAGGATTTCAAGGTGGGAGACGTCATGGGCGGAATCGCCATTGATCTTCCCTTGGGCAGACACATGAAGCACATCGAAAAAACGGAGTTTTTACTGCCTCCGGAAATTGTGGCCGATTATATTCACTCGGTCATCGAATCGGACAGGATCATTTACGGCAAATACATTGTTGACCGGTTGCAGAGCAAAAACATCCTTTATGCCACGGAGCACTGGAAGGAAAAAAACGCCCTGCCGCTTCCGGCGCAGTTTTTGTCAAACGCCACGGCGCTGATTGAGGAAGACCATGTCCTCGTGGATTGCCGGTTGATCAGCCTGTGGCCCATCAACGCCCACAACGCCCCGGCCAACGAATTCGAGCGGCTCGGCCTGGAGTCCGTGGATATTCATCCCCTGCGTCCTTATACCGCGCATACCAAGCGGGGCAAGACCAGGTATTTTCAAGCGGTATTCCCGGACTTTGCCATCACGCAGGCTTGTGTCAATTGCCACAATGCTTACTTGAAGGGGAAAAAACATGTGTTCAAGTTGAACGATGTCATGGGAGGCATTGTCGTCGCGTTCCCCATACAATAGGGGGACCCCGCCGGGAGGACGACAATGGGACCGCTGGCGGGTTGTTTTCACATGAACCAGTGGAGGATTTTTTCCTCGACGTTGCTGAACCAAATCTGCGCCTCGATGGGGATCAGGCTGTTGAGGTAGGTCAGATAGCCCATCATCAGGGCCGCGCCGAGGGCTATCAATAAAAGCCCGCTGAACAGGTTCGTGGTGTGCAGGAGCAGGACACGGCCGCCGACTTGCACGTCCCATCCTTTGCCTCGCAGGATTCTCCAGAACAAACTGTCCTTGCTGAGATGGCCGAAAAAGGTGGAGATGACGATCAACGGCAGGCCCAGCCCCAGGGCGTAGGAAAACAGCAGGATCATGGCCTGAACGATGGTTTTGTCCGTCGCCGCCAGGATCAGGATGCCGGACAGAATCGGCCCGACGCAGGGCGTCCAGCCCAGCGCGAAGGTGGCGCCGAACATGAAAGAGCCGGCGTAGGTGGAGGCGGGGCGGCTCCTGAAACTGGCCCCCGAAAACCCTTTGCCGAAAAGCGTCATGATGCCGAAAACGACGACGAACGCGCCGCCGTAGGTGGTCAGCGAGTCCATGTAATCGCGCAGGATTTTTCCGGCAAAGCTGGCGGATGCGCCCATCAAGACGAACAGCGTCGCCAAGCCGAAGAAGAACGCCACCGACATCATGCTCATGCGCGCCCGTTCCGCCTGCGCGGTCACCGCAAAATAGGCGGGCAAAATGGGCAGGGTGCAGGGGGACAAAAAACTCAGCACGCCGGCGAGAAATGAAAGGAATATCAAAACCAGAATTCCGGATTGGGGAAGGTTGGGTTTCGCCTCGAAGGGATTAAAGGGGGCGACGGCGGACGCCTCGGCGACGGACGATGCGGTTTGTGGAGCTTCGCTGGCCCCGCCGGGGCGGCCCGCGGGTTCGGCCTGCTTGCCGGAAAAACCTCCGGCCAGCGTATCGCCGCCGACCGACGCGGCAAGGCCGGTTTGCGCCACCTTGGGTTTTTTGTCGCCGACGCAACGGAACCCGACATCGGGCGCGGCGTCATCCGGAAGCGCCGGTTGGCGGTAGCCGCCGCGGGAATATTGTTTCAGCACCTCCTCATAAGACACGCCGGGGAAGTGGCCGATATACGCCGCCGACGCGCCGCGGAGCACCTTGTATCGCCCGTCGTATTGGGGAGACCGGTAGTTGCCGCCCTTGTAAGGCGCATAATCGCTCGCCGTCCATTCCCAGACATTGCCGATCAGGTCGTGCGCGCCTTCCGGTGAGGCTCCGCCGGGGAAGGAGCCGACCGTGGCGATTTTGGTTTTGCCGCCGGCCTTGGGAGCCAGGTTGGCGTTTTCAATATGAAACTCGTTTCCCCAGGGGTACTCGTTGCCGTTGGGTCCGCGGGCGGCGCGTTCCCATTCTTTCTCGGTCGGCAGGCGCTTGCCCGCCCACGCGCAAAAGTTCGCGGCGTCAAACCAGTTCACCTCGGTCACGGGGTCGTCGCCCCGGCCCTCCGGGAACCGGTTGTCCCGCCAATGCGGCGGAGGAATGGCGCCCGCGGCGTCAACGTAAATCTTGTACCGGCGGTTGGTCACCTCATACCGGTCCATATAAAACGCTTTGAGGAACACTCGTTGCTGTGGGTTTTCATCCGCGTACCAGGGTTTGGGAATCCCCACGGACAAGGCGTTGCCGGTCGCGTCCCGCCGGTCGGTGCCGAACGAAAAAATGCCGGCCGGGATTAAAACCATGTCCGCTTCCAGCCGGTTGTCGCGGGGAGGGTCCTGCTCTGCGGCTTCAGCCGGATAAAATCCCGGCGCCGCCGCAAGCGTCGTCAGAAGAAACAGCAGTCTAAAAAGTTGCATGGCCATTCGTGGCAACTCGAACGGACAACCGCCGTCAAGCAGGCAATAAGGATGGATAATGGAATTGGGTCGATGTCACTCCTTTTTCAACAAATTCTTGAAAAAGGTGATATTCCTGGGAGCCGACCAGTCTTCCGCGCCGCCGAGCACGCCGATGATCTTGCCCTCCGGGTCGATCAGGAACGTCGTCGGCAAACTGACGACCCCGAACCGTTTGCTGACCCGCAAAATCGGATCCAGCAGTACGGTGAATGTGAATCCATGTGTTTCAATAAAAGGTCTGACGATCTTTTCGCCGAACATGTCGTTGGAGATGGCGAGCACGTCGAATTTTTCTATCTTAAACTGCCGGTACAGCGCCTCGATGGAAGGCATTTCAACCTTGCAGGGCGCGCACCACGTAGCCCAAAAATTGACCAGCAGGTACTTGCCCCTGTAATCCTGCAGGCTGACCGACTTCCCGTCCAGGGATTTTAAGGTAAACTCCGGGGCCGGGTCCCCCTTTACGGCCGCGGCGGCGGGCAGGCTGAAAAAGAGGATGAGGAATAAACCAATGGGAAATACAAATTTGCGCAGTCGTCTACACACGGAGAAACAGAACACGTGGGGAATTAATCGGTTGCCGAAAAAGTCGGTTGAATGGATATCATGCCGGGCCTGTTCGGAGCATGGGTTCCTCGGCGGGGTTCGAGACAAGCTTTACGGAACCTGCTCGATACAGCGCACCATGGGGATGGCTTTTTTCAAGGCCCGCTCGATCCCCATTTTAAGCGTCATCAGCGAGCTGGAGCAAGACGCGCACGCCCCCACCAGGCGGACCTTGACGATGCCATCCTCCACGGCCACCAGCTCCACGTTGCCGCCATCCTGGAGCAAGGCGGGACGCAGGGTTTCCAGAACTTCTTCCACTTCCGCTTCCATGAGTTTCACTCGAAGGTCGGTTCGTAAAATTTCCCGTACACCGGCGCCGTCACGACTCCCCGTTCACCAGGGTTTCTTTTTTGGCGAGAAGCTCTTCCTTCGTCTCCACGTGCTCGGGGTTTTTGGGAATGCAGTCCACCGGGCAAACCTCGACGCACTGGGGCTCATCGTACCAGCCGACGCACTCGGTGCATTTTTCCCAATGGATAAGATATACATCATCACCGTCGGTGATCGCTTCATTCGGGCATTCCGGTTCACAAACGCCGCAGTTCACACAATCTTCCGTGATCATCAGGGCCATGGTCCAATCTCCTCAACAGGATTATCGATACCCGGTCGAACGCCAAAAGGCGAGGCGGTTTTAATCGTTGCGCCTCTCAAATTTCCGCTCGTCGGGATTCCATGAAAAAAAAGCCTCATCCTTGACCTTGCGGTCGTACACGGAAACCACAAGATAACCGGCACCCGGGTAAAGAGGTTGTCCTTCAAACAAGGCCATCCTCTCATCCTCCTCGGAGAAATAAGCTCCGTGGTCCGGATGGGAGTGATAAAAGACCTTCACCGCCATGTCTTTTTCCCGGACCTGCTTGAGAATGCTCATAAGCTCCTTGGGATCGATATAAAACGCCGTCCGCGCGTCCCTGGTGAAAGTCCGAGGGTCCTTTTGGTGGAGCTTGTCTTGGATGTTGGTACAGCGAAACAGGATGTCGTCGTCCGCCGCCGCCTTGCCGATAATGATTCCGCAACATTCAAATGGGTATTCCGCGACGGCGTGCCGACGGACCGCTTCCCGGTGTTCCGGTGTCAATGGAATCATTATTTATTCTGAAATCTTGCCAAGGGAATGTCAAATAGTTTCTGATGTTCCGGCGGGCGGCCCACTCTCTTGAACTCAGATATGGGTGCGGACTTCCAGGTCGTCCTTGACCGTCAACTGACATGCCAGGCGGATATTGGGATTTTTTTTCAACCGGTTCTTGAGTTTTTCCTTTTCCCGGTCGTTGGGCGGGTCCACCTGGCCCGAGACAATTTCCACGGCGCAGGTTCCGCACAAGGAGTTGCCGCGGCAGTTCAGAATTTTAAAAACGTGGGGATAAACGCTTATATACTCCTTGATGGCGGCTTCCCGCAAATTGGCGCCGGTTTCCACGGTGATTTTTCTCTTCTGATTGACAAAAGACACTACCGGCATGGATGTTGTTCCTCCCCCGAAAAACCGTTTGTCGCGTTGCGCGCCACCTGCCGCGCCAGAGTTCCGCGGCTGAAATCCATTGTACCCCACCCGGCTCAATTGATACAGACTTTCCGCATTTCGGAAAAGTTGTCGAGGACGGCCCCGGCGCCCTTGACGATACTGAGGAGGGGGCTTTCCGGGATATAGACACTCAAGCGGGTTTTCTCCTCGACCATTTTATCCAGCCCGCGAATCAGCCCGCCGCCGCCGGTCAAATAAATGCCGTTCTCATGAATGTCCGCCGAAAGTTCGGGAGGTGTTTTTTCCAAGGCTCGCAACACCACGCCGATGATGGCGGCCACCGGCTCTTTCATGGCCTCGCGAATTTCCTCGTCGTTGACGACGATGGATTCAGGCACTCCGTCCCTCACGCTCAACCCCTTGACCCCCGTGCTCAAGCGCTCCACCAGGGGAAAAGCGCTACCGACCTTGATTTTCGTACGCTCCGCCTCGAAAATACCGATACTCAATTGATGCTGGAGCCGCATGTAGCGCATGATCGCCTCATCCATTTCATCCCCGGCGACCCGGATCGATTCTCCATAGGCGATGGCGGAAAGCGAGATCACGGCGACATCCGTCGTGCCGCCGCCGATATCGATGACCAGGTTGCCTTCGGGTTTGTGGACGGGGATACCCACGCCGATCGCGGCGGACATCGGTTCCTGAATCAGATGCACCTTGCGGACGCCGGCCAGAAGCGCGGCATCGATCACGGCCTTCTTTTCCACCTGGGTGATGCAGGTGGGAATCCCTATCACCATGCGCGGCTTGATGAAGCAAAACTTGTTCAGCACCTTTTTGATGAAGTAGGTGATCATTTTGCTGGTGACTTCGAAATCGGCAATCACCCCGTCCTTCATCGGGCGGATGGCGCGCACCCGATGCGGGGTGCGTCCATACATTTGCTTGGCCTCCGCGCCGACCGCCTCGACCCTTCCCCGCTCGGCATCGACGGCCACCACGGAAGGCTCGTTGAGAATAATGCCCCGGTCCTTGACGTAAACCAGCGTGTTCGCCGTTCCCAGGTCCATGGCCATGTCCATGGAAAACTTGCTCAGAAAATCGCTGACGAGTCTAGTGATCATGCGTCGCTTCCAGGGGCCGAATGGCCCGCGCCCAGGACAGGTTGGCCAACTCGCCCAGATGGACGCCTTCCGCGGGATACGTCGCCAGCCCCAATTCCACTTCCACCTGCAATGACTGCCGGTCCACGTAAAAAGGCGTTTTCTCGAACACCTGCCTCAGTTTCGTCTCAAGGTTTTCGATCTCCGCGTGCTGTGTTTTCATTATCAGAATCAACAACGTCGTGTCCGAGTATTTGAACAAAAACTTGGGCGAGGGAATGACCTTCGTGAGCATGGCGACGACCTGGCGCAACAGATGATCGCCCAGCGTCACGCCATGAATCTCATAAAGCTTATGCAAGTTGCTTAGATGAACGGACAACAGGAACACCGGACGGTTGCCGACAAAAACTTCCCGCTCGATTTTTTCCTGGTATTCCACCAGACAACGGTAATTGGGAATTTGCGTCACCTGGTCGAGATTTTTGTCGTAGTCCCATTGGCGCTTCTCCCGGGCGTAAAACAGGGCCGGCGCCACACTGCTTCCCAGAATGTTCATTCGCCGCAGATGACTGCCGGTCAGGCCGGGAGCCTCGCGCACGGCGCAAACCAGCGCCGCCAGCAACCGCCCCTGAAAAACAACGGGAACGGCAAGGGCGGCGGCGAAATGACCCAGGCCCTCATTTTCGCGGAACAATACCCCGTGCCGCTTGCCCTGGCCGCCGGAAAGAAGGCTGACCGGGTTTTTCAGACAGGAACCGACCAGACCTCTGCCGGGCGTTACGCTCCAGTTCGTCAAATCCCGGCCCCAGCCCTCATGGAGCGTCACTTTGCCCGTCCGCTTGTCCTCCTCCACCCAGACGACCGCCCGGGCATCGCATTGCACAATGGACGGCGGAATGCGAATCATCTTTTCGGCCATGCCCGCGGGGTGAAGCGACGCGGCAACCGACTGGCTGTATTGAAGCAAATCCCCATAAGGAAACCCATCGTCATCCGACCCGGCGGCCAACTGCTTTTCGCGGCACAGATGCTCCGCCATCTGCTCGGCGAACCCGGCAACGATTTTTTGCGACCGCGCCGTAAAACGATAACTCTCCTTGCTGTCCACCACCAGAACTCCCAGCAACTCGCCGGCCGCCACCGGCACGGCCAGAAAATCTTTCAGCGCCTCCTTTTTTTTGTACAACTTGAGACTGGAGGAGCCGCTGTGAAAAAACTCCTCAAGATAAGGCTCCCCGTTTTCCGCCACCCAGCCGATGGGCCCGTCGCCATAGGCGATGGAGGCCTTCTCGTCAAGGTGCAGACTCAGGCTGTGAAACGCCTTTAACGACAAAATTTTTTTCTCGGGGTCGGCAACGAACAACGCCGTGGTAAAAGCGCTGATCACATTGCTGGTCAACTCGACCAGTTGGACTAAAGATTGGTGCGAAGAGGACATTTGGGGAGAGGACATTTGGGACGGACGAAAAGCCGTTTGAAGGAGAACGAAAATAAATTTCAATAACCCAAAGGCCGGGGTCCGAACCGTTGACGCGCGGCCTTGGCATCATATTATAGGCGAAGGCCATAACTGTCAATAAGTTAAAATCTCTCACCCGGAGCGCGCAAGTCGGCGGCAGGGTAAATCCGCCATCGGCAACGCCCGCCCAAATTCCTCTCGCTTGATGAAACTTGCCCTGTTAAAATAACCCGTCCTGTCTCTGCTCGGAGGATTCCGTGCACAACAAAAAAGAACGCGGCCTGTGGGAGCTTTACCGCAACGACCCGGAAAAAGCCGACGCCGAAATCTGGGGCCGGAAAACCGACCCGCTGTCGCGCCGCGGTTTCCTGAAACAATGCGGATTGACCACCCTGGCGCTGGCTGTCGGTTCCGCCATTCCCTTTCACCGCAACATGCCCGCCGGGCTCATCCCGGCGGCTTTTGCCGATACCACCGAGGAGTTTGCCCTCCCCGGAAAAAACGGCCTCGTCGTCCTGAACGACCGGCCCGTCAACGCGGAAACGCCGCCCCACCTGCTGGACGACGAGTTCACCCCCAACGCCCGGCATTTCGTGCGTAACAACGGCTTGCCGTCCGCGCTCGCACAGAGCGGCGACGCCGCCGGCTGGCAACTGAAAATCGACGGCGAAGTGCACCACCCCCTGTCGTTGAACCTCGAACAGTTGAAACAATTCAAATCCTACACATACTATTTGCAAATCGAATGCGGCGGCAACGGGCGCGCCGGCTTCCGCCCCGCCGCAAAGGGCAACCAGTGGACCTTCGGCGCCGTCGCCTGCGCCGCCTGGACCGGAGTCCGCATGAAAGACATCCTGCGGCAAGCCGGACTCAAAAGCACCGCCGTTTACACCGGTTACTACGGCGACGACCTGCACCTGAGCATGAACCCGAAAAAAGCGCCGATCTCCCGCGGCACGCCCATCGACAAGGCCATGCAGGACCATACCCTGATCGCCTGGGCCATGAACGGCGAACCCATTCCCATGCTTCACGGGTTCCCCGTGCGCGTCGTGACGCCGGGCTGGCCCGGCTCCACCTCCATCAAGTGGCTGAAACGAATCTTTATCCGCGACAAAGTGCACGACGGGCCGAAGATGAACGGCTATTCCTACCGCGTGCCGAAATACCCCGTGCCGCCGGGAACGCAGGTCGCCGAGGCGGATATGAAAATCATCGAGTCCATGCCGGTCAAGTCCCTGATCACCCGCCCGCGAACCGGAACCAAAATCCCGTTCGGCCGGCCCCTTGCCTTGCGCGGCCATGCCTGGGCCGGCGACCGCGGGGTGACGGCAATGCACGTCACCAACGACTTCGGCATGACCTGGGTTCGGGCCGCGTTAAAAGAACCGGCCAATCCCTTTGCCTGGCAACAATGGCACGCCACGCTCGCCTTCCCTTCAAAAGGATATTATGAGGTCTGGGCGCGGGCGACCGACGACGCCGGCGTCATGCAACCCATGGTGGTCCCCGGATGGAACCCCAAGGGCTACCTCAACAACGCCATGCACCGCATCGCCGTGATCGTGGTCTGAGGAGGTCGCGGTGAAAACTTTTTCGACGTTGCGCCGGCAGGCCAGGCAAAGCGTGCCGATTGCGATTGTCGCCGTATCGTTGCTCGCCGCTGTGTACGATCCGGCATGGGCGGACGCCGCAAGCGAACTCGCGCCCGGTGACGGACGCGACCTGGTCATCGACAACTGCACCGTCTGCCACTCCGCCAGGATCATCCTGCAAAACCACATGACCCGCCAGCGATGGGACGAAACCATCACCTGGATGCAGAAAAAACAGGGCCTGTGGGTACTGCAAAAAGAAGTCCGCGAAAAAATTCTCGA
Organism: Nitrospinales bacterium; assembly: GCA_046757665.1. GTDB lineage: Bacteria > Nitrospinota > Nitrospinia > Nitrospinales > JAJDAT01 > JBHHYO01. The sequence continues at coordinate 37,205 of JBHHYO010000017.1, forward strand.
TTACCTGGCGAAGACCCAGGGACCGGAAGAGCCAACAGCGCCGCGAAAACGCGCCAACAAGATGTACCGCTTCGACTACTCGCCAAACCCGCTGTGACACAACCGCGCCCCTGTCATGGTGAGCCCCCTTCGGCAGGCTCAGAGCAGGCTTTATCGAACCATGACAGTACCTGACCGAATCGCCCGCACCCGTTACCCGCCCGATTGCGCTTGACCTTGATTAATCGCCGGATACGGGTCAGCCCATCCCACCCCGGCCCTGGGCCGGCCTGACCGGAGCCGGTTTTCGCGAAAAAAAAATTTTGAAAAACGAGGAACGAAATAGTCGTCCCTGAAAAAGTCTAAAACCCGTATA
>JBHHYO010000018.1:0-37320 GCA_046757665.1 Nitrospinales bacterium
TATTTATCTGGGAGAAGCCGACTCCTCCTGCCTGCGGTGGGAGCGTTTGCCGGAGATGGAGGACTGCGTTTTCGTCACCCGCGACCCGTTGGACGGCGTCGCCCCGCCCGCCAACCTGTTTGTCCTCGACCGGCGCTTCCGCTACCCCGACCTCATCGCCGCCGCGGACCTGGTCTGCACCAAGGCCGGGTACTCCACCCTGGCCACGGCTTTTCACCACGGCAAGCCGGTCGTTTCCTGCCGCCGCGACGACTTTTGCGAGTTCCGGGCGGTGAAGGATTACCTGGAGCGCAACCGGCTGGGAGTGATCGCCGACACGCAAACGTTTTACGACTGCGATTGGGCGGCGGATATCGAAACGGCGCGGCGCTTCACCGTGGACGGCAAGGCGCCCCTGCGCGGCGAGGATGCGGTTTGCGAAACGATCCGCGATTTTCTCTGATCCTCCCCCGTTTGAGCTATACTAAAAGCAGTTCGACCGCCCCACACCGGAAGAAAAATTCGCGGAGCCGGACGATGCCAAAGGAAGCAAAACAGCAAACCATCGGGTTATACCTGATCGGCCGCCTGCACGAACTGGGCGTGCGCCATGTGTTCGGCGTCCCCGGCGACTTCAGCCTCAAGTTTTGCAAATTGCTGGAGACGGACGGGCGGCTGGCTTTTATCGGCACGACGCGCGAGGACACCGCCGGGTTCGCCGCCGACGGCTATGCCCGGCGGCACGACGCCATCGGCGTGGTGCTGGTGACCTACGGCGTCGGCGCCCTCGGCACCGTCAACCCCATCGCCGGAGCCCACGCCGAATCCTCGCCCGTGCTCGTGATCAGCGGCGCGCCGGGAGTGGGCGAGCGCCGCGACAATCCCATGATCCACCACTGCTTCGGCAGTGTCGGCGCGCAAATGAGGATATTCGAAAACTTCACCTGCCGCGCCGCCGCCCTGGAAGACCGCTCACAGGCCCTGCGGCAAATCGACGAGGTGCTGGAGGCGATCTGGAGCAAAAAGAAACCCGGCTACCTCGAACTGCCGCGCGACATGATCGACAAGGAAGTCCAGCACGAAACCGATGACGATTCCTTCTGCCGCTACGAATCCAGCGACGAGGAAACCCTCGAGGAGGTGCTGTCCGAAACCATCGGCCTCGTCAAGCAGTCGAAAACCCCGGTGATCCTGGCGGGAGTCGAACTACACCGTTACGGCGTGCAGAAGGAACTGGTACAACTGGTGGAGTCCGCCCGTCTGCCCGTAGCGGCGACCATCATGGGCAAGTCCGTGATCAACGAGCGCCATCCCCTCTACCTCGGCGTGTATCAGGGACTGGTCGGCTCGGAATGCGCCCGGCAAAAAGTCGAGCAAGCGGATGTCCTGCTCTCCCTCGGCGTCATGTTCACCGACATCAACATGGGCATGTACACCGCGAAGCTCGACCCAAACCACATGGTCCGCGCCAATCAGGGCGAAGTCATCGTCAAGCACCACAACTATTCCCGGGTCACCCTGAAAGACTTTATTCTCGGCCTGGCGGGGGCGCTGTCGTCATCCGCGCCCGACCCGTATGAAATCGAGGCGTTCACCGGAGGGTTCGCCGCCGCCCGGCCGCCGGGCGAAAACGACGACCTGACCATGTCCGGCATCATCGAAATCCTCAACGCACACCTCACGGCGGACACGGCGGTCATCTGCGACACCGGGGACTGCCTGTTCGCCGCCACCGAGTTGAAAGTTTCCGATCACACCGCGTTTTTCGCCTCGGCGTTTTACGCGACGATGGGGTTCGCCGTGCCGGCGGCGCTGGGCGTGGCCTGCGCCCATCCCGAAACCCGGCCCCTCATCCTGGTGGGCGACGGCGCGTTCCAGATGACGGGCACCGAACTGGCCACCTTCAAAAAAATGCGCTTCGCGCCCATCGTCATCGTCGTCAACAACTCCGGCTACGAAACCGAGCGCGTCATCATGGACGGCGCCTTCAACGACATCCCCGGCTGGGACTACGGCAAGATTTGCGGACTGCTCGGTTACGGCAGGGACTTCAAGGCGGAGAAGGCGGGCGAATTCAAATCCGCCCTGCAACAGGCCCTGGCGGACAAAAACCAAATGGCCGTCATCAACGCCGTCGTCACGGAGTCCTCGCGGAGCATGAGGCGCCTGGCCGGAGAAATCGGCCGACGCATGAAGTGAATCGGCGACCATTGGGGGTTTCCCATCGACTGCCGTCTGCGGTAATATACCAGGCGACCCGGACCGTTCCCTTTTAAGCGAGAAAAACACCATGCTCCGCTTGTTGTCCCTGGCCGTCATTCTGTTTTCCCTGTGGGCGCCGCCGGCCTGGCCGCGGCAGGCCGAACCGGTGCGCCACGACCTGGCGGTGACCCTGGACCCGGACGGCAAGCGCCTGGCGGTCGAGGACCGCGTCACGCTTCCCGAATCCTCTGCCGGCTCCGGCCCGCCGAGCTTTTTACTGCACGCGGGACTGCAACCAAAATCGGCAACGCCCGGCGTGACCGTCGTTCCGGTGGACGAACCGCCGGGGGGCGCGCATTTCGGCCCGGACTTCGATGCCGCGGACCTGCCGGGCAATCTGGAGTTGTTCCGCGTCACCGGCGGCCGGCGGGATTTCGTCATCACCTACGAGGGGACGTTGCACCATCCGCCCGAAAACAAGGGCACGGAACGCGCCCGCGCCTTCGGCGAAACCCCCGGAACCGTCTCGCCGGACGGCGTGTTTCTTGCCGGCGGTTCCTACTGGTATCCCTGGTTCGGCGACGGGCCGCTGACGTTTTCAATGGATGTCCGCCTGCCGCCGGGATGGGACGCGGTGAGCCAAGGCAACGGGCCGCTCCACGAACGCGATGCCAACGGCGCGCGGACGCGCTGGGAGTCGCCGGAGCCACAATACGAAATCTTTCTGCTCGCCGGAAAATACACCGAGTACCACCGGCAAGCCGGGCGCGTCCAGGCGCAGGTGTTTCTCCGCAAGCCGGACGAAAACCTCGCCAACCGCTACCTCGACGTTACCGGACAGTATCTGCAAATGTACGGCAACCTGTTCGGCCCGTATGCCTACAAAAAATTCGCGCTGGTGGAAAATTTCTGGGAAACCGGCTACGGAATGCCGTCGTTCACCCTGCTGGGGCCGCGGGTGATCCGCTTCCCGTTCATCCTGCATTCCTCCTATCCCCACGAGATCCTGCACAACTGGTGGGGCAACGGGGTGTACGTCGATCCGCGCTCCGGCAACTGGTCGGAGGGCTTGACCGCCTACCTGGCCGACCACCTCATCAAGCAACAACGGGGCCGGTCAGCGGCCTACCGGCGCACCACCCTGAGAAAATACACCGACTACGTTCGCGGCGCGAAAGACTTCCCGCTGGCCCGGTTCCGCTCCCGCCACAGCTCGGCCACCGAGGCGGTGGGCTACGGCAAGTCGCTCATGGTGTTCCACATGCTACGCAGACGGCTGGGGGATGAAGCGTTCGTTAACGGACTACAGCGGTTCTACAGACAACACAAATTCCGCCGCGCCGGTTACGAGGACATCCGCAAGGCTTTTGCCAACGCCGAAGAGTTGCAATCTTTTTTCGATCAGTGGATCGCTGTGCCCGGCGCGCCCAAGCTGGAGATCGGCAGAGCGGAAGTTGTCGCCGATGCCGGCGGATTTATCCTGAAAGCCGATTTACAGCAGGTTCAGGAAGGCGCGGCGTACCGGTTGCGCGTGCCGCTGGCGGTGACGCTGGGAGGAAACGCCACCGCGCATCAAACCACCGCCGTGATGAACGGCAAGCATCTCGCCTTGCAACTTCGCCTGCCCGCCCGGCCCCTGCGGCTCGATGTCGATCCAGAGTTCGACGTGTTCCGCCGCCTGGACCGGAACGAAATCCCTCCCGCCTTGACGCAGGTCTTCGGCGCGGAAAAAGTTCTGGTCATCCTTCCCTCGAGGGAGCCCGCCATGCTCGAACCGTTTCGCGGCCTGGCGCGGGCTCTGGCCTCCGGCCAGGCGGAAATCCGGCTGGACAATGAAGTCGAGACCTTGCCCGCCGGACGGGCGGTGTGGGTTTTCGGCTGGAGCAACCGTTTTCGGGAGCAGGTGTTTGAGGCTCTGCGGGATTATCCGGTGACCACCGGAGAAGACGGCGTCAGCCTCGCCAGCGCGCCAGTGCCGCGCAACGGCAACTCGCTGGTGTTGACGGCCCGGCACCCCGCCGACCCGCAACGGGCTATCGCCTGGGTCGGCGCGGACAACCCCGCCGCCCTTCCCGGACTGGGGCGCAAGCTCCCGCATTATCACAAATACAGCTACCTGGCTTTCAAGGGCGACGAGCCGGCAAACTTCCAAAAAGGCCAGTGGCCGGTGACGGACTCGCCCATGACCGTTTTCCTGCCGGACAACACGGGCGCGACCGTCCGGGTGGAGCGCGCCAGACTGGCTCCCCGCAAGGCGCTGGCGGACCTGCCGCCGGTTTTCTCCAAAGCCTCGATGATGAAGACCATCCGCCATCTGTCCGCCCCGGAATTCAAGGGCCGCGGCTTCGGCTCGCCGGAACTGGCGCGGGCGGCGGATTTCATCGCCGAGCAATTCCGCGGCGCCGGACTCCTGCCCGGCGGCAAGGACGGAACCTACTTTCAAACCTGGACGGCGCGCGGCGGCGACCCGGAAACCTCGGCGACGATGAAAAACGTTGTCGCCATCCTGCCCGGAACCCGGGCCGAATGGCAGGGGCAGAGCGTCGTCGTGACCGCGCATTACGACCACCTCGGCCTCGGCTGGCCGGACGCGCGCGCCGGCAATAAAGGCAAAATCCATCCCGGCGCCGACGACAACGCCAGCGGTGTCGCGGTGCTCCTCGAACTGGCGCGCACCCTCGGCAAAAGCCTCAAACCGCACCGCACCGTGGTTTTCGCCGCCTTCACCGGCGAGGAGGCGGAGCTTCAAGGTTCGAAATTCTACGTCGCCCACGCCGGACGCTTTCCCGCCGGGCAAATCATGGGCATGGTAAACATGGACACCGTGGGGCGGCTGGGCAGGAACAAGCTGACGATTTTCGGCGCCGGCTCGGCCACCGAATGGCCGCACATCTTTCGCGGCGTCGGCTTCGTGACCGGCGTGCCGGTGCAACCGGTCGCCGATGACCTGGGCGCCAGCGACCAGAAAAGTTTCCTCGACGCCGGAGTGCCGGCGGTGCAGATTTTCAGCGGCGCCAACCGGGATTACCACAGCCCCACAGACACCGCCGACAAGATCGACCCGGACGGACTGCTGAAAGTCGCCGCCGTGGTCAAGGAGACCGTTGAATACCTTGCCGGGCGCGACCGGCCCCTGACCTCAACGCTGGGCGGAAAAGACTCCGCCGCCGCGCCGGCAACGACAGAGACGAGAAAAGTCAGCCTCGGCACCATCCCCGATTTCGCCTACGAAGGCCGCGGCGTGCGCCTCGAAAACATCGTGCCGGGAAGCCCCGCGGAACAAGCCGGACTGGCCGGCGGCGACATCATCAAACAAGTCAACGCCGCCGACATCACCAACCTGCGCGACCTCTCCGAGCTTCTCAAAACCCTGAACCCCGGCGACAAGGTTTCCATCACCTTCACCCGCGGCGAAAAAGAACACAAGACGGAAACCCGCGTCCGCGCCCGTTAACCCGGTGCGGATTGCTTACCGCATCAGTTGGATGAGGTTGCCGGCGGCGTAGGCGCGGACGGCGGGCTGGGGGTCTTCGAGCGTTTGCATGAGGAGGGCGAAGGCGTCGGCGCCGCCCATTTTGCCAATGGCGCGGACGGCGGCGGTGCGCACCCGGACGTTGGGGTCCTGCAAGGCGCGCGCCAGCAGGGTGGCGCGGTTGTCCGTCGCCACCTCGCCCAGCACCCGCGCCGCGGCGCTGCGCACGCCGAAATCGTTGTCCTCAAGGGATGCGGCGAACACGTCCCGGCACGCCCGCGAACGGGTCAACGCCACCGCCGCCGCCAGCCGCGCCAGGGGATCGGCGTCCCGGCAGGCCGCGTCCGGCAAGTCCGCCAGCGCCTGGGCGGGCAGAAAACGCAGGGCCTGGAACGCTTGCCGGCGGATTTCCGGATCGGCATGACGGGTCAGCTCCAGCAAGCGGGGAAACAGTTCCGGCGGCGCTTTCTTGCCAAGGGCTTTTAAAACATAAAAAATCATCCGCCGGTCCCGATGGTTCAGCAGGGTTCCCAAATACGCCAGCATTTCCTCGTCGCCGATTTTTCCGAGGTAACCGACCGCCTGGTACCTGAGATCGGGATCGGGGTTTTTCAACATGCGGAGGATCAGGATGACATGCCGGGTTTCCCCCAGTTTGTAAAGGGCGGCGGCGGTGGCCAGGCGGACGGTCATTGCCGGGTCCGTCAGATAGGGGCGAAGCATCGGGAGGGTTTTCGCGTCCCCCAACTCGCCAAGCGCCTGTAACGCGGCGGCGCGCACCCATTGGTCCGCGTCCCCGGCCAGCAGTTCGGCGGCAACCGCCGGGGTTTCGCCCGGCGCTATGGCTTGCAGGCCCTGGAGGGCAAACAGCCGCGTCGTCGGGTCGGCATCGGCGACGGCCCGTTTCAACAAGGGAACGACGGACGCGTCCCGGGCCTCGCCGGCGGCGCGCGCAGTGGCGGCGCGCACGAACGGGTTGTCGTGCTGTAACGCCCGCTCCAGTATGTTCAGGGACTGGGCACGGATTCTCTCGACAACGGCCGCCGGTTTTCCCAATGGCGCGGCGTCGGCAATATTCCCCGGCCCCGCCCAGCCCGGCAGGACCCACCCTGCAAGCAACAAGGCAACGATTACTCGAATGCTCTTCATCGCGTTTCCTCCCCGCCGAAGGCGGTTTCGTGTTGTTCAATCAGCATCCGGTAATAATCGGCTTGCCGCGTGTTATTGCGTTTCAAAAATCCCTGGAGCAGGACGCGGCTTTTGCGTACCAGAGTTTCGGCCACGTGCCGGTGGTCGTCGCTCCCCAGCTTGTTTTCGCGGAGCAGTTTTTCCAGGGCATAAACGCGGAACCGGTCCATGCCCCAGTATTTCCGGGACAACTGGTCCACGTGCCCGCCTCGTTTGATAATAAGCCTGCGGTCGATAAAATGAAACGGATACGTCAAGGACAGCCGGAGCCAGAGATCGTAATCCTCACAGGCGGGCAGGGTCTCGTCAAACATTCCCGCTTCCTTGAAAAGACGCGCGCGGAGCATCGCCGAACTGGGGCTGACGATGCACAACGGCAGGCAATGCCTGAAAATATTTCCACAATATTTTCGATGCCGCTTGCCGGGGTTGACCCGCGTTCCGTTGCGGATCCAGATTTCGTCGGTGTAACAAACGGCGCATTGCGGGCGGGACTCCATCGCGTCCACCTGTTGCTGGAGTTTTTCGGGAAGCCATGAATCGTCCGAATCCAGAAAGCACAGATACCGGCCCACGGCTTGCGACGCGCCGAAGTTCCTGGCCCGGGACACACCCGCATTGTCCGCCAGCCGGAAGTAGCGAACCTCCGGAAACCGGCTCACCACCGCGCCGGTGTCGTCGGTGGAACCGTCATCGACCACCAGCAGTTCGTAGTCGCGGAACGTCTGCCGTAAAACGGAGCCAACGGCCTCCGCGAGGCAGTATGCCCGATTATAGGTGGGGATGACGATGGAAACGCAAGCGCTGTTTTTCATTGGTTTTTAATTCTTGTATAATTCGGCAAAAGAGGTTAACTTTTTTTTATACACACTCTTGCCATATTCATCTTGAAGGACACATGATACGATCGATCCGGGTAAGCCATATTGTACTGAACACCGAGGCCCTGGCGAAAGTTTTGCTGGAGAATTTGCAGGACATCGAGGACCGGGCCCTGCTGGACAAGATGTTCGTCAAGCTGGCGAAAAAGTACAGCGCCTGCAACTCCCGCCGCAAGGGCGGCGACCTGGGCTGGCTGGAACCCCAGTCCAACGCGCCCGAACTGGTCGAGGCCACCCAGGCCGCGCCGCTGGGGAAAGTGTGCGGACCGGTTCGCACCCAGTACGGCTATCATATTTTCATGATCACCGAGGAAGCGGCCATGGGAGATACCGGAATCGACGGGATCACTGCCGGCACCCTGAGATGAGCCGGGAACCGCTCCGCCACCACGCATGACACAAGTCGAAGAAATTCTTAAAACCGCCCTCGCCGGCGGCCGCATCGACAAAGCCCAGGCCGTCGCCCTGTTCTCCATCAAGGACACGCTGATGCTGGGCAACGTTGCGTCCCGTCTCGCGCAAAAGAGGCGGCGGGATAAATCCGTCACCTACATCGTCGACCGCAACGTCAACTACACCAACATTTGCGTGACCGACTGCACGTTTTGCGCTTTTTACCGCAAAAAGAACGATGCCGACGCCTATGTGTTGTCCTTCGAGGCCATCGGCAAAAAAATCGAAGAGACCCTGGCGCTGGGCGGCGGGCAAATCCTCCTCCAGGGAGGACACAATATCGATTTGCGCATCGATTATTTTGAGGACCTGTTCCGCAACATCAAGGAGCGGTACGACATCAAACTGCACGCCCTGTCGCCGCCGGAGATCGTCCACACCGCCAGAATATCGAAAATTTCCGTGGACGAAACCCTCGGGCGCCTGCGGGCCGCCGGACTGGACTCCATCCCCGGCGGCGGCGCGGAAATCCTCGTGGACCGCGTCCGCAAAGAAATCAGTTTCTCCAAATGCACCGCCGACGAGTGGCTGGACGTGATGGACCGGGCGCACCGCATGGGCATCCCCACCACGGCGACGATGATGTTCGGCCACGTGGAAACCCTGGAGGAGCGCGTGGAACACCTGATCCGCCTGCGCGAACAGCAGGACAAAACCGGCGGCTTCACCGCCTTCATCCTCTGGCCGTTTCAACCGGGAAACAACCCGCTGGGCGCGCAACAAAACGGCCGCCACGTCACCGGCCTCGAATACCTGAAAACCCTGGCCATCAGCCGCATCGTGCTGGACAACTTCGACAACTTGCAGTCCTCCTGGGTGACGCAGGGGCCGAAAATCGGCCAGATGGCGCTGTTCTACGGCGCCAACGACATGGGAAGCACCATGATCGAGGAAAACGTGGTCCGCGAAGCGGGCGCCAGTTTCCGCATGTCCGAGAAGGAAATCCGCCGCCTGATCACCGACGGCGGGTTCATTCCCAAAAAACGCAACATGCGCTACGAGTACGTTTGACGCCGGAAAAACCGGTTAATCCAAACTCCCGTCCGCCGGCGGCTTGCGCAAGCAAAACGCCTGGTTCAAACCGAATATGAATGTGTGGTGGCCCACCAGTTCAAATATCCCCGCCGATAGTTTTTCAATCGTATCCGGATCGAAATAGGTTTCGTGTTCCTCCTCGATGTCCCTGGCGTAGAGTTTGAGTATCCACTCCGCGGATTGTTTGGGGGTGGTGAGGATCAGTTTGCCGCCGGGTTTGAGGACGCGGGCAATCTCTTCCAGCAGTGCCCCGGGATTCGGCAGATGCTCCACGACGGCCAGCAGGGTCACGTAATCGAAATAAGCGTCCGGGAAATCGAGTGTATCCTTGACCTCATCGCCCAGCAGTTTATCCAGGCCATAACGCTCCTCGCACCGGGAGCGGCGCAGGAAATAACCGTCGCCGCAACCGATGTCCAGATGGCGCGGAGCGGGCGTCATGTATTTTTCCGCGTGAACGGCGCGTAGCCACCGGGTGACAGGCAGGACGAATCGGCCAATGCCGCCGCGCCTTCCCACGTAGGCCAGGGGAGGCAAACTCGCCCCGCTCTCGCCGTTTTTGTTAATCACCAGCATGTCGGCCCTTGAAATCGAACATCAGGGTTATGAGGGCGGTTTGTAGAACGCGGAGGTTTTGTATTGGATGAGTCCTCGTTTGGCGAGGACGTTGAGCACGGCGGCGACGGGCACGGCAAGCAGGATTCCCAGCAGGCCGAAGAACTCGGCGCCGATCAACAGGGCGATCATCAACGCCACGGGGTGCAGTCCCACTTGCCCGCCGACCAGCCGGGGCGAGATCACCATGCCCTCCAACGCCTGCACCACGGCAAACACTCCCACCACCATAAGAACGGGCAACCCTTCCTGGTAATGCAGGTACGTCAGCAGGGACGCGGGGATCAATCCGAGCAGGACGCCCAGGTAGGGCACCAGGTTGGCGTAACCGGCGACGATGCCGATGAACAGGCTCATCGGCGCGCCGGCGAGTTGCAGGCCGGCGCTGTACAACCCCGCCATGAGGGTCGCCACCATCAACTGCCCGCGGATAAACCTGGCCAGCACCCGGTTGATTTCCTCCAGCACGTCCAGGGTTTTTTCCTTGAAGCGGGGCGGAATCAGGGTAAACAGGTTGTCCTTGATTGCGTCGAAGTCCCGCAACAAATAAAACATGGCCACCGGAATGATCACCAGGTTGACGGCCATGAAGATGACATTGACCAGCCCCGAAAGCGAGTTCCACAAAAAGGTGGTGGTCGCGGTCATGATCTTGAAAGGCAGTTCGCCGAATTTTTGCATCCCCTGGTTCAGGATTTCCCGCGTTTTCGCGGGGTCGATGGCGGAAAGTTTTTCGATCAGGGGGGCAATCCATTGCTGGACGGTGTGAACGTAGAGGGGCACGTTTTCCGTTAATTTTTCCACCTGCGCCTGCATGACGGGCGCCAGCAAGACGCCGCCCAGGAAAACCAGAAGGAAGAAAAGCGCCATCAGCAGAATGATCCCGGCGGTACGGGGAATTTTACAATTTTCCAACCGGTCCACCAGCGGGTCCAGGAGATAGGCCAGGGCAAAGGCGATGAAGAACGGCGTGAGCACCCGTCTGGTCACGTAAATCAAGGCGACCGTCACGAGGAGGGCGATGAGAAAAACAACGGGAGTGTTCCGGTCTGTTTTCATATGAGACCTTTGCCTAAGTGTATTTGCTTGACCGTCATTGCGAGGAGGCGAAGTCGACGAAGCAATCCAGAAAGGACCCATTCCCACCGGGCGTGGCCCGGCTGGATCGCCACGCCGCCGGTGGCGGCGCGCGATGACACCGGGGGAGGCGAAGAATCTCGGGTTATGCAAAGCTCTGTTTTCATATTGGCGCTCTGCAACGCTTCGCTAAAGGTCCGTCATGGGCAAGGCCGGCGACTGGGAAACTCCGGGCCGAGGCGCCTCGGTTTCGGGTTCTTTGTTGCGGAACCGCTGGATGGAGTCGATGAGAAATCCGCCCAGCTTGGCGCTCGCCTTGCGAAAGGCTTTTTGTTCTCCGGTCAGAATGTCCTCGCCTTCCGCGGCGGCGAAATCGCTTTTCGCGGCAATGATAACAGAATTGAGGACGGATACGGCCTTCAAACTGATATTGGCGCGGATGATTTTCAAGCCCATCTCCGAGGCTTCCGGCGACAGCGCGGACACCGCGCTACCGACGATGACCATATCGGCGCCGGTTTTCCGGCCGATATTCGCCGCGGCCTCCATGTCCCCGTGCACGGCGTTTGAAATCATTTCCTCGCTGACCAGGCCGCGCAGGGTGTCGCGTTCGACGACGTGGAACCCGGCGTCCGCGAAGCGTTGCGACAGGGCGGCTTCCGAAAAGGGCATAAAATCCCAAAACCCGGCCTCCCGGGGCGAGGAGAAACTCGTTTCCTTGATCACGATGGCCACGACCCCCTCGGCGCCGGGGCCCGTGAGAATTCCCAGGGTCTGCAACTGTTTGCGCAAGGCTTCGTTAAACAGGGTGACCTCCAGGCGAACCGACACAACATTTTCATCGGAATTGTCCTGGGCTTCCAGGAAGCGGTAGCCGCGGACGTAACGTTTCGCCCGGGAAATAATTTTTTGCAATAGCCGGAGGTTGAGCTGGTAGGTTTCCTCGCCGAGCGTTTCCTGGAGGGAAAATTTAACGGCTTCCTGCAAGGCGGCGGCCACGGCTTTTTTTCGGGCCTTGACAAAATTCTGCCCGAAGACATCCGTCTCGGCGGCAACCTCGTAGACCCGTGGAGCGCCCGCCTCCCGCGCTTCCATCATCCGCGGAAAAAAAGCAAGAGCCGCCCAGCACACCACCAAGAGAACGGCGGCAGGCGGCAGGACATGGCGCCGAACTTGTCGTTTATCCCGCATGGGCAACCAGTTTTTTCAGGGATTGGACTTCCTTTGCCGTCAGATAGCGAAACTCGCCGGGACTCAACCCGTTAAGGTTTAAAAAAGCAAAATGGGTTCTTTTCAGCTTGATGACCGGGAAGCGGATGAGTTCGCAGGCTCGTTTGATGTGCCGGTTTTTGCCCTCGACCAGCTTGAGAGTCAGGAAACAGTTTTTCCCGCTGATGCGGAAGATTTTGACGTCCATGGGCGCGGTGCGCCGGTTGTCCAGTCGAATGCCTTTTTTCAGGCGGCGCAGGTCCTTTTCGGTGGGGACGCCGTGAACTTTCACCCGGTAAGTGCGGATCACGCCGTTTTTGGCGTCCATCAGTTTTTTGCCGAGCGCCCCGTCGTTGGTGAACAGCAAGATTCCCTGCGTATTGAAATCCAGCCTGCCGACCGGGAAAACCCGGGTGGATACTTTTTTGAGAAAGTCCATAACCGTAGGCCGGGCACGGTCGTCCCGCATGGTGGTCAGGCAACCGACGGGTTTATAAAAGATCAGATAGGTTTTCTCCTCCAGGGGCGGCAGTAATTTTCCGCGAACCTTGATGGCGTCTGTTTCCTGATCCGCCAAGGCCCCCAGGCGGAGCACCACCTTGCCGTTGACGGAGACCTTGCCGTCGGCGATCCATTGTTCGGCCTGCCGGCGGGAAGCCAGTCCGGCCTGGGCGATAATTTTCTGCAAACGCATTTTCATTTTGGGAAGGAACGGTGAAGAAAAGCCGTCAGTGGCTTTCCGAGTCATCATTGGCGGAATCGAGAGAGGCGTTGGTTTGTGGAATTTCGCGTTCGGCATCGTTTTCCGGCGGACCGGTTTCTCCGCCGTCCTGATCGGCAAACAGGAACCGGGTCTGCCCGGCGGGGGAATCCCCGCCTTCGCCGGCGATTTCCGCCTCCTTGAAGTCTTCCAGAATGGGCAGGTCGCTCAGGTCTTTCAAACCGAAATATTCGAGAAACTTGCGCGTCGTGCGATACATCATCGGCCTGCCGGGAACTTTTTTCCTGCCGGCGGGACCGATGACGTTTTTTTCCAGCAGGGTTCGGATCACGCCGCTGGAATCGACTCCGCGGATTCCCTCGACCTCGGCCCGGGTGAGGGGTTGCTTGTAAGCGATGATGGACAAGGTGTCCAGCGCGGGCTGGGACAACCGGGCCGCCTTGTCGAGGCGGAGGTATTTCTTGATCCAGTCGGAATATTCCATGCGGGTGCACAGCAGATAGCCTTCGGCCACCTCCTGGATTTGCAGGTTTTTCCCCGCGTACTCCTTCTCCAACAGCTTGAGGGTCTGCCGCAATTCCTTGCGCGGAACGTCGTTTTTAAAAATTTCCGCCAATCGGTCGACGGTCACCGGCTCTCCGGCGGCCAACAGGACATTTTCCACGATTGCCTTGATTTCATCCTGATCCAAAGTCAACTCCTCCCTTAAGTCCAAGCTATTCTAAGCCAGAACCGGCGCGCACTGCAAAAGAATTCATTGCCGTTCCAATTTGAAATACTTGCTCAAGGTGAGTTCCTGGGAGTGGTAGTGGGACTGGAGGCTCTTGCCGTAAATTTTGGTCGGCGGTTCGATCATTTTTTCAAATTTGAGGCGGCAGAAGGTTTGCCCGTCCTCCACCATGAACGGCACGTCGTGCGGGCGCACTTCCATGACGGCGCGGGTTCCCTGGCGCGGAGAGTCCGTCCCGTGCCAGCCGAATCCGGGATCGAAAAATCCCGCGTAATGGGTGCGCAACTCGCCGCTGTTGGGTTCATAGGCAACCATTTCCGCCAGCAGGTGCGGCCAGATGCAAATTTTCTCCTTCGACATCATGATATAAAAACTTTCCGGCTCAAGAATCAGCCGGTTTTTTTTCTGTGAATACACCGGCTCCCAGAACTCCGTCGGGTTGTAGTGGTTTTTTTTGGTCAGGTCAATGACGTGGCTGTTGTGCTTGGCTTTGTAGGCAATGACCGGCTGGCCCGCATCCCCCTCAATATCCACGCCAATGAACAACCCCCCATCCAGTTTGACTTGCCCCAGGGAAATGGGGAGCCCCTGGCTGTTGTAAAGCATGGGGTCTTTTTTATATTTGAATCTCAGTTGACGGTCGGAAATTCCGGAACTTCCCTTGAAGATTCTCAATTGATTCAGGGAAAGGCCCACATGGACCTTTACCGGAAACGTGCGGGAAATAATTTCCAGGTACATTTTTCCCTTGTACCCACTGGGGATTTCATCGAACCGGTGGCCTCTGTCGACGATAACCCGGGTGAACATGTCCAGGCGGCCCGTGGAGCTTTTCGGGTTGGTGCGGCCGCACACGTTGCCGGGAAAAGCCAATTCCTCCATTAAAGGAATGAGGTAAACCGCCCCCTTTTCGAGGACGCCGCCTTGCCGCAGGTCAAATTCGTAGAGCTTGACATCTTTCAATTTGGCTTCCACGGTATCGTTTTCGGGCAGGAAACTGCTTTGTATCCTGTAGGCTTTTGGACCCAGGCGCAAATCCAGGCTCACCGGCTGGAACTGCCGGTCCTCAATGGGTTGCTCGGCGCGGATGTTCCCCAAATGGACCAGCGTGTCAATATGCTGGCTGGGCAAATATCCCGACTTGTTGTAAAGCCGGCTTTCGAGGTTTTCTTTACGAAGTTTTTTTGCGGATAAGGTTTTCATTGAATTGCTGACGCGGGCCGGATTTGGAACAAGAACGACAAACCGCAGAAAAATGCAATTGACAGGCTGGTTTGAGCTATGATTTAATCCTATTAATCAAAACTTTTCAACCACATAATAGCCCATCGAGGGAAGACCCGTGCCGTTGTTCGAGTATCACTGCGAAGAATGCCGAAAGGATTTTACGCTTCTTCAGTCCACCAGCGTGAATAAGGACGAAACCGTCTGTCCGGATTGCGGAGGGCGGAAAGTGCAGTACAAACTTTCGACGTTCGCCTCGAAAGTACAGTCCTCATCCTCAAAAGGGCCGGTAACCGCAAGCGAATTGCCCAACAAGAATGTCCTGAACCTTCCGCTACCCCGGTTGAGGTCCGAGTTGTAAGCAAATAACAGACCCGGCCTCGGCCTCCTTGGCCCAACGGGAACTTTCCTTTTACATTAAACCATGAGACACCAGTCATGAGCCGAAAAAACAAAGAATCGGAGAAACTTTCATCGGGACCGCCTTCCTCGACGCTGAAGAAGCTGGCAAAACCGCTTGCCGGCGCGGCGCTTTTGGTGGCCCTGGTGGTGGGGCTTATTTATACCGCCGAGCCGCCCGGCAACCTGGAGCCGTACGACCGATTCAAGGCATCCAAAGTGAAACAATCCACCTCTCCAGATGAGGACGCTTCGGATGAAGAAAAGATCGCCGCGGAAAAACGCCGGGAATTGAAGGCGCTGGCAAAGTCATCAACCGACAGAACCATCGCCTTGCCCAAGGAAGCGTTCATCCACATCGGCAATGCCATGAAGTTCGCGGAAGAGCAAAAGTTTGATGCCTCCGACGACGAATTCCAAAAGGCCGCCATGATCAGTCCGGACACGCCGGAAATCTATTCCCTTTGGGGCGTAGCGCTACGCATGGCGGAACGATACAAGGAAGCCGAAAAACGATTTTCCCGGGCATACGAACTCTCCCCCGACAATGACGAAATCACCTTCAATTTCGGGATGTCGCAACTACACGCCGAAAAGACCGACGACGCCATCGACCTGTTCAAAAAAACCATCAAATTGAATCCCAAGCACCACATGGCCTACAACCTGTTGGGCAAGGCCTACGGCAAGAAACAGAAATTCGATCTGGAAACGGCCGCTTATAGAAAAGCCATCGAAATCAAACCGGACTTCGCCCTGGCTCATTTCAACCTGGGAATCGTATTGAGCATCCAGAAACATTTCATGGAAGCCGTACCTCAATTTGAAAAAGCCATCGAACTGGACAAGCAATATGCCAAACCTTTCGTAACCAAATTTCTGAAAAAATACGGCTCCATACGGGAATCCATGGAAGCCAAGCAGGATTCCGCCGATGCCAAGCAACCGCAAATGGCCAAACTGGACGGCAACATTCCCTCCGTTGCGGAAGTCAAGAAGCAAAAGGAAAAAGAAGGCTCCGGCCACAGCATGGAGGGATCGTCCGCGGATATTGAAAAAGAGACCACGAATTTAAGCGGCAAAATCCTGGTGAACGGAGAAACCATCGATACCAACGCCGTGGTTTACCTGGAAACCAAGGACAAACTGCCGGTTCCAAATCAGGAAAAACCCAAAACGCTGACCATCATCCAGAAAGGTTTGCAATTCGTACCGCAACATTCCGTCGTCATGGTGGGTTCCGAACTGAAATTCGTCAACAACGACAAGGAACCGCACAACATTTACTCCAAATCGCTGAACAACCAGTTCAACCTCGGCGCCATGGCTCCGGGAACCGCGAAAACCATCAAGATCACGGACGCAGGCCCCATTACCTTGAGATGCAACCTTCACAAGGGGATGATCGGCACCGTGTTCGCCGCTCCAAACGGGTACTACACCCATCCCACGGAAACGGGCGACTATTTCTTCAAGGAAGTGAAGAGCAAGGAGTATTTTTTGCAGGTCTGGCATCCCCGGCTGTACCCGCGGGAAGTCATGGAGTTTTCCCGGTCCATTGGCTTGATCGGAAAAGACAAGGCCATCGACTTCAAAATCCAGTCCGCCTCCAAACCGGACGAGATTCACGATCTCGTCGATGAAACGGATTACGACGCCATTGTGAACGAGATTGAGACCCTGGTGTTTCAGGGCATAGAAGCCTGGAAGCAAGGGAAAAAATATCTTCCCCGGAAACGGCTTCTTCTCGCCATTACCAAACATTATGAAGGCGCGGGGTTGAAGGGAGCCATCACCAAAAGCTTCAGCGAGAAACGCGGCGCGCTTTTGGAAAAGGAGCTGGACGCCATCCGCAAGAAGATATCCGGGATCAAGGTGGACGACAAACCGGTGACGGAGGAATCCCTGAAACACAGCGCCAAGCTGGTGATCTCACAGTTACGCGCCAATGCCCGCGAACTCAAGGCTCGCGTACATCCGCTTCCAGAATGATCCCCCCGCCCCCGAACGGCTGACAGCGGCAAAGCCGGGGCATTTGGTTTCTCCGCCCCGGCGCCGCCGAGCGGCCGGCGCCCTTCTTGCCGCCGAAATTTGACTCGCAACCTATTGAATGATAATTTAAAATTATGGCTCTCCGCGTTTATAACACCCTGACTGGCCAAAAGGAGGCGTTTGTCCCCATCCGGGAAGGTAAAGTTGGCATGTATGTTTGCGGCGTGACGGTATACGATTATTGCCACGTGGGACATGCCCGGGCGGCGGTGGTTTTCGACACCATTTACCGTTACCTGCAATACCTCGGTTTTGAGGTCACTTATGTGCGAAACTTTACCGATATTGACGACAAGATCATCAATCGCGCCAAAGAGGAGAACCTCCCCTGGACCGAGGTGACGGCCAAGTACATCCGGGCGTTTGAGGAAGACATCGGTTGCTTGAACGTAAGCGCGCCTACCAGGGAGCCGAAAGCGACAAGCCATATCGGCGATATGATCGCCATGATCGACCGGCTGGTCACAAACGGCAACGCCTATGAGCTGGACGGCGACGTTTATTTTTCCATCAAAACCTTCGCGCCCTATGGCCGGTTGTCGGGAAAAAACATCGAGGAGTTGATGGCCGGGGCGCGGGTGGAAGTGGACGAGCGCAAGCGCGACCCGCTGGATTTCGCTCTGTGGAAAAAAAGCAAACCCGGCGAGCCGTCGTGGGACAGCCCCTGGGGACCCGGCCGGCCGGGATGGCACATCGAATGCTCCGCCATGGGCCGGACTTTCCTCGGCGAGCAGTTCGATATTCATGGCGGCGGCAAGGACCTGGTTTTCCCGCACCATGAAAACGAGATCGCCCAATCGCAGGGTTCAAGCGGCGAACCGCCCGTCCGCTACTGGATACACAACGGGTTCGTCAATATCGACCAGGAGAAAATGTCGAAATCCCTGGGAAATTTTTTCACCCTGCGCGACATTTACAAACGCTATCTGCCGGAGGTTCTGCGGCTGTTCCTGCTGACCGTGCATTATCGCAGTCCCATAAACTTTTCCTATCAAAACCTGGACGAGGCGGAAAAGGTTTTGACGCGGTTTTACGAATTGTTTTCGGTTGAAGAAAAAGCGCCCGCCGAACCGGACGAAGGTGAAATAGACGATATAATCAAAACACGTCCTTTTATGAAAAAATTCGCGGCGGCGATGAATGACGATTTCAACTCCGCACTGGCCCTGGCTCACATGAACGACGAGTTGCGGCGGTTGAACAAAATCCTGGGCGAAATTATGGAACCCCGGGATAAAGGGCCAGGGAATGAATTTTCCATTGATCTTTACGCTTTGAAAAAAGCCGGGCAAATACTCGGCCTGTTTTTCATGCAACCGGACGTTTTCAAGCAAGAGAGTCAAAAAATAAAAATTAACGAGTTGAATCTCGACGTGGAAAAAATCGAGGCGCTTATCGCGGACCGGAATAACGCCCGGTCGGCGAAAGATTGGAAAAAAGCGGACGCCTGCCGCGAGGCATTGAGCAAAATGGATGTCATGCTCGAGGATACGGATCAGGGAACGATATGGAAAGTCAAGTAAAGGAACGGGAGGAGCGGTTTTCCGAAGTCTATCTCAACTTCACCCACATCTATTCGCAAACGCGGGTGCAGGAGGAAGACCGGCAGGTCCGCATTCCCGAAAAGGTGGTGCGTTGCATCTGGAACGACCAGTCGATCAAAACCGACGAACTATGCACAACGGACGGCGAGGCGGTGCGGGTGCTGTTCCCCGGTTACTGGAATTTCGGCGGCGGCCCCGATTTCACCGGCGTGGTGATAAAGGTCAACGGCAAAACCTACGAGGGCGACGCGGAAATACACGTTCATGCCAGGGACTGGAAAGCCCACAAGCACTCCGAAAACCCGGAATACGACAATGTGATTTTGCATGTTTTCATGTGGAAGGATAAAGGCAAAGACAACCCCATCCGGAGCCGCCGGAGCCGGTCGTCCGATGCGCCCGGCCGGCCGGTCTTTGAACTGGAATTAAAAAATTTTCTCGAAAAGGGAATTCTGGAGATCAGCGACAATCTCGATTTCGACAATTATCCGATCATCCACAAATTCAACCATGGGTTGTGCCACGAGCCGCTGGCCCGCCTGCCGCGGGAAAAGTTCGCGGCCCTGCTCGACTTGGCGGGCGATGCGCGGATTTTGACCAAGATGCAACGGTTTCACGACCGGGTCATCATCAACGGTTATGAACAAACTTTCTACGAGGGGCTTGCCGAGGCTCTGGGTTATCCGAATAACAAAAGGCCTTTTCAGATGCTGGCGGAGTTTCTGCCGTTGCACACCATCAAAAAGCTCCTGCCGCCAGACCTGACGGCGAATGAAATGGCGCTCCATATCCAGGCGATGTTGTTTGGAGCATCCGGGCTGATCGGATTCGCGGCGCCGGACCAACATGCTTCGGCGCCGGCGGACCGCCGCTATTTTAAGAAGATGAGCGCCCTGTGGAAACAATACGCGCCCCGGATTGGGGAGCCGCCGATGAAAAAAGATCATTGGCATTTCGGCGGGATCCGTCCGGCCAATTACCCTTACCGGCGAATTGCGGGATTAAGCCGGTTGCTGACGCGCCACTGGACGAAGGGAATTTTCGCGGATTTCCTGGAGCGTTTTCAATCGACCCTCGACGCCGCGGGGGACCAGGGATGCACGTCAAAAACCCTTAAACCCTTTTACCATTTTTTCTGCATGGAAGCGAAAGACTACTGGAGCGTCCATTACACGCCGGGCGGCAAGGAATTGTCCACGCCCCAGCAACTGGTTGGCCTTTCGCGGTCCCGGGAAATCACCGTTAACATCCTGATTCCCCTGGGCCTCATTTACGCTCGCGCCGGCAAGGCACACGGACTGGAAAAAGCTCTGAAAAGGCTTTACCAGGCCGGCAACAAACCCCTGGACAACAAATTGATCCGCTTTATGAAACATTATATCCTGGGAAACAAACCCGAAATGATCGCGTTATTGAAAACGGACAAGGAAACCCAGGGATTGATCCAGGTCTATCAGGACTATTGCACCCAAAATAAAAATAATTGTTTTCGCTGTCAATTTCCGGACGTAGTTGACAAATATTTTTCTTGACTCGATTCCCCGGAGCGGGGGATCGTAAAACCATTTATTCATCGGTAAATCATGAACGATCATTTGAGCGAACTGGAAAATCAAAGCATTTTCATCCTTCGCGAAGCCTATAAAAAATTCAAGAACCTGGCCATGCTGTGGTCCATCGGCAAGGATTCCACGGTGATGCTGTGGCTGGCGCGCAAGGCATTTTTCGGGCATTGCCCCATTCCCCTGGTGCACATCGACACCAGTTACAAGATTCCCAGCATGATCGAATACCGCGACCGCCTGGCCAAGGAATGGAACCTCAACCTGGTGGTCGGGCAAAACAAAAAGGCGCTGGCGGAGGGAATGAATCATGAAAAAGGCCGGCTGGTCTGTTGCGAAGCGCTGAAAACCAACGGCCTGCACATGGTTATGGAGGAAAAAGGTTATACCGGCCTGATCCTCGGCATCCGCCGGGATGAGGAAGGCACCCGGGCGAAGGAGCGGTATTTCTCGCCGCGGGACAAGAACTTCGAGTGGAACTTCAAGGACCAGCCGCCGGAATTGTGGGACCAGTTTAAAACCACATTCGCCGAGGGGACGCATATCCGCATTCATCCCCTGTTGCACTGGACCGAACTCAACGTCTGGGAGTACATCGGCAGGGAGAAGATTCCCATTATCGACCTGTATTTTTCCAACAAGGAAGGCAAGCGCTACCGGTCCCTCGGTTGCGCTCCCTGCACGGGGACCATCGACTCCCCGGCGAGCACGGTGGAAGAAATCATCCAGGAGTTGAAGCAAGTCTCTACATCCGAGCGGTCGGGCCGGGCTCAGGACCAGGAAGACACCTACGCCATGCAAAAACTGCGCGCCAAGGGGTATATGTAATGAACGACAATGTAAAACAGGACACCGCGTCCAGCGAAATGGTGCGGCTGGTGATCGTCGGCCACGTAGACCACGGCAAATCGACGCTGGTCGGCAGGCTGTTGGCCGACACCGGCAGTCTGCCCGAAGGCAAACTGCAATTCACCAAGGACATCTGCGACCGGCAGGGCAAGGTGTTTGAATTCGCCTTTCTCCTCGATGCCCTGGAAGAGGAACAGGAGCAGGGAATCACGATCGACACCTCGCAGATTTTTTTCAAGACCGCGAAAAGGCACTACATGATCATCGACGCGCCGGGGCACAAGGAGTTTTTGAAGAACATGGTCACCGGCGCCTCCAACGCCGAGGGCGCGCTTCTGCTGATCGACGCTTACGAGGGCGTCAAGGAACAGTCCCGGCGGCACGGCTATTTGCTGAAACTGCTGGGCCTCAACCAGGTCGCCGTCGCCATCAATAAAATGGACCTGGTGGATTACGACCCGGAGGTTTACTTTAAAATCAAATCGGAATACAGCGATTTCCTGAAATCCCTGGGCATCGAAGCGTGCCAGTTCATCCCCATCGCCGCCAAGCAGGGTATCAACATCGCCAGCCCCAGCAAGGAAATCAACTGGTACAAGGGGCCGACCATTTTGGAACAACTGGACCGGTTCGAGAAAAAACCGCCGCCGGAGCGTTCGCCGTTTCGCTTCCCGGTTCAGGACGTTTACAAATTCGACCGGCGGCGCATCATTGCCGGGCGGGTGGAGTCCGGAACGGCCCATGTCGGCGAGGACCTGATTTTTTATCCCTCTCTCAAGCGGGCACGGATCAAATCCATCGAAGCCTGGAACGTCCCACAACCCCCTGAAATCGCCCGGGCCTCGCAATCGGTGGGGTTTACTTTCGAGGAGCAGATATTCGTCGAGCGCGGCGAAATCGCCGGCCGGGCCGATGAAAGCCCCATCGTTTCCACCACCTTCGACGTCAACATTTTCTGGATGGGAAACCGCCACCTCGAAAAAGGCAAAACCTATGTGATCAAACTGGCCACCCAGGAAGTCGAATGCGAAATCCTGCAATTCAAAAGCGTGATCAACGCCTCCACCCTCGAACCCATGGCGGAGCAAAACTTCCTGGCCAAAAACGACGTCGCCGAACTGACCTTGAAAACCCGGTCCCCGGTTGCCTTTGACCTGTTCGGTTCGATCCCGGAAACCGGACGGTTTGTACTGGTGGACGGTTATGATGTCTGCGGCGGAGGCATTATCATCACCTATACGCCCAGCACCCAAAAAGACAAGCTCCGGGACGAAATCCGTACGCGGGATTTCAACTGGATCAAGAGTATGGTCGCCCCCTCGGAACGGGCTTACCGAAACGGCCATCAGGCGGCGCTCATTCTGTTCACGGGGGAATCCGGCGTCGGCAAGTCGCAACTCGCAAAACTGCTGGAGGAAAAAATTTTCAAGCACAATTTCCAAAGCTATCTGCTCGACGGCCGCAACGTCTTGCTCGGCGTCGGCGCGGACATCGACGCCCAAAATCACAATTCCAACGGCGAGGCCGTCCGCCGCTTCGGCGAAGTGGCGCGGCTTTTCCTCGACGCCGGGCATGTCATCATTTCGACATCGAATGTGTTCAACCAGGAAGATCACTCGGACATCCGCCTGATTATCGACCCCTGCCCGCTGATAGAAATTCACGTCACCCAGGGTGAAACACCCGCGACCTCGGCGGATTTGGTCATTTCGCGGAAAGAAGCAACCAAGGCAAAGGATGCAGTCGCCAAAATCTACGATTTTCTCAAGAAAAAGAAAATTCTGACCGGACACAATTACTCAATCTGATTATTTCGCGAGGCAGGATTGCAACTTGCAAATCGGTGGAATTTTGAGTATTCTCCAGTTTCCTTTTCACGCATCAATCACAACCCGCAAGGGAGAAGTTTCATGCCGAAAATTTCCGTAACCAACTCCGAAACGGGCGAAACCTCGGAGTTTAAAGTCGGTTACGGCGCCAACCTTCGCCAGGCCGCCTTGTATAATGAGGTCGAGCTGTACAAGGGAATGCACAAACACCTGAACTGCCGGGGAATGGGGCTCTGCGGCACCTGCCTGGTGGAAGTGGAACCCATGGAAAACGTCGATCCGCAGACGATGTTTGAGAAACTTCACAAAGTCGGCCCCAATCAAAAGCTGAGTTGCCGGACCAAGGTGTACGGACCCATCGCCATCAAAACCGTCATCAAGGACTGACCCCGGTCTTCGACACCCCGCGAGTGCCGCGCAAGTTGTAAGGATCAGCGCCTGATCCCTACACATACTCCGCATTATTCATGAAAGAAAAAACTCCCACATGGAACTGAACCTGAAAGAACGCAGAGTCGTCATCACCGGCGGCGGAGAGGGCATCGGCCGCGCACTGGCGCTGGCTTTTGCGCGGGAGGGCGCCCATGTCGGCGTTTGCGCGCGCACCGCCGAGCGGCTGGACAGCCTCGCCGGGGAAATCGCCGGAAGCGGACATGTTTTCCAACCCGCCGACCTCACAAAACCGCAAGACATCGACACCTTCCATGAAAAGGCGCTGGATGCCTTCCGTCGGGTCGATGTTCTGGTCAACAATGTCGGAGCGATATTGAAGCTGGGAAATTTTTTTGAACTCAGCGACGAGGATTGGCAGGACTCATTCAACGTCAACCTGATGCCGGCGGTGCGCTTGACGCGGCGGTTCGTCCCGGCGCTCAAACATTCGGGCGCGCCGCGGATCATCAATATATCTTCCATCGCCGCGCACAAACCGGGCGACGCATTTCCCCATTACAGCGCCATGAAGGCCGCTCTGTCCAACCTAACCGTTTCCCTGGCCCAGTCCCTGGCGCCGGATAAAATTCTGGTCAATTCCGTCTCCCCGGGGCCGGTGTGGACACGCTCCTGGGAAGAAGAAGCGCGCAATACCGCCGAAAAAACCGGGACCGACTACCAAACGGCGCGGGACGACCTGATCGCCCAAACGGCGCAACACGTGCTCCTGAAACGAATGGGCGCAACGGGCGATGTCACCGGACTGGTGCTGTTCCTGGCTTCGGACCATGCGAGCTGGGTTACCGCCTCCAACTTTACGGTGGACGGCGGCATAACCCAGGACCCGTATTGAACGCGCCCTCACCTGATAATTCCCCCAAAATCCGCTCACCAAAAAAAAGCCGCCAAACCACCTGAAAAAGGGGCGATTGGCGGGAAACCCGGTTTTTCCTCCGAACAACCGGTCTGCCCCCAATCAAAAAACAAGCATCCTCCGGCTTATTTTCTACGGTGTAGAAACCGTTGAGAAAATAAGGGGTTGCAGACTTTGTTGGGGAAATTTTGAATCCTTTTTAAAACCGTGAGTGCGCGGGAATCATCTTAATAGTAGGAAGAAAAAAAACTAAATTGATAACACCGATTACCCTTGAGAGCGATATGCGAGTACTAAAGCCTGGGTAAATTTGGGCGCAAGAATCCCGGCATGTTCCGGGAATGTTCCGGTTGCAAAGCCTATCTTCACCTCGGCGAAGATAGGCTTTTTTTGCAGGAACCCCCAGCGACCGGACCACCACTCCATCACGGTTTGACCAAAATGGAGGGTAAGACAATGACTACTTTAAGAAATGTCTTTATCAGCATGTTGACTTTATTCTGTCTCCTGTATCCGAACCAGGGATATGCGATCACCATGGTCAAAGGCATGACGGGCGAATATATCAAAGTTTTGGATATCACGGTGGCGGAAAACAGGCAGGGCGATATCAACATTGTCCGTATCGGCCGGTATGGTCCCTTCAAAAGATACAGCTGGTTTCGCGTTGGCGACGTGATCGAAGCGGTTGACGGAAAAAAAGTAAGCATCTTCGATTTGCAAGGGATCGATCAAAGCCAGACTCCCTTCATCCGATACCGCCGAGGCAGGCAGACCGCGGAAAGACAGATCAGCCTGGAAAGAACTCTCTACGGCTACCCGCCTTTTGTGAACCGCCATCAACCCGTGCCCAGGTAGCAGGGAGAGCTGGGGACAATTCAACCTGTCGAAATTGAAACTGCCGGCTTCCCGTCGAACTCTCCAGCATTGCCCAAAGGTTCGCCGGCAGAGCCTGCCGGTGTTTCCGACTTGAACACTTGCTCCACGGCTCCGCGCTTTTCTTAATTGTTCCCGTTCTTCTTTTTGGCTATACTCTGATTTTGATTAACCGTTCGATCATTTTCTGAGTGGACCTTACAAATTTGCGGGGAGAGGGGAACAGTGTGGGCGAGCAAATCCATCTGGCGCTGATTGGAGCCGGTTTCTGGGGCAAAAACCTGGCAAGAACATTTCACGGCCTCCAGGTTCTCAAAGCCATTTGCGATCCATCCACCGACGTCCGGCAACGGGAAAAAGGAAAGTACCCGGACGTTGAAACTTCCGTTTCTTTTCCCGACATCCTCGCCTCACCGGAAACCAACGCCATCGCCATCGCCAGCCCGGCGGAAATGCACTACTCGATGGTCAGGGATTCCCTCCTGGCGGGCAAACATGTATTCGTCGAAAAACCTCTGGCGCTGACGGAGGAGGAAGGGCGGGAACTGGTTGACATCGCCAGGAAAAAAAATCGCGTACTCTTTGTCGGCCACATCCTTCATTATCATCCCGCCATCGCTACGCTTAAAAAGATGATCGATGCGGGCGATCTGGGCAGGCTTCAATATATTTATTCCAACCGGTTGAACCTCGGGAAAATCAGGCGGGAAGAAAATATTCTCTGGTCATTTGCTCCGCATGATATTTCCATCATCCTTTCACTGACCAACGAAGACCCCCATGAAGTGACCGCGATAAGCTCAACCATCCTGCACCCGCAAATTGCCGACACAACCTTAACGCACATGAGATTTCCCTCGGGAGTCTCTGCGCATATTTTCGTTTCCTGGTTGCATCCGTTCAAGGAGCAAAAACTGGTGGTTGTCGGCAGTAACCAAATGGCCGTGTTCGACGATACGGCGCCGGTGGAACGCAAGCTAACCTTGTATCCCCACAACATTCTCTGGAAAGAGGGCATTCCCATTCCGGAGAAAAAAGAAGGCCACGCTATCGATCTTTCCGCAACCTGGCAGGAGCCTCTGGCGGTCGAGTGCCGCGCCTTTCTCGATGCGGTCGGCGGAAAGCCCTGCTACACCGACGGCGATGAGGGTCTGCGCGTTTTGCGGATATTGCGCCGCGCCCAGGCGAGCATGGACGGAACCGGCGCGCCGGGAAATTCTGAAGATTATTTCGTTCACGAAACCGGCCATGTCGAGGAAGACTGCCTTATCGGCAAGGGAACAAAAATATGGAATTACTCCCGCGTGCTGAAAGGATCAAAAATCGGCGAGCGGGCCAGCATCGGACAAAACGTGGTCATCGGCCCTTACGGGGTCATCGGCAACAACGTAAAAATCCAGAACAACGTATCCGTTTATCAGGGGGTCACGCTCGAGGACAACGTCTTTTGCGGCCCGTCGTGCGTGTTCACGAATGTCATCAACCCGCGAAGCGCCATATCCCGCAAGCATGAATTCCAAACCACCCGGGTTCGTGAAGGCGCCACCCTCGGCGCCAATGCCACCATCCTTTGCGGCGTCACCATAGGCAAATACGCCTTCATCGGCGCCGGAGCGGTTGTGACAAAAGATGTGCCGGACTATGCTCTGGTTTACGGAAACCCGGCGGCCCAACAGGGCTGGATGTGCAAATGCGGCCACCGGCTGAATGAAAACAAACACTGCGCGGAATGCGGCGCCACATTGGACTCAGCCTCCGGTTGACCTCGCCCCCTGCCGATCCTTCCCACCATTCCAGGTCTTATTGCAAATCGTCCTTGAGTTTTCCCCGATACCACTCGATGGTTTTCCGGATACCCGTTTCGTAGTCGATTTTCGGTTCGTATCCGAATAACTTTTTGGCTTTGGTAATGCTGGGCACGCGCACCTCGACGTCGGGATAATCTATCTCGCGCAGTTCAATTTTGGACCTGGATTCGGAGAGGTTGATGATCTTTTTTGCCAGTTCCAGGGTGGTCCCCGTGGCCTGGGGGTTGCCGATATTAAAGTGCTCGCCTACGGCATTGTCATTCTCACACACGGCCAGAACCGCGTCCACGATGTCGCTGACATAGCACCAGGAACGGATGGAGTCGCCGTTGCCGTGGACGATGACGTTTTCATTTTTGATGGCCCTGAGGATGAAGTGATGAATCGCACCCTCACCCACCTGCCGCGGACCGTAGACGTTGAAGGGCCGAATGGTAATGATCGGCAGGCCATGTTCCCGGTAATAACTATGGGTCAGGTATTCGCTGGCCAGCTTGCTGACCGCGTACACCCATCGGGGCTGGCTCAGGGGACCCTGGGTCGTCATGCCATCCTCCGAAGCGCGGAACACGTGCGGACCATACACCTCGCTGGTGGAGAAATCGATGAAGCGCTTGATGTCGCGGCCCGGAAGCAGGTTCAAAATATTGTAGGTGCCAATCAGGTTGACCTGAAGGGTCAGGGCGGGATGTTTCACCACCGTCGGCACTCCGGCGATGCCGGCCAGATGAATAACATAATCGCATTTCGCCGGAAGCGCCGCCTGCAACTCCTCGACGCGCAAAATGTCCCCCTTAATAAACTTCAGGTTCGAATGGTTCATGAAGGGGGTGTACTGCAAGGCATTGCGATGGCAGTTATCGTAAACCACGACCTGGTTGTTCTCGATCACCTGCTCGATGATCCAGGACCCGATAAACCCGGCGCCGCCGGTTATAAAAAAAGTCGATCCGGTTATCATTTACTCCAAACGGATTACTCGAAATGATTAGAATTGAAATTTGATCACGATTTAACTTTCGAGACCTTGAAGTTAACATAACTTTTTGCCATCCGATACCATTCTTCATTGTCCGGAGGGTCTTCCAGGAGATATTGGGCGGCCTTTTTGCCCATTTCCATACTATCGTGCATATCGCTGTTTAAAAAAAGGCCGTGTCTTCCGGTCAATATCATGTTTTTGATTTGGGAAAATTGTTCGATCAAACGGTCGAGATTTTCCTCGAAACCCAGGGTGTACATGGGATACACGTTTCTCATCCGGATAACTTCCGTGCCGCAATGATTTTTCCGATTAATCTGCGGGATGATTTCAGCGATCTTGTCAACTTCTTTCAGCGCCAGCCGTTCCATGAAAGCATCGTCGGCAAATTGCATGGGATCGTTTTCCTCGAAACAAGTCATCTCGAACGAAAGGTGCGTTTTGTCCCTGGGAGAACACTCTGAACCAAGGTTTTTCTGTTCGCTGATTCGATTGAAACGAAACCGCGGATCCAAAAGATAAACCCAATGGCTTTCCTGGCATTGGGCCGTATTAAAAGCCATGTTTACCGTGATCAGGGAAACATATTTCAGCGAATCGCCCAACCGCGAAAACTTTTCATCGTCTGCCCCCCGCATCATGTTTGCAAGTTTGCCCAATGGGATGGTGGAAATTATTTTTTCCACGCCATAAACTTTTTCCTGTCCGTTGGAATTTGCGATGGTAATGGATTCCACCTGTCCCGATTTCACATGCACCGTTTTAACCGGAGAGTTAAGGCAAACTCTGCCGCCCAAATCCGCGATCTCCCGACTCATGGATTTCCAGATTTCGCCGATTCCTTTTTCAGGATAATAAAACTGGCTCCAGTGGGTCGCTTGCTCCTGCCCTGTAAATCCGAGCAATTTCAGGATGATGTCCCAAAGGTTCAGCTTGTGCAGTTTGCTGGAAGCCAGGGTGGCGCTGAGTTGCACGGGAGAAATCCCCCAAACCCGCTGGGTGTATTGTCCAAAACAAAGGTTGTACAAACTGTAACCAAACCTCTTGATTCCCCAGGCTTCGAAGTTGCTATCTTTAAAAGGCAATAGCGCGTAAGTGATTGTGCTGACCAGATAGTCGAACACCATCCGCGCCGACCGGAGAGGATGCAGGGAACGTATCAGTTCATAAAACTTGAGGGGATAGCTGATGACGGAGTTTTCAACAACGAGTTTCTGATCGATTGTTTTTCTCGCAAGCGTTCCGGGAGCCATTTTTTCAAAAAGGGTGTCTATCTCCGTGCCCTTGATGTGGTAAGCATGAGGCCCGAAATCGTAAGCAAAACCGTCTTTATAAATGGTCGCGGAAGCGCCGCCGATGAATTCTCTTTCTTCAAAAACCAAAACCGATTTGCCCTTGGAAGCCAATTCATAGGCGGCGGTTAAACCTGCCGGACCGGCTCCCAGGACGACCCATGCTTTTTCCCGTTGCAATTCTTCCTCCTTTCCAGCTGGTCAATATACCACTTCAAACCCGTTTCCAAGGAAATTTCCGGGACGAAGCCAAACTCTTTTTTCATCGTATCATCCACCGTTCGAAACTCGATATATTCCGGCGCCTGGCCTTCATGCTTTAGCTCCACCTTGCAACCGCATAACGAAGCCGCTTTTTCAACCAACTGGTTCACTGTTAACGGATCATGGCTGGCAAGGTCCAGGGTCATGCTGTCTTTGTTTGACTCGGCAATTTTTTCAAGCGCCCGGACGGTATCCTCGGCGTGCATGGCGTCGATCAAATTGAGCCCATTTCCCTTGATGGGATAATCCGCGGAAGACCTGTTTTGAAATGTTTCCAAAAGCCGCCGGAAAATCTTCCGTTCCGGTTCAAACTCTCCATAGGCGCCAAAAAATCGGATCAAATAGTATGTGTTAATGGTTTTTCGGTGACGGCTGAAAAACTCGATGTACCTTTCGGAAGCCAGCTTGGATACGGCATACGGCAATACCGGATTGAGAGCGCTCCCGGGAGTCACCGGACCTTTTAATTTATCGTAAACGGCTCCCGACGAAAAAAAGATGAATTTGCCGCACGTTATCTGCTCCAGTAAATTGATCAGGTATTTTGTGTTCATTTCCAAATCCAGAGCGGGATCGCTTGCGGATTTGGCCGGGTCCCCATTGGCCGCAAGATAGATGATTAAATCATAAAAGCCGCCGTGCACCTCAACTAATTTTCCAATATCCTCCGGAGAACCCAGATCACACGGTACCGGGGCAACGTGCTTCAGGGTTCTCTCCCGGCAGAAATCCGTCAAGTCGGTTTCATGATAAATGGCGGTTATTTTGGAAACCGGCAAGCTCCATTTCGTCAAGATATTTTTCCCAATAAACCCGGAGGCGCCCGTTACCAGTATTCTCATGATTTTTGCAGTTGAATGATGAAAAACGGATTCGTGATTTGAAGCAAGTCGATAAGTTTTATAATACCCGGTAGATGGTATATCCGGACCCAAAGTTCCCGGGTTCATTCGGCTTAACCAGAACCTTTTTCAACCGTTCTTTTGTGTCGGGGGACACGTTCCACCAGAGCTGGTTCACCAGAATAATATAATTCACCTTGTATTTCTCAATCAATTCCAGCACCACGTTCTTCCGGTAAAGCGGTGAAGGCATGTAAGGTAGCGTCACGGTGGCAAGCCGGCCCGGCATGGTACCGTTGTCGAAAGGAATATGGATTGTAGGATAGCGGGTGACCAGGTGCATCTCCCAGGGAAGATTCGTCATGATGACGGGATCCTTCGGCTCCCGGGCCTTCAGCCAGTCATGGATTTCTTCTAACACGATTTTTGACTGGTTGACTCCAAGGGCGCGGGCTTGCAAACTTCCACTGAAATAAAAAGAAAAAAAACTGCCCATCGAAACAAGGGTTAGAACAACAAGAATCGGGGCATGGAAATTACCGGGCAAGCGCGCTTTTAAATAGTTATAAACTAAATAAATACCCTCTGTAACAATCAACATGATAAAAACGATTATACCGGATGCCGAGTTCCCGGGGGTGCTGGTAGAGGCCAGCAAGGTATAAAAGAGCAAGTAGAACAAAAGCAGAACAAATGCAGGCAGATACACTTTTTGATTTGCAAATTTTCTTGCCCCAATGAAAAAGAAAACCAGGGAAGACAATGTGACCGCCCAAACAAACCAGTGAATATTCATATAGGGTTTTTGTAGCAACCGAACTTTTATCTGGTTCCAGCCTCCATCGATCAGGGTCTGCCACGAATAATCATAATGGTAAAAGTAAAAATTCAGGTTATGCGGGGTTCTGGCCCAGAACACATTATTAACCGCGGGTGAATAGGTTCCTCCAAAGGCCAGATAATTCCGCATATACCAGGGAAACATGCAGACCGCATAGACACCTGAAAACACCGCGAAAAATTTGACCTTTTCACCAAGGGTATGAGGACTGAACAAAAGACAAATGAATAAAACCGGAATCAACAACTGCTGATCGCCGCGGCTAAGGACCGCTAAAGCCGCAAGTACTCCCAACCCCATCCCATAGTAATAAAAATTTTTGGGCTTTTCCCTGACAACCAGATAGGTGCCGAATAAAAACAAAACTTGAAAAACCGCCGCATAAATATTGCTGGCGGTTTGCAGTGAGATTATCATCAGGCTGGGCGCAAACAATACCAACAAGCTTGCGATAATGGCTTTAACCCGATTGTTGAAAATGTGCAGGGCTATCCCGTAGGCAACGACGACCAAAATCGATCCCATTAAAATCGACGGCATTTGCGCCGCCCGAAAGGACTGGCCAAATATTTTGTAGAATAAAAACATGACAACGGAAGCCAGTGGTTGCCAATACTCATTGCTGGGATGAAATAAGGTTTCATCGGGATTCAGCCAGTTGCCGATATAATTTTCTACAAACCCCCTCCCCTCATACAGGTTGTTGGCCACGATCACATAGGCGGAGGGATCGCTGTGGCCCGGAAACTGAAATGGCAACCCCAAGTACAACTTGATACCGAAAGCGGATACAAAAACCAAAAAACCGAGAAAAATATCGTAGCGGTTTCGCGAAATAATCTGCTCCATTGTTCGCATCAGTTTTGGTTTCTTAAACAGGTTAAACAGAGGTTGATTGCCAACGGGAGATGACCTGAAGGATTCGCTGGGCGGCGCAACCGTCCCAGAGTTCCGGGCGTGATCCTTTTTTACCGCCGGCTTTAAGAATGTTGCCGGCTTCCCGCAAAATTTTCTTTTTATCGCTTCCCACAAGAACGTTTGTCCCTTGCTCGAGGGTAATCGGCCTTTCGGTGTTTTCCCGAAGGGTGAGGCAAGGGACGGCCAAAATCGTCGTTTCCTCCTGCATGCCCCCCGAATCCGTTAAGACCATTTGAGCAAAGTTCATGAGCTGAAGCATATCCAAGTATGGTTGCGGCGGGAGCAGAGTTAAGGGTTCGGTCAAATGCTCAAGATTAAATTCCCTGACCCGTTTTTCCGTGCGGGGGTGCATGGAAAAAACCACCGGCATCTCCCCGGCCAATTCCGCAACAGCTTCCAGAATTGAGGTCAACGGTCCGACGGCATCCACATTGGAAGGGCGATGCAGGGTCATGACGGCGTAGGATTTTCGTTCCAGTTTCAGGCGGGCCAAAATGTTACTGCTCTTTTCCGCCAGGACCCGGGATTTGAGAAGGGTGTCCACCATGACGTTGCCCACAAAATGAACTTTTTCCGAATCGATCCCTTCCGTTATTAAATTTTTCATACCGCTTTTTTCTGTAACGAACAAGAGATCGGACAACCGGTCGGTTAATATCCGGTTGATTTCCTCGGGCATGTTCCGGTCGAAAGAGCGCAGTCCCGCTTCCACGTGAAAGACGGGAATTTTGTGATAAGAGGCCACAAGAGAACAGGCGAGGGTTGAGTTTACATCGCCCACCACCAGAACGGCATCGGGTGCGTAACGATCGAGCGCGGCTTCGAATCGTTTGATAATTTCAGCGATTTGCCAGGCATTGGTTCCCGACCCAACTTCCAGATCGACCTCGGGTTTGGGGATTCCCAATTGATCGAAGAACACCCGGTTCATGTTCTCATCGTAATGCTGACCCGTGTGCAAGAGGATGGGAGTGATATCGCCCGTTTTCAGCATCTGCTCCATAAGGGGAGCCATCTTGATAAAATTCGGTCTCGTGCCTACAATGTTCAGGATTTTCATTTGACGGTTTCTATGATTGGCCCAATTCAGGATAAATAATTACCCGCAAGATTATTTCCTATTCATTTTGTTAATCCAACCATGCTATTGTTTATTGGACAAAGCATATTAGACCGTTTTGACGGCTATTTAACAATTCATTTTTGATTAAAAAAGTGAAAACGACTTTAGTTACAGGGGGAGCCGGCGCGATAGGATCCTACCTGGTTAATGAACTTTGCAAAACCGATTCAAAAATAATTGTAATTGACGATCTTTCTTCGGGTTATCTGGAAAACTTGACGCAAGCCCCCAACCTGGAATTCATCCATGCAAGTATTCTTGATGTAAACGCGCTGGACACGGTTTTCAGCCAGGAAATCGAAACAGTCTTCCACTTGGCGGCCAACTTCGCAAACCAAAATTCGGTGGATTTTCCGGAAAAGGACCTGTTGACGAATGGTTTAGGTACTCTTCGCCTGCTGGAATACTCCCACAAAAGCAAAGTCAAACGGTTTGTCTATACCTCTTCTTCCTGCGTGTACGGCAATCGCGGTGAAAGGTTGTCGGAAAGTTGCAAGGAGTTCAGCCTTGACACTCCCTATGGAATTACCAAATTACTGGGAGAACGCTACGTTAACTATTTCCACGAACATCACAATTTGCCCACAACGATTGTGCGCTATTTCAACACGTACGGGCCGGGAGAATTCCCGGGAAAGTACAGGAACGTTATTCCAAACTTTTTTTTCAACGCCATCAAGAAACAATCCCTTGTCATCACAGGCACGGGAAATGAAACTCGGGATTTTAATTTTATTGCCGATTCCGTAAATGGCACCCTCCTGGCGGCAAAAAAGGAAAATGCGGTGGGGAAAACTTACAACCTTGCTTCCGGGCGGCAAACAAAAATCATCGATCTCGCTAACATGATTAATGAGTTGACGGGAAACCCGGCTCCTGTACAATTCGTGCAAAAAAGATCCTGGGATTCCATTGAAAAACGATGCGCTGAAATCGATTTGGCGAGAAAAGATTTAAATTATGATCCCCAGGTCAGTTTGAACGAGGGGCTTGACATCACCTACCAATGGTTGAAAAACCAAAGCCTGGACAAATACCGGCTTTAATATAAAGCGACTATGATCTATATTCTGCTTCCCGCCTACAACGAAGAAGAAGGAATAGAAAAACTTCTCGAGCGATTGATCCGAATCACCCAAACCTTTATCCAGGACTATAAAATAATCATCGTCGACGACGGAAGCACCGACCATACATTGCAGGTGATCGAATGTTTCAAGGACAAATTAAATATTGAAATCATATCCTTCCCGGAAAACAAAGGCATTGTGGAGGTTTTCCGCGCGGGGTTCAAAAAAGTCTGCGACGAAGGCACGGATGACGATATCTGCATCACCATGGACTCGGACAATACGCAGACTCCATATATCATTCTTGATATCGTGGAAAAAATGCGGTCTTCCTACGATATCGTTATCGCCTCCCGTTTTGCGGAGGGGGGAGAACTGATCGGCGTGACTTGGTTCCGATACATCCTCAGTTTCAGCGTGGCCTTCTTGATGGGGAGAATCGCGCGGATTCCCGGAGTAACGGACTACTCCTCTTTTTACCGGGGAATCCAGCTCAAGGTTTTAAAACGGGCGTTTGAAAAACACGGCGACGACCTGATTGCCGGCAAAGGATTTTCCGGAATGGGCGGCCTTCTGGTTAAACTCCGTCCCTTTTCCCAAAAAATCGGCGAAGTACCGCTTGTGTTAAGATACGACCTTAAACTGGGCAAATCAGGCATCAGTATTTACAAAAGTATCGTGGGTTATCTGGAGCTTTTTAAAAAACTCCTCACGCAAAAAGGAAACCCTTGACGCCCCCTCTGTTCCCTCGGGCCGCAAGGAAAGGATCATGCCCCTAAACCACCGCCCAATTCCCTCGCATCTTTAAATTGGAACAATTCTATGAGTTGGCCCTCCGGGTCACGGACGAAGGCACAAATCAAGTTCTTTCCGTTCATATGAACTTCCATAGGATCAGAAAGAACTTCGCACTCTATTCCCTTTATTTTTTTTAATTCCCTTTCCACGCCGGACACCAGAAACGAAAGGCAGGTAAACCCCGGGTCATCCAGGAAATGAGGACGGATCAACTCCCGGGTCTCGGTCTCCCGGCTCTTTACCAAACCCAGTCTGAAACGCCTCTTGGAAACTTTGGACTTGCATTCCAATAACCGCCAGCGGTTTGCGCGCGGCGATTCCAGCTCTTTAAAACCAAATCCTCGGCAATAAAATCGTACTTTGGAGTCCAGGTCCTCCACGAAATGAAGAACCAGGGAGACGCCCGCTTGCAGGTTTCCTTCTTCACAGTGAAACGTAACGATGCCCTGGGAATTCACGACTTTAATTTCCCCGCCCAGCAAGCCCTGGAATGCCCTGACTAGATGGCCCCAATGACCATCGTCTGCGGACGCAGTCCGAGGATTCGGACTCGCAAATATTGGGAAGAGGTTTCCGGGCACGACCATTCTCGATGGCCCGGCGTGTTCGATGACTTCCACCTCACAGGAATGCGCTCCCTCGAATGACAGGTATTTCACCCGATTTCGCAAATAGGAGTGCCGCAACAGCGCTTTTTTCTGAGGAGGAACGGGAACTTCCTGGGCGAATATTTCCCGAGCACCGAGGTTTTCTTGAAGAGCGCCAACCCGCCCCATATCCGGCACGGTCAATATGAAGTGGCTGGGATTAAGTATCACGCTTTTTCCCCCGGTAACTTCGACCGTTTCCCAACGCTCCCCGATTCAATCCGGAGCCGTCCTGGGAATGTTTGTTAAGAATTTCAATTGGATTTTCCCGCGGATTTTTTTTCCAGGAATTGAGCAATTTTTCCCACCGTGCCGAGGTTGTCTTCGTTGAAATCTTCCTCGTCGATTTCGATATCAAATTCCTCTTCCAGAAAAGCGACCAGTTGAACGATACCGATAGAATCCAAAAGGCCGTCTTCAATTAACAAATCGTTTTCGCCAACGTTCTGGCCGTCCATCAGGGTCAGAGAAATGAAATTCCGGATTTTTTCCATGTCTTGTTGATCTCCAGGGAGCGTCCCACCGTAAAAGGCAAAAAACCGTTGGACAAAATTTCAACCCGGTCGTCAGCCGTGTTGCGTCTGGGATTTTGAGGGAGACAGTCCAAATTTTTTCGCCGCCTCTTCCATTTCCCAGACATATGCTATCAACTCGTTGACGGGATTGCGTCCGGGAATCCTCCCAGTAAATTGAGGTTTGAATCCAAGATGCTTTACATTCGCGTTTGTCAAAATATCCTGCTTCAGCGTGAACCCCTTCAATCGCGGAATTTCATGATCCAGCATAAATTGAACCAGATTCAAATAGAGTTCCCGGCTCAGCCGCCGACCGGTTTTCTTGACAAATTCAGCCGATCGGAATTCCGGCAACACACCGCTCGAAACCAACTCGCAGGGAATCTCGTGGAGCGGCTCTTTCTTTCCAAGCCCCAGGTGAAAAATAATCTGAAGAGACCACCAACAGGCTTTGGGATTGTGAAAAACCATGTGACTTAAAGCGGATAAAAGGGCCACCGGACGTTTAAATAAAAGCATGATCAGCCCTCCCGACCCTCCTTTCGTGACGAGGGTCATGAACCCGGCAACCCTCCCTTCATAAATACTGGCGAAACAGTGAAACCGGCTGTCTTCAATACAAACAGGATAATAAACTTCGGTAAGAAATTTTTTTCCCAGGCGCGTCATCATGCTTTTCGGAAGAATCGCGTGATGAATTTCGGCCACTTGTCTGATCTCGTCATTCATACCCTTCTTGATCTGGATTATCATTTGTTTCCCGCTTTTCGACCGCTCCCTGATCCCGCCGGAAAACAGGAGACGGCATTATAGCGCCGGTTTAATCTCAGCGGCCCAGGGTTCAAGCAACGAGCACGCCTTATTTCATATGGTCCCCATACAGGGTTTTTAGATTTTTTTTCTGAATTTTCCCCGAAGAACTTTTTGGAAATTCGTCGATAACAATTATTTTTTTGGGTTGTTTAAATTTAGACAATTCCCGGGAACAGCGCTCCTGAAGGTCCCCGACCTGGAAGG
>JBHHYO010000019.1:0-36582 GCA_046757665.1 Nitrospinales bacterium
CGAAGGACAACGTCAACGCCACTTGAGTTTTATAAGGTTTCAGGTAACCTAGTACGCGGGTCAGCGATTTCATGACTGATTTTTTTGATGAACAAATTTTTTTAATTTTTGCAGGTATTCAACCAATTGATAAACCTTGGTAGACGGGTGGTTGTCCGTGTCGCTGGTTCTATGGTATTTCTCGACCTTTTTGGCATTCGCAATTGCTGTAGGGAGCTTGCCTTTCGTTTTGGTAAAAATACCTTCCGATCTCTTTTGGTAATTCGGAATGTGTTTTTTAAGCTTGGAAATGAGTGTGTCGCATGCCGATTTATTACCTGTTTTTGGAAATTTTCCTGTTGTATATTGAAAATGGAGAAGTAGCCAGAACTCAAAACAGGGAATCGACGTGATGGCATTCATGCTGTGGCCTTTTTTCAGGCGCATGTTTCTTATTTTTTCCAATGCTTGATTATATGATTGGTGAGAATCTAAATCGAACACACAATAAACGCGGTCATAGTCCCGGTCTTTATCATACAAATTTTTTGCAAAATTTACGACAGACACAGGAGACGAGTCGCATTCTCTCCCATAGACCTCAACATTTACTGAGGTTAGGTTCAAAGAGCGCATCAGTTCTTTTAAATAATTAGGTTCGGTTTTGGCTCCCTCGCATACGATTAAAACCCGATCACGAGGGTCTCGCTGGGCTGTTCTACGCCTTAAGGACCCTGTTCCCCGGAATTTGTCTTTGTGGGGTTTTCTGGCCATTGTTAGATTTTAAAATCGCCTATGAACGGCAAGGCCCCATAACGCCCTTGGAGATAGCCCTTCGCAAGAGCCTCCCCTTTGCGGGGTTTGAAGTCGGATAGCGGATACAACTGGGTAGAATTGTGTTTATCTTTTTCAACGAACCATACCTGGTCGCGGCGAAAAATTTCTTTATCCAACAAAGAGGTATCATGTGTTGCAAAAATAAGTTGCGAGTTTTTATTGTTAAGTTTGGGGTCATGAAAAAAGTTGATTAGGTACCGAACTAACAACGGGTGCAGACTGTTGTCAAGCTCGTCTACAACCAAAACATTTCCTTGAGCCAAAGTGTTTAATATAGGGCAAGCAATGGAGAATAGTTTTTGAGTTCCATCTGACTCATGACCAAAATCTAAGCCGATATTTTTTGTGGAACCTTTTACATTATGAAAAAAAATTATCTTCAAGTTTTCCTGTAAATCCGACCTGATTTGTTCTTTAATTTCTCTGGGCATACCTTTGGGTAAATATTTAAGGGAAAGTTTGTTTTTTTCCAAAGAAATATTAGCGATGCTTAAGTCCGCTTCATTCATAAACTTTATGACAAGGTTTTTCCCAGAGCTTTCCTCGCATAAACCTACCGTATAATCCGGTTGGAGAGTATGAACTGAGGAAAAAATATTAAAAGCGCTATTAAACCAGTCGAACACCGGCATTAATTGTTCGTTGTTGAGTTGAATGGCTGTAGATAAAAACAGAGCGTTGTCTCGGGTAGCTTCTTGTAGGAATCGCTTTCTACTTTTGAATTTACTACCAAATTCCCACTTATCTCTTTGTGTGTTTGGATTAAATTTACGTTCAAACCAGCGTTGCGCCTTTCCTAGCGGATAAGCTAAAAGCCACTCATGGATAATACGACGAACATTGATTGCGAAGCCATATTGATAACGAATTCCTTTATGAATAAAAATAATTTCGAACTCACTAGGATGGGATTTTCGTGTCCTATCAAATAAAAAAGGTGTTGCGGGGATTTCATCCCCAGCTTGCTTTTCCTGTGCGGAGTTTATTACAAATAGCCGCATAAACCACATTGCATGACAAAGGTTGCTTTTTCCCGCTGCGTTCGGACCATAAATTACGACGGAGCGCAACAAACGAGGAAATCCTTTTATGCCGGTATCAAAGGTATTTTCCTCTAACAATTCCTTTGAAGAATTAGCCACCAAACTGAGCGTCTGGGTCTCTCTGATTGATCGAAAATTAGTGACCTTGAATTCAATTAGCATGATTTAAACTCATAATTTTATTTATTAAAGTAATATTTTTGCAGAAAAACAGCAAAAAATCAATTTAAATTATAATTTTATTAATTGAATAAAGATAGCGACATCTTGTGGGTGTTGCGGATAAAATATTTGCTATCATAAAACAAAACTTGTAGATGAAAGGACGAGACCCATGGAATATCGACAACTCGGAAACAGCGACCTTGAAGTTTCGGCGCTGGGTTTCGGCTCCTGGGGCATCGGCGGCGCTCCCTTCTGGAACAACGAGGGCGACGCCGCGTCAACACGCGCCATCCGCAAGGCCTTCGACCTGGGGATCAATTTTTTCGACACCGCGCCGGTGTACGGCTTCGGCCATTCGGAAGAGCTTTTGGGGAAAGCGCTCAAACCGGTGCGCGATAAAGTCATTCTGGCGACCAAGTGCGGCTTGCGGTGGGAGAAGAAGGCCCTCGGCTCCATTCAGAAAATCGCCACCAAAAAATCCATCCTTGAGGAAATCGACCAAAGTCTGGCGCGATTGCAGACCGACCGCATCGACCTTTACCAAGTGCATTGGCCGGATGCCGGCACGCCGCAGGAAGAGACCATGGACGCCCTTTTGACGTTGCGCGAACAGGGCAAAATCCGTCACATCGGCGTCAGCAATTACACCGTGGGCATGATGGAGGAATGCCTGAAGTTCGGCCCCCTCGTATCCCTGCAACCCGAATACAGCCTGTTGCAACGCTCCATCGAAAAAGCAACCGTGCCCTTTTGCCTGAAAAACAATATCGGCATCATCGCCTACAGTCCCCTGGCATCCGGCGTCCTCACGGGGAAATATGATGCAAACACCCGCTTCAAGGATTGGCGGAGCAAGGGAATACTTGGAGAGTTCACCGGCGAGGCGTTCGCCAACAACATCGCCAGGGTCAACCGGTTGAAGGAAGTCGCCGACGCGGCGGGCAAAACCTGCGCCCAAGTGGCGATCAACTGGGCCATCCACCAGCCGGGGCTGACCACGGCCCTGATCGGCGTCAAAAACGAACGCCAGATGGAAGACAACGCCAAGGCCGCCGGGTGGCGGCTCGAACCTCGACACCACGCCCGGCTCGAGGAAATTTTTGAGGTGGCCCCGGGTTGATCCCTTGTTTTTTAAGGTCGATACAGTATAAAATTGTCCCTTGAATTTCGGCAGACATTCCAACGCTCATACTATGAGGCAATTTCCGTGAAAAACAACCGTGGATCCACCGCTTACCGAATTCTCATCTTCGTGGCGATTCTGGCCGCGGGCTACGCTTGCAAAAACAGTAACGATACGCCAACCGGCCCAACCACCCTGCGACCGGGAAACAATACCAAAATGGTCATCATGACGAGCGTCGATTCCGTCAACTCCGTTGTGATC
Source organism: Nitrospinales bacterium (assembly GCA_046757665.1). Taxonomy (GTDB): domain Bacteria; phylum Nitrospinota; class Nitrospinia; order Nitrospinales; family JAJDAT01; genus JBHHYO01. The sequence goes on from JBHHYO010000019.1 coordinate 3,412, forward strand.
GACACAACGACGATTTTCACTCAAGACGTTAACCAGCCCATTTCCAAGGTCACGAAAGACCTGGAACTGACCTTGGGAAAGCATACGCTGAAAACCCTGTGCACCAATTCCGATCCGACGTTTGAATGCATGTTCAGCATTACTTTCACGGCGCATAACAACGACACCGAATACACGCCGTCCAGTTTTTCCATTACCTTGACACCTGCCGACGGCACGCAGAGCGACGATTTCGTCGTCAGCGTCAAGGCGGCCACGCTGTAAAAGGCAATGTGCAAAAGCCGAACCTGCACGGTACTGCTTGCGCTGTGGCTACCCGCCTGCGCCGGACTCGACGCAAATCTGGAAAAAACCTATGCGGCGGGGTACAGCCCGGAGAAGTGCATCGCCAAGGCAAACGCGCTTATAAAGAAGAAGGAACTCGTATTCACCAGCGAGGACGTTTACCTGGGGCATTACGGCCCGCCGCGGCGGATGTACAAAAAGCGGGCGGAGGCGGAGCGTCGTTGCCGCCAGGCCGGACAAAACAAACAGCCGCGCAAACCCTCCAGCTAATCCCGGTTTAAAAACGCATAACCATTGGAGTGGCCGGGCACACGGATTTCCGCTCCCTTGGAATATCCCTTGAAGGTGCGAATCTCCTGGCCGGTCGCCACGTTCCAAAGCTTGACGCTTCTGTCTTCACTGCCGGAGAGGATGCGATTTCCGTCAGGGGAAAAGGCCAGGGTATTGATCCCGCCCTCATGCCCGATGAACGTACGAATCTCCTGGCCGGTCGCCACGTTCCAGAGTTTGATTTCACCGTCTTCCGCCCCGGAAAGCGCCTGGCGTCCGTCCGGAGAAAAGACAACGGCCTTGATGCCATCCAGGTAGCCGCCCGAATGCCCGATAAAATCGCGGACCTCCACGCCGGTCGCAAGGTTCCACAGCTTGAGCTTATTGTCACCGCCGCCGGAAAGCGCCTGAACTCCGTTGGGCGAAAAAGCCACGGAGGAAACCCGGCCGCTGTCCGCCTCCCAGGTACGCACCATTTCCCCGGAAACCATATCCCAAAGCTTGAGAGTATGATCCCAACTAACGGAAACCGCCTGCTTGCCGTCCGGAGAAAAAGCCACCGCGAGCACCTGGCCGGAGTGACCCTCAAAAACGCGGATCTCCTTGCCCGTGGCAACCTCCCAAAGCCTGAGAGTATGATCCAGGCTCCCGGAAAGCGCCTGGCTTCCGTCCGGAGAAAAAGCCACCGAATGCACCTTGCCCAAATGTCCATGGAAGGTCCGTATCAGCTTGCCCGTGGCGATATTCCAAAGCTTGACCTTCCTGTCCCCGCCTCCCGAAAGCGCCAAATGGCCATCCGGCGAGATGGCAATGGAAGAAACCCGGCCGATGTGCCCCCGGAATGTGCGTAACCTCGTGCCTGTCATCACATCCCACAGCTTCAGGGTATGATCCCAGTTGCCGGAAAGCGCCTGGCGTCCGTCCGGAGAAAAAGCGACCGACCCCACCCACGAGATCGGATAGTCCCGGAATTTTTCTGACGACCCACACCACCCCTCCGTGGGCAAGATAAGCAAAACTCCGAAAAGCAACACCATGGGAACTACCGAATACAGGCTTCGTTTTCTTTGAACATTTAAATTTCCCATGGCCCTTCCTCCTCTTAAAAGAGAACCCCTTGTATTGGGTTTCAAACCTGCCCTTTCAGCGCACAGGTCAAAAAGCGGAGAATCCGGTTCCCCGCCGCAAAAGCCCTTCCATCTATTTTACTCCACGAAAAATCAGGAAAGGAAAAATAATCTCAATCCCGCACTTTTATGCGGATAACCCGTGAGATTTCCATCTGCTCTCACGGTCCCGGATTAATCGAAACTGTGGCGCACCAGATCCTCAACCGAGGCGTGATATTGAATGGGAAGGTTTTTTGCCCGCTTGAGGGCATCCATGACAGCCTCCTCCGCCGTTGTAAACTCCCTGGCGGTCTGGATCAGGTTGTCATGGTATTCGGCGATTCTCTGCAAAACCAAATCGTAAGAGTTGCCGCCGCGGCAGATTTCACGCGCCGTTTTTTCCCGGTCCAGCCGGTTTTTCACCAGCAAATCGAAACAGATGCCCTTGAACCGGGACGCCACGGTGTTGCGGCTCATGTTAAGCCGCACGGCGGTTTCCTTGATTTCGAAACGGTTCTCCCTCAGGGCGCCCAACAAAATCTCGTCCCCTTCCCGGCCCGTAACCGTTTTGCGCGATCCCGCCGGGACGCCATTCTCCGCTTCCAGCCCCAGGTCTTTTTCCCGGACCAACTCGGTTTCGCAAAGCGTGATGCCGCGCTGAACGATGTTTTCCAGTTCACGAATGTTGCCGCGCCAGGGATGATTCAACAGCGTCTCCATCGCCCGGTCGGAAATGCCCTGGATGTTCTTGCCGTATTCGGCCCGGTACCGTTCCATGAAATGCCGCACCAGGATGGGGATATCCTCCTTCCTCTCGCGCAACGCCGGCAAGGTCACGGTGATGGTGTTCAACCGGTAGTACAGGTCATCGCGGAACCGGCCGGCGGCGATTTCCTCCTGAAGGTTTTTGTGCGTTGCGGCAACGATGCGGACATCGACCTTAAACGCCGTCCCGCCCACCGGCTGAACCTCCTTGTCCTGCAACACCCGCAACAGCTTGACTTGAATATCCTTGCCGACGTCGCCGATCTCGTCGAGGAACAGGGTGCCCTCGTCGGCTTCGGCGAATTTTCCCTTTTGGGTGGAGACGGCGCCGGTGAACGCGCCACGGGCATGACCAAACAGCTCGCTCTCCACGAGAGCCTCGGGAATCGCCGCCATGTTGACGGCAATGAACCGCTTGTCCCGTCTGCCGCTCAACTGGTGCAAGGCACGGGCGAACAGTTCCTTGCCCGTCCCCGACTCGCCGAGAATCAATATAGCCGACGTCACGCCCGCCGACTGCTTGAGGGTGCGGAACATTTCCAAAACCTCCCGGTTTTGCGTGATGATGCCGAATTGCAGACATTCCGCCCTCAACCGCTCAAGCTCGCCTTCCATCCGCACTTCGTCAAAGGAAATATGGACGCGCAAATCCAGTACCTTGTTTTCCAGTTCCCGGCGCTCTTTTTGCAATCTTTCCTTGTCTTCCAGAACCAGTTGCAGATTGTGTTGCAGGCCGGCGATTTTTTGCGTCTGCTCCTCGCCACGCCGGCGGCCCTTTTCGATGCCCTCGCGCATCTCATGCAACAGCAGGCCGATTTTTTCCAGCTCCTCCTCCTTGCGCGACAGGTTCGCCGAAATGGATTCCAGATGCGACTCCACGCGGCGCTTTTCCTTCAGGAGAACGTCGGAGATGCCTTTTTCCTCCTCCGTCCGGTAAACGGAAACCAGCAGGGCCGTCAGCGCCATGGCAAACAGGGGCGTAAACAGCGGCGCCACCCATCCCGCGTTGAACAGCGCCAGATTGACCGCCGGATACCCCGCGGCCAGCGACAGAAACAAACCAGCCTGGGAAAAATAACTCCGCCGCCCGAAAACCGCCGCCGTCGCCAGACACAACAATAAAATCAGCGTATGATCGGTGGACTTGTGAGTCTCCCTTAAAAAGTTGCGCGTCAGCAGGGTGTTGATGATGTTGGCGTGAATGCCGCCGCCGGGAAAATCCTTTTCGATGGGAATGGGTTTGATGTCGTGCCCGGATAGCGTATTGGACACCAGCACCAGCCTGCCGCGCAAGTCCTCGCCCCGGTCGGACGGCCCGTCGGCAAGAACGGACGCGAAGGAAGCGTGCTTGAAAGTTTCCGTCCAGCGGCCGGCGTAGTTGATGAGCATCTGCCCCTTGTCGTCGATGGGGATGCGAAGATCGACGCTTTCCCCCGTTTCCGGAAACCGCGCCCGCTCCAATATAATGTATCCCTTGACCACCCCGACACCGGACGCGGGAACGCTCAAGTAGTTCAAAACCGCTTGCAAGGCCAGCGACGGCATCAGCTCTCCCCCATAGCGCACGAGCAGGGGAACGCGGCGCACCACGCCGTCGGCGTCGCGGTTGGCGGCAATGTGGCCCAGCGCTCCGGCCTCCAGCGCCAACTGCGGCAGAGGCAGGATCGCATCGCCCACGGCAAAAAAATCCGCGGCGGCGGGGGACGAGGAAATACCGTTTTTCAAGGAAAGCCCGTCGGCCCGCGCTCCCACCGTGTCCGCTGACTCCGACAAACTCACGGCGGCGGGAAAGATCACGTTGCCGGCGCTTTTCACGGCGCCGACCAGGGCCAGGTCGGAATTATGGTCGTCGGGCCGGGCGAACAAGATATCGTAGGCGATCACCCCGGCGCCCCGGCTGTTCAGAAAGTCAATCATCGCCGCGTGCACGGAGCGGTCCCAGGGCCAGCGGCCATAGCGCGCCGCGGCGGCATCGTCGGCATCCACCATCACCAGCGCCGGGGCGGTCTCGATGGCGCCGCGCAGGCGGAGCCGGAAATCGTAGGTCTTCAACTCCCACGACCGGAACAGATCGTCCAGCCCGGCGGCCAGCACAATCGCAATCAACGCCCCGCCCAGTCCCAGCAATAATTGTTTTTTCATAATGCAGTTGACAGTGACCGGTTCTTGTTCATTCCAGTTTCTCCTCTTTACCGAGGGTGCCGAGCATGTCGATGGGTTTTTTGGGTTTTAAAACCAGCGGCACTTTCCGCGACCCGCGGAAGTAGGTTTTTTCCCTCTCATAAATAAAAATTTCCGTGTAGGCCTGCGCCCAGGCGGTGGCGGTGTCCGGCGAAAACCGCTCCGCCATGACCCGGATATCGCGGTTGCCGCGCGTTGTGCCGCGCTCGATGCTGTGGAATCCCTGTTCCAGGTCAAGCTCGATGGGCGAACCGGGGGTCAGCGTCGCCACCGCCTTGATGCGCTCCAGCCCCGGCGGCCCCTGAACGTCAAACCTGAATCCGTAACCCGGACTGGGAATCTGGTACACGATCCCCGCCTCCACGAAATTGTCGCGCCGGTACTTGTTGGGAAAGATCACCGTTATATTGCCGTCGGCGCCGATGTCCAGCAGTGTCAGGTAACAATCCCGGTCCGATTTAATATTGAACGTGATGGTGTCGCCGATGCGGTAGTCGGTTTGATCGACCCAGACTTTCACGTTAAACGCGGGATGGGACGGCCGGGCAAAGATCAGTTGGTTCAGGTCGGCGTCGTAGCCGCCGGCGAACGGTTTGCCCTGCAATGCCGGGTTCTCCAGCGCGGCCAGGTCGCCGGGATAAATTTCGCTTCTGGCGATCCGCGCCCGCGCCGAGGACAGGATGTGCCCGGTCGCCGTTTCGGTCAACTGCGCCCGAAGTTCCAATCCCCGATTTTCCATGCGGTAGGAACCGGAGATGTAGAAATCCAGTCCGGCGCTTTTGGCAACGTCGCCGAGGGACTGGTTTTCTGCGGGCGGCGGGGCCTCCTTGACCGTCAGGTTTTCCGCCTGTACCAGGATGGTTTTGAAATCCTCCCGCAAAATCCTGCTGAAGGGCACGACCCGGTTCAACCGCAAGTCCCTGAACTCGACGATGCCGACGGTGGGACTGCCGCCGGGCGGGATGTTGCGGATAACCTGGTTGACCATGTCGGTGACGCCTCTTTTCCAGGCGAGGGTTTTCCCCGGGCCCCATTCCGGAGTTTTGACGGAAAAATGAAACACCGTCCTGGCGCCGCGCAGGGGAACCAGGAATTTTTCCGCCGGCCCGACCTGCAAGCGGGAAGCAATCTGGTCATAATCGAAACGGGCGGAAACCTGCTGGTTCTTTTTCTCCAGGTCGCGGATGTTGCGGACAGTGGTTTGCGCCGTGCCGTCGGCGGCGCTGGTCTTTTTCGCCTCCAACTCGCCGTCGCCCCGGTCGAACTGAAACACCACGGGAATGCCGTGGACCGGTTTTCCCTTGAAACTCACCCGGACGGCGAGAGGTTCGGGCAGTCCGCCGATGGACTGGACGACCTGCCCGTCGCCGGAGCCGACGGACAAGTCCAGGCTGTGCACGACCTCGTCGATACGGTCGGCAAAATCCCTGGCGCCGAGCGCACCACCGCCCGGAATTTCCGACGCCCGAATGATGACGCGCCGGGCGCTTTTCAGCGGCAGTAACGGCAAGGCGGCGCGGTAGCCGAAAAGATAATGAGACAACGCGCCCACCACCTCGCCCGCCGCCTCGTGTTCCCGACCCTGGCGCATGATCTCCGGCAGACGCGATTCAATCCCGGCGATCCGGTCGCGTATCGCCGCCGCCGCAAGCTCGCGGCGCAAAACCGCAAACGAATAATAAACTCTTTTCGCCGCGTCGTACCATCCGTCCTTGATCTCCACACCCTCGAGAATGGTATCGACCTGGGTCTCCACCACCAGGCGAAGCCGGGTGCTCTCCTCGGTGGATACGTCGCGCATTACCGAGCTGATTTTGACCTTCAAGGACTTGGCCAGTTCCGAGCGGGCGGACTCGTTGGCGGATACGGCGTTTTCTCCCGAAACCCCCACCCCGGTCAGATAGCGGCTTGCGGGAAAGCCGGGATGGCCCTTGCCGATGACCCAGGCAGGTGTTCTGGGAGGGAGCGGCTTCTCGGTGCGCACGGCCGGAGCAACGGGCGCCGGGCCTTTTTCGCGGGCCGCCCCGCTCCATCCCGCGCAACCGGACACCAAGCCAAGAATGACCAGGAAAACCGTGGGCCGAATCATTATTCTCATCGTATCCATCCCGGTGCCAGGGAATAAACGGAAACCGCAAAACCGTTTCCGGAACCACGAACGTCTGGAAAACGTTATGAGCAAAACCCGTGCCTAAGTCCGGTTCTCGAGTCAAAAACCACCGCCACCCCGGACCTTTTGGCTCCTGCCGGGCCCACGGGCCCCAATCGCGACAGACAAGGGCCGCCCGCCCGGAATCCGAACAGCCCCTTCCATGCATGGTTTGGCATTCAATACCATGCATCCATGCATGGAACCGGGCATGAATACCCGCGAACGACATCGCATCGACGCACCGAACAAGGAAAAGGTATGGCGGAACGCGGAAAATTTACCTATAATTTTTGTGTAACCGCTTTTAATCCCTATTCATCGGCATTTTCCCGGATTGTGACGACAGTTTTGGCATCCAAATTGTATCAACAATAGTCAAGCGATCTCAAACAGAAAAGCAAACGGCGCCCGACGGACTGCCGCAACTTTGCTTACCGATTGAACTCACAAACTTTTTCGAGGAGAAATTCCATGTCACAGCAGAAAAGCTTATGGGCCGTCGTGGGAGGGATTTTAATTGTATCGCTGTTCAGCGCTTGCGCCAGCACTCCCCCGCTTCCGCCCCAGCGAGCTACGTTAAAGGATGTCGAACCGCCCGATTGGGTTATGCGCGGCGGCGGGGCTTTCGAGGACTCCGACGGCAAGGCATTTTACGGCATCGGGTCGGCGGCCGGCATCAAAAATTATTCCCTGCAACGAGTCGCCGCGGACGACCGCGCCCGCAACGACTTGGCCAAGGTGTTTGAGTTTTACACCAAATCCCTCACCAAGGATTACATGGCCAGCACCACGGCCGGCGATTTCGAAGCCAGTTCAGAAGAACAAAACGTCGAGTCGGCCATCAAAACCATCACCTCCGCGACCCTCAACGGCGTCGTAATCATCGACCACTGGGAGCACCCGCGCCGGAACGAACTGTTTTCCCTGGCACGCCTGGACCTGGAAAAGTTCAAGCAAAATCTGGATCACTACAAGGAACTGTCGCAGGAAGTCCGGGACGCCGTTAAAAAGCGGGCGGACAAACTGCACGAGGAACTGGAACGGGAAGTCCTGAAAAAGGAAGGGAAGATTTAATGCGAATCCTGCCGTTCCTGGTTATTACCCTGTTGACCCATACCTCGCTGTCGGCGGCGGCGCTGGATTTCGACCCGAAACAGGTTTACCGGGAAACCGCTCCGGCCGTGGTGCTGATTGCCGCTTTCGATCCCCGGCAACCAAATCAGAGCCTGGGTACCGGCGCCATTATCCGCTCCGACGGGCTGGTGCTCACCAACGCCCATGTCATTTTCAGCGACAAGCTCGGCCGGCCTTACAGCAAGTTGCGGGTCTTTCTCAAACCGCGCCACATCACCGGCAACATCAAAAAAGACACCACACGCAAACACAAAGCCCGGCTACTCAATTATTCGACCTCGCTGGACCTGGCGCTACTGAAAATCCAGGGAGGAGCCTCTCCGTTTCCGCACCTGGAATTTGCCGACTCCAGCCGCATCGAAATCGGCGAACCGGTACTGGCCATCGGCCACCCGGAACAGGGAGGACTCTGGACCCTGACCACGGGGACGATCAGCAGTCAGATCGAAAATTTTCAGGAGATTGCCGGGAAGAACGTGTTCCAGACCGAAACCAGCATCAACAAGGGAAACTCGGGCGGCCCCTTGATCGACCGGTACGGCGCCATGGTGGGCATCAATTCCAATATCGCCCGCGAGGGCAAAGGCGGGCTGGTCATCACCGACATCAATTTTTCCATCAAATCCAACGTTGCCCTGCGCTGGTTGGATTCCCTGGGTTATTCGTTCGTTCCCGCCGTTCCGGGAGCCTTTGCGGCGATGCCTTCCCTTCCGCAGGAGGCGGGCATCGTGCCCATGGAGGAGCCGCCGTCCGCCAAGCCACGCACCGCGGTCCCCGGCGAGCCGCGCATCCTGACCGACCGCCACCCCTACAAGGCGGAGGACCTGCGCCAACAGGTGGAAACGGAAATGGAAAACATGATGGAAGAAATGCGAGGCAAGATTCGGAGCGGCCGGCCGGCGGCAAAAACCCAAAAGACGAACTGAACGCCGCGTTTTCGGCAACCGGCGCTCAAACGGATAACGTCCACCGATTATGATTCGACCGCTCACAATTTTTTTGTCGCTCGTCCTGCTTCCGGCCGCCGTTTCCGCCGGCCAGGTCAAAGTGTACCTCGACAATTCCCGCACACGTTATATCATGATGGACAAGCAGGATTGCTCCGTGCATAAAAACAAGGACGGATACATCTCTTTCGGCTTTAAGGCCGGACTGCTGTTTTTCGGCGTGGGCCCGGAGGTTTCGTTCGGGAAAAAAAGCGGGATCGACTGGAACCAAACCACCCAGAACCTGATAGCCCGGTACCAGGAGCTGTGCTCCCGGTTCAATACCGGCAGTCTCACCAAGTCGGAATACGACAGGCGTCTGGAGGAGATCGAAATGATGGACAAAAAAGTCTACGAACTGCGCATGGCGATCCGCCGGGAAAAAGCCAGACACAGGCAAGACCTGTTCGACGAACTGGACCGGGAAACAAACCGGCTGGAATCTTTAAGAAACTCCTTCGACGAAATCAATAAAAAGCTTGGCACTTCTCCCTTCAAAAAATGACCGGCCGGTTTGCCAGCCCCTTTCCGCGCAGAGCCGATGCCGTCTGACATAAAAACCGCTTACCTGGCGGCGAAAGGATTTGAAGATCATCTCGTCCGCGAACTCGAGGGCGTTCGGGAAGTTCGCGGGCGGCTGGTTCTGACGGACCAACCGGTGAGGCGGGTTTTCTGGGCGCAAAACATCTGGCTCAACCCCGTCGGCATTCCAATCCAATCCATTGCCGACGGCGTCCGCAAGCTTAAGGCGATCCAGCGGAACTGGCGCCTTTACTCCACCCGCCTGCACCGCCGGGCGAGCCTGATACAGGATCAATTGCCGCACGTTTCGGCCAGGCCCATGCGCTTCCCGTGCCCTCCGCCAAAGGCGCCGCTGGGGTCGTGGACCTTGTGGGACGCTGACACGATTTTGGCTTCCGCCCGCTGTTCGAGTCCCTTTCCGAACGGCGAGGCGGCGTTCGTGGAGGACCGGGACGGCCCGCCCAACCGGGCCTACTTAAAGCTCTGGGAGGCGTTGACCCGTATCGGCGACTTTCCCCGCCGCGGCGAGTTCTGCATTGACGCGGGAGCCGCTCCCGGCGGCTGGACCTGGGCGATCCACAAGCTCGGCGCGCGGGTCTTGTGCGTCGACCGCTCCCCACTGCATCCCAAAATCGCCGCTCTGCCGGGCGTGGAATTCCAGAAACGCGACGCATTTTCCCTGAAACCCGATGAGTTCAAAAACACAGGCCAGGGCATCGACTGGCTGTTCAGCGACGTCATCTGCTATCCGGAAAAACTTTACGACTGGATTTCGCTCTGGCTCGATTCCGGGATATGCAAAAACATCGTCTGTACTTTAAAATTTCAGGGAGATTACGATCGCGGGATCGCCGACCGGTTTGCGTCAATCCCCGGTAGCTGGCTGATCCACCTCTACCACAACAAACACGAGTTGACCTGGCTCTTCCGCAACCGCTGACTTCTGACTACTTGCGCAAAAACCTTTTCAGAATATCTTCCATGTCGATGAAGAGCGCGATGGGCCGGCCATGGGGGCAGGTATAGGGCATCTCGGTGCGTTGCAGGTCGAACAGGAGTTTGCGGATTTGGTCCTTGTCAAGGGGATGATTTACCTTGATGGCATTGCGGCACGACATCATGACGATGATCTCTTCGTATTTTTCATCAACCGTTTCGACCTTGCCGGCGCCTTGCAGTTCTTCCACAATATCGCGGAGCAATTCGGCGTGTTCATCGTTCTTCAGGATGGCCGGAACGGAGCGCAACAGAAAGCCGTTGTCGCCGAAGGGTTCCAGCTCCAGGCCAAGCCCGGCAAGCAGTGGCAAATGATCGGCAATCAATTGCGCTTCACTGGGCGAAAATTGCGCCGCCAGGGGAAACAACAATTGCTGAACCTCCACGCTCCTGTTGCGCGCGGCGAGGCGAAACCGCTCGTAAAGAATGCGCTCGTGGGCGATGTGCTGATCAACGATCACGATGCCTTTACTGCCTTGCAGGACGATGAATGAATTGTCCAACTGGCCGATCGGCTCGAACTCCGAATAAATCAGGCTTGAGACCGGCGTGAGTTTTTTATCGAAACCGGCAAAATGGTGGTTCGCATCGGCTTGCGCGGCCAGGGCGCCGTCCGCTTTTTGATAAAACAAATCCGCCGCCTGCTTTCCAGAGATGCCTGGGGGGGATGAAACGGGCGGCGCGGTATAACCCGCGCCCCGTGGCGAGGCCGGGGAAACCGATGGCGGACCGGACGGCGACGGCGCGGCCTTTCCTGCCGGCGCGGACTCCGGCGCGGACACAACACGCGACGACTCATTTTTGCTCAGGGCAGAGCGGATCGCCCCGCTGACAAACTGATGCACTTCCTGCTGAAAGGCAAACCGCACCTCCGCCTTGCAGGGATGAACGTTGACATCCACCAGGCCGGGGTCCATGGACAAAAACAAAAACAGTACCGGATACTGCCCCTTGGGCAAAAGATGGCCATAGCCCGACTGCGTGGCGTGCAGGATCACCTTGTCACGGATGAACCGCCGGTTGACGTAAAAATATTGCGCCGAGCGGTTGGAGCGGGTGTAAACGGGATTGGAGACGTAGCCTTCCAGCCGGTACCGTCCGTTGTCCTCTTCGACGCGCACCAGTTCCTTGGCAAGTTCCGTCCCGAAGAGTTCCGCGACGCGGTACAACCCCTGCTCCGCCGGCAGGGTTTTAAAAACCTTGCGGCCGTTATGGGTCAGCGTAAAATGAATGTGCGGATTCGCCAGTGCCTGCTGGGTGGCCGCCTGGGTGATGTGCGAGGATTCGGTGGTGTCGCCTTTCAAAAATTTTTTCCGCACCGGGGTGTTGAAAAAGATCTGGCGCACTTCCACGGTCGTGCCTCTTGGCCGCGCCGTTTCCCTGGCCTCGCGGACCACCCCGCCGTCCACCAGCACCTCCGATCCCGCTTGCCCTTCATCCCGCGCCGTGGTAAGCCGCACCTTGGCGATGGAAGCGATGCTGGGCAGGGCCTCGCCGCGAAACCCCAGGGTGCGGATCGACGCCAGGTCATCGGCCTGGCTGATCTTGCTGGTCGCGTGTCTCTGAAAAGCCAGCCGTGCATCTTCCGGAAACATACCGCATCCGTTATCGGTCACGCGGATGAGCTGTTTGCCGGCGGACTCGATTTCGATGCCGATTTGCGTGGCGCCGGCGTCGATGGCATTCTCCAAAAGTTCCTTGACGACGGAGGCGGGCCGTTCGATCACCTCGCCGGCGGCGATTTTGTTGGCCATGTCCTGGGGAAGAACCCGGATGCGCGAATCGTTCATTTCGGTCGATAAAGAAGGCATGATGAATTATTTCGTCGGATCCGCCCGCCGGTGTGCCGCGGGCGGCCAAATCAAATTTCGATTATAACAGGATGATGGTACGATAAAACGAACAGATTTCAAACGGGGCCGTTGATGAACAATTTTTTCGACAAAAATATCGCCGTTTTAAAGTCCCGCAACCCGGAGATAGAGCCGCTGGAGAACCGTTTGGCGGAAACCCTGTCCGTGCGGGAAACCCCGGCTGGAGCGGTCACCGCCCAATACGGCGGGCTGTCGATTCACAGTTCCCGCGACCCCGTCAAGGAGGGCCTGGCGTTTGCCAAAAGCGTCAAGCCCGGTAGCCGGGTTTTTTTGTACGGCTTCGGCCTGGGTTATCACGTCGAACCGATTCTGGAACGCATCGGCGATGCGGGCTCCCTGCTGGTGGTTGAGTTGAATCCGGAAATCCTCGCCGCCGCCATGATCCTGCGCGACCAGACCGGTGTGTTGTCGCATCCGCGGTTGCATTTGATTTTCGGGCGGGAGGAATCGCGGGTCGCCGCCGAAATCTCCCGGCACATGAAGCACTTCCGGGAAACAGCCGGCGGACCGGAGTTGCAGGTGCTGTTTCATTCGCCGTCGTTCCAGTGTATCCCGAAACAGTTTGAGCGCCTGACCAACGCCCTGGAGGTTCTGTTAATCGAGCGCCGGGCGCCCGCCGTCCTCGGGGACCTGGAGGACCGGAACTATTCGCTTAACAAGGATATCGTCAGCCGAAGTCCGGGGATCAAAACACTGCGCGGCAAACACCGGGGACGGCCCGCCGTTCTCATCGGCGCCGGGCCGTCGTTCGACAATGCCCTGCCCTACCTGGAAAAAATCCGCGACGGCGCCCTGCTGGCCTGCGTGGATACGGCCCTGCCGGTGTTGTTGCGGCGGAATATTTTTCCCGACTACATTTTTTCCCTCGACCCGCAGGACGAAAGCTTCGAGCATTTCGTGGACTACCTCGAAACACCCCTGAAACTGGTTTACACCCCCACCGCCAATTGCAAAATCGTCCGCCACTGCCGGGGAGAAAAATTCGTGGTCTTCAAGGAAAACCATTCCCTGTTCGCCGACCACGACCCGCTCATGCGGGAAAAGGGAACCACCCGCGCCGGCGGGTCGGTATCCTGCCTCGGCCTCGACTGCCTGATCCAACTGGGTTGCAACCCGATCATTCTGGTCGGCCAGGATTGCGCGTTTTCCGGCAACCGGACGTACTCCCGCGACACGGTCGGCGACGAACAGTTTCTGCAAATCGTCAACACATCGAACACCGTCGCCACCGTGCATCAGGAAAAGGCGCGGGAGAAAAAACGCATCCGTGTCAAGGGCTACAACGGCTCGCAACTGGTCACCAATCAGGTGCTGTACAGTTACCTGCGCAACATCGAACAAATCGCCGAGGTTTCCCCGGAAACCCGGTTGTATAATCTGTTTCCCCACGGAGCGCGGATCGAACACGTGGCGCCCCTGGGATCCATAAACGAAATGTTGAAACTGTTGAGCCGCTGATGCCGAAATTCATGACTTGCCGAATCTGTCGAGCCATTGCCGTTTTGCTGGCCGCCGCGGCGTGCGTTTTTCATGTCGCCTGCTCGCGCGAGCCCGCCGCCGACCGCGCCGCGCCCGCCGCGATGAACATGGGCCGCGACCATGAAAAACCGCCGGAGTTCGACCACAGCGATCCCGAAAACCAGCGGCGGATGGGCATTTACCATTACAACGAAGGCAACAAGTTCCTGCGCAAAAACGATCCGCTGGAAGCCATCCGCAATTACAAAATGGCCCTGCACCACTCGCCGGATTTCCCGGAAGCCTCCATCAACCTCACCACCGCCTATTTGCAGGCCAAGCAGTTCGACGAAGCGCACAAAGTCTTGCAAACCCTCCAGGAGAAAAATCCGAAAAACCCCATGCTGTTTTATAACCTGGCTTGCTATTATTCGCTGACATCGAAGGCGGACGCCAGCCTGGAAGCGCTGCAAAAAGCCGTCGCCCTGGGATACAAGGATTTCCGCTCGATCCGCTCCGACCCCGACCTGGCAACCCTCCGCAAAGACCCGAAATTCACTGCCTGGATCAAGAGGTTTTAACAAAGACTCTCTTTTTGATCGTTTAAATCCGGCCTAAATTATTTTGCTCACCCCTACCGGAAAATTCCTTGGCTTCAAAGCATCTTATGAGTTATTCTTCAAAAAGAAAGTGTTTGCTGGCGTTGCACTTGCAAGTTAAATCCGCGCATTGGAGGTTCAGCCATGTCTGGGAAGTGGAAGGAGGTTGTAAGATTGCGCTTTAAGGGCGACCGCTATCGGGATCATGCTCTTGATTTGACCGCCTTGAAAAAATTAGGACAATTCCAGAAAATGGTCGCGGAAACTGCCAAGGAGTTGTGGCGATCAGCTAACCCGGATCGGGAAAGATTACCCAGACATTTTGACGAGCGAACCCGGTTGTGTCTAAGAAAAATCGAGGACGGAAGTGCAACGGCTCCGCTGGAAGTTTTCATTGACGAGGAAGATCAGACCTCGTTCCTGGACCCGGAAGCAAAGGAAATTGAAGAAGCGATTGAGCTGACATATGGCGTTTTCGAGGCAGTGGATAAGGAACAACCATTACCTAAAAGCTTCCCTCAACCCCTGGCTTCGGAATATGCCCGGTGGGCGCAGGAAATCGAGGAAGGAGAGGAAATCGAAATCCAGCCACCTCAAAAAAAACAAATCAGGATAACCGCCGAAACGGCTCAACGTCTTGCCGTATTTTGCGAAGAATCCCATGAGGACTATGTGGACCTGATTGGAGAAGTACTTGAAGCGGATGTCCGGCAAAAACAGTTTCAATTATGGATCGATGACAAGGCCAAAGTTTTGGCAAGTTTTACCGAACATCAGGAAACTGAGGTAACTACCGCGTTAAGAGATCATAACTCCGTAAGGATGAGGATAAAAGGAACCGCCGAAATCAACTCCCAGGGGAAGGTGCTCAGGATAAAAACGGTTGAGGAGTTGACTATTTCACCTGCAAAGGAAACTGACTTCGATACCTCAGCCAAACCTATCGGGCAAATACTGGAAGAACTTGGCAAAGAGGTTCCGCAAGAGGAATGGGATAATCTTCCTGGTGATTTGACGGATAACCTTGACCACCATATTTATGGGACACCAAAACATTGAAGACGGTTTTTGTTGACACACTCTACTGGGTCGCCCGAGCAAAAACAAATGACCCTTGGGCTGATTCGGCTAAAAAAGCTGAGCAAAATTTGGGTAATGCTTTATACGTTACTACGGACGAAGTATTGACCGAATTTCTAACCCTTTTGTCGAAAGGAGGAAAAAAATTACGAAAAAAAGCCACCTTAATGGTGCACGCTATCCTGAATAACCCAAATGTCAGAGTGGTTCCTCAATCCCGCAATTCGTTTTTGAAAGGTTTGGAGTTTTATGAAGAACGAAATGATAAGGAATATAGCCTGACCGATTGTGTTTCGATGAATGTCATGAAAGCTGAGAATTTAAAAGACGTTTTGTCCAACGACCATCATTTTGAGCAGGAAGGATTTTCAATTTTGATCAAACAAAAAAGCTAAGACACACTTAGCTTGATGTGCATGAAACCTCCCGTGAAAGGGTCTCCAAGGCCCGTTGCCCAAAACTATTAAAGTCCGTTTACATGTCATTCTGAACGAAGTGAAGAATCTCATGTTTTGATTTGTAGAGAGCAAGAGATTCTTCGTCGCCTTCGGCTCCTCAGAATGACACCCTTTTGAGAACACTCCCATGCCACTGTCGGGGGTACCGGGGGTCAGGCTTGGGTTAATCTTTTTTCCATACCTCTATGGCGGGTTTGCTTCAAGTGGCGGAACGGCTCTGCCTTTGATGTTGAAATCGTGGATTACCATTAAACATAGGGAGACAAAATATGGCCAAACAACTAACCCCCATCCCACCGGGGGAAATCCTCCTGGAAGAGTTTATGAAGCCGATGGGAATCAGCCAGAACAAACTGGCCCGTGATATCGACGTCTCCATTGCCCGGATCAACGATATTGTCCACGCCCGCCGCGGCATTACCGCCAACACGGCTTTGCGTCTGGGCAAGTATTTTAAAACCACCCCGGAGTTCTGGATCAATTTGCAGGGGAGGTATGACCTGAAAATTGCCCGGCGGGATGTTTGGCCTTCCATTGAGAAAAATATTCGCCCGATTCAGCGGGTGGCTTGAACCGGGATGGAAGCCGAGAGTTATCTTGTGGTTCCGGAATTCAGCCAATGCCCGTGGGCGATTACTCGTTTTCTTTTTTGTCGGTGGGGATCAAGCGGATTTTGCCGTCCTGGCCGACGGCCAGTCCCATGCCGCCTTGCAGGATCGACGCCAGGGAGGAGCCGATCAAATCTTTTCGCCATCCTTTCAGCAGGCCGTTGCCGTCCAGCTTCTTGTTTTGCTCATAATATTTGACGAAATCGCGGATTTGCCCGCGGTCCGCGAGAACGGTGGGTTCGATTTTCAATTCCTCGGAGCGGCTCTGGATATAGGCGACAAGAAGCCCCTCGACGCCGGGGTTGGTGGAATAGCTGGCCGTTTCCGGTAAAACGGGGAATTGATCTCTCGGAACAGCCAGGCCTTTCTGCACCACCCGCAAAATCTCTTCCCCGCAACGGGAAACTTCTTTGCGGTGGAATCCGCGAATGGAGGCCAGGATGGCAAGGTCCCTGGGCAAAAGCCTTGCCACCTCCAGCAAGGGTTCGTCGCGAACGACGCTTTTGGGATGGCAATCCCTCCGCATGGCTTCTTCCTCCCTCCAGGCGGCAAGCTCCACAAGCACGGCGAGATTTTTTGGTTTTAAACCGCGGATGTTTTTTATTCTGCGAAACTGTTGCCGCGGTTCCGGAGGCATGTAGCTTTTCGGGTCTTCCAGCGACTGGAATTCATCCCGCACCCAATCGAGGCGGTTCAGTTTTTTCAGGCGCGCCAGAATATTTTCATAAACGGGAACCAGGAAACGCACATCGTCCAAAGCGTATTTGATCTGATTGTCGCTCAAGGGTCTGCGGCACCAATCGGTATAGGTTTCGGTTTTATCGATTTTCTTTCCGGTGGTTTTGTAAACCGCCTTGGCGAAGGAAATCTGCGCCCCCCAGCCCAGCAGGGACGCCGCCACCTGGGTATCGAAAACGGGTTTGACCGCGGCCCCGCACAACCGGTACAGGATTTCCAAGTCCTGTTTTCCGGCATGGAAGACTTTCAATATTTCGGGGTTCTTGATGATTTCCAGAAGGGGATCGATGCTTTTGACGGCAATGGGATCGATGGCGGCATAAACGCCGTTTCCACCAACCTGGATAAGCCCCAGGTGGATGGAGTAGGTTTTCTCCCGCATAAACTCGGTATCAATAGCCAGCCATTTGCAACCGTCAAGTTGCTTGCAAAAATCGACCAGATGGTCTTCGGTTTTTATATACATAACATGCGGTTTTCGGGAATCAGGAACCGGAGGCCAGCATTCAGACTACAAAGGACGCCCTCGCACCGGGCGATTTTTGGCGCTCTTTGCATTTTGTGGGCTTAAATTTTGGCGATCTGTCCTTAGAGGCATTCGGTTTAAAATAAATCCCAACCCCGGTTTTGTCAAGAAATTAGAAACTTCTCTCTACTACTGTGGAATAAATTTCAGTCAAAGCATACATACTATTCTAAACGGATTATCGCCCAAGGTCGAATTTATTGCTGAAAATCGTTTATTAACAAGGACTTTTTTACCGATCTTTTTAATCGCCGAAATTATTTGACTTTTCCCTCACAAAAACCTATCTTGATTTTTAGAAGGGTTTTGCAATTGAGGCGCAAATCGCATCCCATTCGACTTTCATTACAGCCTATTCTCTCAAAAATGAGAATTCTAAGTATCGATTCATCCAGTCCCAGCGGCAGTATTGCCCTCCTTGAAAATCACCGGATAACAGCTCAAACAACTCTGAAAAAAACTTCGACATTCTCCAACAGCCTGCTGTCGCTGATAGACGAGGTGCTGGTTGAAGCGCGGCGCGAGTTGTCCGCAGTGGAGGGATTCTGTCTCACCACCGGGCCGGGTTCTTTCACCGGTTTGCGCGTCGGGGTGAGCTTGGTGAAAGGATTCGTTTTGTCCACTCAAAAACCTTTTGTCGGAGTCAATACGCTGGAAGCGCTTGCCGCACTGGTGGAACCTGCCGGCTATCGGATTTGCCCTCTTCTGGACGCCCGGAAAAAGGAAGTCTATTCCGCCTTTTTCAAGTACGACGGCGCACAACTCAAACGTCAATCATCCGATTGCGTCCTGCCGCCGCAAGTTCTGGTGGAAAAGATAACCGAACCCACAATTTTTATCGGACCCGGATTGGAAAGCTACGGCAAATATCTGTCGCAAAGTCTGGGGCCGATGTTCGTCAAAACCGCCAGGATAAAAAATTATTCCACGGCCGCGAGCGCCGGGTTGATTGCGTATGCGCGATTCGACACGGACAGGAACGCGGACCTCGACTCTTTAAACATTCACTACCTCCGCAAACCGGAGGCGGAACTCAAATTAACACAAGGAACTCTTTGAAAAGGGGACATTATGGACATTGATCCGGAATTGCTCGCAAAAGTCAAAAATGAAAACCCGGAATTCAAAAAGTTGCATGAGGAACATATCCTTTTGAATTCCAAGGTTGACGACCTGAACAAGCGAAAGTTTCTGACGCCGGAACAGGAAATGGAAAAGAAAACCATCCAAAAGAAAAAATTGAAGAATAAAGACCGCATGGCGGAAATCCTGAGCGAACACCACGCCGGCCTGAGTTAATCAAAACCCGCAATGATCCCGGTCTAACGATTTGTTTTGAGTTTGATGATCCGCCGGATATGGCGCTTGACCTGCAAGGCCTTGGTGATGGTAAGCCAATCTTGCGGGGAATGGATTCCGGCGAGGCGGAACAAGGGTTGGTAGGCGGGCGAGCGGAACACGTTTTCAGGCAATGGTTTTTTGAAGGTCAGCCGTCCCAGCTTCCGCAGTTCGGACACACTGAGGTCCATGCCGGGTGAAGGGGTGTCTTCCGGGAAGGCCGTTTCTCCGTCCGTGCCTAAAAAGTAAACCGTCGAAAGGTTGCCGCCCTCATCCCAAACACCGATAATGCTGTATTCACGCAGTAACCGCCAAAGAGCGGCGAACCGGTCGGATGCCTGAAAGCGGGTCGAGATGCGGACTCGTTGCACGCTGGATGGGCAGGTAAAGCTTGCCGGATTGGAAAGTTCCCGCAACAGGGTGCAAAGAGATTTGTCCTTGACGTTGACCTGGACTTTGCTTTCATAAACCGTCACACCGGTGACGTTGCCGGCGAGAGCCGTTTTCCCCGCCAAAAAACAGACGATCAAAATCAATAAGACGCTCGTTTCTTTTATTTGCATCGTTCAATCCATTCGCGGTCAGCCATCGACACACGGCGCCGTTTTCTGGCGTCTGGAGTGTTGGACGTTGGCAAAAGCATAACCTGCGTCGTCAAAGCGAATGCCCAGTTCGGGCGACTCCACCAAAATATGATATTTCCCCGCCCTGGGGAAAACAAACTCGACCATGAACAATCCCTGGCCGATGGGTTTGGCCCACCGGCGGGCCTGCCAGGTTCCGTTTTGCAGGAAACTCAGAACGCGGACGTTCCTGACGTTTGTCGCCGGTTCCCGAGTCTTTGCCGACAACAGTTTAAACTGCACCCTGGAAATATCCCCCGCGCAAAACACCCCATCCTTGAGCAGGCTGAGGAAGACGCGCTGTGGATTCGTTTCTTTCTTTTCTCCGGGAGCGCCTTCCACTTTCAACTCGAAACAGGTGGCCACACGGGGAGAAGCCATCAGGAAATAGACATCGTACATTCCACCTTCCGCAAACCGGGTGGTGGTATGGTAATGCCCCGCGGTAGCGGACTCGTTCAGCCGGTGATCGTAAACCAGCAGTCCCAGCGGCGGCGCCGTGTAGGATTTGAACGAATTGGAAGGCGCCAACATACCGCTTTCCATATAAAAATAGATCACCTTGTCTGAGGGATCGACGACCAGCGCCTTGCCGCCTTGCGGCAGAATTGCGATGGGAGAAGCGCCTGTCCGGTCCGCCAGTTCCCCCGGCCCACGGAGGCCCATGGGGATGTCGGCAAACGGCGGCGCTTTACGGCCGGCCAACGCGGAAAGCTGGATCAGGCCTACGTTGGGACTGTCCTTGTACCGAAGGTAAGCAAATGTCCGGCTGAACTCCACATGATAGGGACGGCCCCAGGTTTTGAAGCGATGCACCGGCTGGTTGACCGCCGTATCGATGATCTCCAATGAATCTTCCGTCTCGCTGACAACAAACAGAAACCGGCCGTCCGGCGTGACTTTCAGTTGTTGAATACCCGGAGACAGCCGAAGTGTTTTCATTTCCCGACCGTCTTCGTGGAACAGAACGATCAGTTCGCCCGTTACCCGGTAGGCGACATAAAGCGCCCGGTTCAAGGGCGAATAGGCAAATCGGATATCGCCCGGAGCGATGGAAAAGGTCCGGATTTTCTGGAGACCGGGCGCATCAATGACCGTGATTCTGCCTTCGCCGGACGCAACCACAAAGATAAGGCGCCGCGCGGGATCGAACGCAAATGCCAACGGCCCGGAGCCGACCCGGATGTTCTTCACCATTTGCCGTTTGGAACGGTCGATAGCACTGACCGTGCCGCTCCCGTCATTGCCCACCAAAATATAGTCGCTATCCGGGACCAGGTGAATGGCCGCCGGGCCGCGTCCGACTTTGATGTAACCTTCCAGTGTGTGGGAAAAAATATCGACGACGGCGACCCGGTTGTCGTCCGGCATAGTGACGTAAACCCGTTGCTCATCAAACAGCCATTGTTTTGCGTTGCCTCCCAGGGGAATCAACGCCAGCAGGTTGGACGTCGCCAACTTGACCGAAGGATTCAAGACGGCAACGCTGTTATCCTGGTTCAGGGTCAGGATGTAATAATTGTTCAGGTTGCCTTCCGCCTGGACGCTCACCCCGCCGCGGGCAAATTTTTTGATGTCGTGCTCGCAGGTTTCCTGGTCCGGACGCCCCTTTCCCCTGGCACGGGGATAAATCCAGCCGGCAGGACGGAGGTTGGAGATGCCGCGGCCGGATTGGCTGTCGGTCACCTTGAATCCAACCCGGACAGGCTGGTTCGGCTTTATCGCGGCATCCCGGGAGGTTACGGAGGTAGCAAAAAATTCAACGCTGAGGTTCCCGTTGCTCCATCGGTCCGTTGCAGGATTCGCCGACGCCGTCGAAAAGTTTAAAAAAATCAGATAGAAAACAACCGTTAAAACACTTCGCAAAACAAACATGAGACACCACTAGCTCATCAAGGAGTTCCGGGTTTCACAACGAACTGCCCCCACACCCCCCCGGAGAAGAACAGGCTGGGGCCATCCCGGTAAAGCCAGGTTCCCTCATGAGTGGCCGTCAGCTTGGCGGTGAGCCCCTTGCCTATGGTGATCAAGCTGGCGTGCGGGGTTCCAAAGTCGGGGATTCCAAGATCGTTGTAATCGTGACCGTAAACCAAAAAGGTGCGCTGGCGTGCGCGTCCATGAGGTTGCAATACGCGAAAACGTACCTTGTCTGTAGGCTTGGCGTCGAACACCGGGGTTTCGATGGTCTTGAACGTGTTGAGAAAAAAGTCCGGCGGATACAGGCTTGCATTGGTATCGGTATTCGTTGGAAGCAGACCCAGCCGCGCCCAGAACGGCTCGGTGCGATAATTGACGGCTTTTTCACCCAAATCATAGGAATCGCCGCAAATGGGACAATCCGGGATATCATTAGACAGATGAAGCAGGTTCAAACCATCCTGATACACCAGCACAAACTCACGGAAACAGTTTGTCGGCGATTGCGGATCGTTCACGTCCACCGGATAACAGACCGTAGCCATTGTCTTGGTAGTCGGATCCTCGGTCACCGTGGCCTTTTCCGGCTCGATGATTAAAGCTCCGACCAAGCCTTGGGCGCCCTGCTTGATGATGTCGCCGTAAGAGTTCAGGTTGATGGCCCCGTACTCTTCCGGGAGAAATCTGGTGATCAGCTTGTCCGACTTGGTGGGGTGCGGCTCGAAGTCCAATCGGCCCGCGTACCACATGTAATCCGCGATCTCGCCCGGCCCCACCGTTTGGTCCGGGTTGATGCCGATATTGGCGCCGCCCTGCCGGAAGGAGTCGTGCTCCACCAGTTGCGGCATGAGGGAAACCTGGTTGGACGGGCGGAAATCGTCCGCCGACAATTCCGTAATTCGCGGCAGGCCGGCATCCCCCAAATGATCCGGAACATTTACGGGCAACATGTTTTTCAAGTGCACGAGGATACATTCTCCAGCGTTCGCCCTCAACACCAGCGGCTCTACGGGCTTGTCGGCAAAGGAAGCGATGATGTCATCCCGCGTCAACGCATGGTCTGCCACCTCGATAAAAAGCAGTCCGCTGGGGTCTGCTATGCCTTCGCGCTCGTTGTATACGACACTTCCGCCGGGAACAAGGTCTGCCGCCGCCCAAGCCTGGACATTGAACTCCCGAGTGATTTGCCCGTTCGGGTCCGGAGGGCAAACACTTTTGAACTCCGGTTCGATGAGGCGATCCTGACTGTCGAATGCGGAATGTTCTTTAAGTTCCACAAGCTTCTTTTTGTCGTCGTCTTTTTTGCTTCGTTCTTCTTGTGGGTCGGCATAACGGATAACCCCCCAGGCGCCATTCCACATATCATCCGAAGAGCCAAAATGGTACAAGTGGTCCATTTCAGGGTCAACTTTCACGCCGTTGACGGTTTCGATCCGGTTGGCCATCCTCGGCAACTCGATTTCAAAGTGCTCTGAGATTCCGAGTTCCTGCACGCCGACAAGTGGGGAGTTCGGATCCCATATGTTGCGCCGCCACCGCGCCCCTTGAACAGCGAATTCATGTTGCACCTCCTGAGCGCCCTGAATCAGCTTGATTCGAACCCGATCACTCTCAAAAGCGTGAAATATTTCCGTAAACGGGTCGCCATGAACTTTGGAATCGAACACGTGCGCCATATCGCCGGCGGGCCCGGTTTTAAGAACCGTTTGTCCATTGGCGTCTTTCGTCGCGATACGCAGTGGAATGGGCTCGTTTTTGTAGTTTATCAGGTAGGGATTGTGGTGCTCCGCCGAAATGGCTTCCGGTAACAGCGGCGGATCGACCGGGTTGTTGACGAGGTCATAAAGTAACGCAAAATCCGCCACGGCCATGGCAAACTCCCGATGATCCGGATGAAGAATTGGGTCGTCGGCGTTCTGAATGATCGCCTGGGTTCCAACACCCTTTTTCAGCGGTTTCCCGTTGGGTTTCAACCATTGGGAGCCCGCGGGCTCCACCAGCATCGCGCTGTAGAAACCGTGTTGCTGGATGAGAGGAAGGCGCAAAGTGGTCGTGGGTAAACACCGTTCCGATCGTGCGGTCCGCGCCGGAAGCATTGACCAGGGGATCGGCCCACCAGCGTTGAACGGTCGTCTGGTATACCGGATGGCCCTCGTGGTCCACCTTGGCTTCCAACGCCGGCAGGGTGTTGCCCTGCCAGTCGACTACGGCTCCCAGGTTGCCGGCCAGGATTCGCTCTTCCACGGCCTGGCGGGAGAACGTACCGTCTTCATAATTCCAGCCGTTGGCGGAACCGTCGGAGGAGGTCACGTCAAACTTGACCAGATGAATGTGCTGGCCGATGGTATCGGTCGGGGTTTGAACCTGGAAGTCGTCCACCTCCAGTTCCGCCGGCGTACGGTTGGTGTGAAAAAACCGTACGCATTCCCCGGAGAGTACGCGGAAGAAAAAAGGATTGGCTTTCTTCAATCGGCCTTCGAATTTTTTTACTTCTTTATCCAACACGTTGATTCGCGCCTGGGGGTCATGCCAGCCGGCGGCATTGACCAGCAAGTCCAACTGAATGGCGGAGACGCGGTAATCGCGGGTCGTGGTTACCGAACCAAAATCGTCGCTGATACAGGGATCGGCAAAAGGAGATCCGGGTTGCGCCGGGCGGCCGTTAACCAACATCCTGTCCGGGTCACCCTCCGGTGTAACGTCGGGATATCCTCTTTTCCCGTCCGCGAATAACTGAGCATCACTGCCGTGATATTTCATGGCCGCCTGCTCCAGCGGCGTGCCGTTTTGTGGAAGCACCTGGATCGTGGCCGTATGCAGTTCCGTAGAAAAATCCGCCGCCGCCAGGTCTTCATGAGTTGTCCGGCTACCGTTCAGAATCACGTGACGAGGCAGGCCCGCATCTTCCTGAATATCCATGGGCGCTTGAGGCGCCCGATGACCGGCCTTGCCGGCAATGTAAAACGGATACCCCGGCATGGCCGTTTCACCGGTTGCGACAGTGGCCGGATAAGTGGGCGGAGGCGCCATGCCTTGATTGGGCATCGGAACAATTGCCGGAATCGGAGTTCCCCCGACCGTCTCGCCGGTTTGGGGGTCCGTGCCGGAACCCAGTTCGCCGTCCGGCAATCGGCGCGATCCATCCTCGAAAACGTCATGCACCCGCCACAACTCCCACATGCCCTGGGCGAAATGAGGATACAAATGACAGTGGAAAATGGAGTCGCCCGGAGTCAGATTGCGGTTGCCGCCCCCACCGTAAAAAATATTGTAGGTGAAACCCTGCTGAGGCCCTATGGTCTGCGAGTCGAGATAGGTTCCCGTACCGGCTCCGGGACTTTGCGAAATCCACTGATGGGCATGAAGGTGAAAAACGTGAGTCTCCTTGGGCCCGGCATGGATATTGCGAAAGCGGACGTTATCGCCCAAATAACTGTGATGCACGTTGGAGGGATCATCCTCATACTGAGTCAACAAGGCGGGGTCTCCATTGGCCCAGGATTGCAAAAAGAATTCCTCATACAAACATTCCACGCAATCCTTGGCCGGTCCGGTCTGCAATCGGTTGGCAAAAAGAATCGTGCCCAGGCCGCTGGCGCCATAGTTGATGCCGAACCCGTCGCGAATACCCTGCAACTGGTCCTCGGTGCCCAGAATTTGAAATGCGTTCTGGTAAACCGTTTTCAGTTCGCCGTGAAAAATGACGCTGAATTCACGAAACCAGTCCAGAGATTCTCCCGTACCGCTGTCCGGAGGCACCGGGAAACCGGTGATCAATGCGTTCAAGTCGCCGTGGCGAATTTCCAACCGTTCCGTGCCGTCGGCGTCCTGGCCAAGGGATTGCAGGATGTTCAAAACAGGAACGCCTGCAACGTCAACCGCCTCGTAATTCAAAAAAGCCGGAGCGACGGCCTGTTCCCGCGCCATCAGCATCTCCGCTTCGGAGACCTGGCTACGATAGTACTTACTCCCCTGGGGCTCGGCATTGATGGCGCCAAACAAACCATGAACGATGCTACCGCCGTCCCCCTGGCCGCCTGCCGGAGCGGCGTTGCTGAAAAAAAAGTAAGTCCCTTCCCGCTCGATTTTCCATCGATAAGTGATCGTTTCACCAGGCGCAACTCCGGAAATCCCGGTGTTGGATGAATCGTGATTGTCTCCAGTCACAGGTTGGGAAACAAGGCCGGAAGCCACGATGGAAGCCAGGCGAGTGGCGGGCCAGTCCGTTCCCGGCGTATCGGCGGCCAACAGATTGGTGAACCGGACTTCCAGAATGTCCCCGACATTGGCGCGTAGCACCAGCGGCCGGGGGCGTTTGCCCGCCCGCAACCGCACTTGACCGGGCACGCCTCCCTGCTCGTCGATAGGAGTCCCCAACTCGTCCACCACGTCATGGCGGAGAGCGTAAATCATCCCATAAGGATTAAAGGATCCAAAACGGTTGTAGGTAATGACCTGGTCGAGAGCAACCACGTCGGCAAAAATGATCCGACCCTGGCTTTGTTGCGCGTAAAGCTTCGTTGGCGAATACTCCGAGAGACCGGCAATTAAGCCCAGCACAAAAAAAAGCAATCCGATTTTTTGTGCTTTCGTCGCGCCCCTGACTCCTCGATTGGAAAAAAAAAATTTTTGGCCCCCCTCAGAAGTTACGCCGTTTGTTTTTCCATGGAGAGTTGAATTTACAAATCAAATTGTAAAAAGATGTTCTATTTTAAACAAAAAGGCACCGAGAGAGGAATCATTGCAACTTTGTTTTTTTGTAGACATAATTGGGTGACAGCTTGTCGTTGTTTGTTCGACAAAAAAGAGGCCGATCCCCTTCATTAGGTAGGTCTTTATACATAAGTGAAGAATCTCCGCTTATGCAAAGCTCTCTTCTGGAAAGGGGACTGAGGGGGGGGATTAGTTCGATTCGATTATTGACGTGCGCGCCGGGTTACGGTCTCAACCCTTTGCCGGAAAGTTGCAAACGGCTTCTCCACGCCGTTGAGCCTTTTCGCCGCGGCAAGATGGCGCCCGCAACAAGCCTCGCCAGAAACTTCACCGACACCACTTCCGCCGCCGGGAGATAATCGCCGATCACCCCCACCAACCGTTTGGCCAGGGACGGATTTTCGGCGAGGGTTTTCACTACCCGTACGCAAAGGCGCGGTTTGTAAATCAACTTTTGCAGGATTCGGCTCAGCACAAACTTTTTGTGAAACTCGGTCTGCCGGACAGCCTCGTACCCGGCAAAACGCCGCCGGGAAAAATCCGAGGTTTTAAAAGCCGAATCGACGGTTTGCGCCGCCAGTTGCGCGCTTCGCAGGGACAGGTAAATCCCCTCTCCCGTAAACGGGTCGATAAACCCCATCGCGTCACCGACGAGGGCCAATCCGCCGCAACCGGGACTCTTCACCGCATAGGCAAGCGACTCGACGGTACGCGGTTTTTCCGCCGGCACGGCATCCGCCAGCAATTGTTTGCGCCGCGGGTCTCCCAAAACGGTGCGGACATAAAAATCCCCGGCCTCCCGGCCCTTGAGCAAGTGCGAATCCACGACAAGAACGACATTGACCGAGTCTCCGCCGACCGGCGCGATGCCCGTATAACCGGGCCGGCTGACGTGCATACAGCAATAATTTTCCCGAAACCGCGTTCCCCGCCAATGCGCCGCGATAGCCATTCTGCCGGAACCTTTCACGGGTTTTTTCAGGTTGAGCCTGCGAATCGACACGCAGTTTCTTCCGCCCGCGTCCACCACCACGCGAGCTTTCAATGTGAAAGGCGTTTTTTGATTGTCCCAACCCTTGACGCCGACAACCCGGCCGTCTTGAAAAAGCAAGTCATGGACCTTGTGCCACTCGCGGACCTCGACACCCATCTTTCGCGCCTGCTGCAACAGCACGTTGTCCAACACCATCCGCGGAATGGAAAGGCTGGTCATCCGCTCCGTCCGGCCCGGCATTGGCGGGTAATCAATATAAACCTCACTTCTGCCGTAGGCGGAAATATACACCCCGTTCAACCTCAAGGGCGATTGCGCTTCCAGGGACGGCAGGACCCCCAGCTCGTCTAAAATGGCATCCGCCGCCGGACTGATGAATTCGCCGCAAACCTTGTCGCGGGGAAATCCCGCCTGGTCCAAAACGACCACCCGATACCCTTTGTCGGCCAGAAACAAAGCCGTTGCCGTACCCGCGGGGCCAGCGCCAATGATTACCGCATCAAAAGGTTTCATGAGTTTTTTGACAAAATTATTTTTTCCCCACCAGGGCAATTCGGTAGGGGAAGTGGCGGTGCACCTCAAAATGCTCCACCTCGGCCTCGCGCGCCATGTCGCGCATCTCTCCGGGAGTAAAAGCGTTCATGACCGAGACGGGAGCATCGTAACGGGTCAACCGGTTGCCGGTGAACAGACGAGTCAGCAGAACGATCGAACAATAAGCCACGCGGCTCCGGTGGAGATCATTAACGATAAATCCACACCGACTCAAGGCATTCATGGATCGAATAGTCCGCCCCGCATGTTCCCGGGTAAAATGATGCAGTGAAAGCGAATTGATCACCAGGTCAAAACATTCCGGGCGAAACGGCAACGACAGAACATCGCATTGCACCAGACGGATTTCCGGGAACCGGGCTGTTTCCTCCCGGGCAAAGTTCAGCATCTTCCGATTGATGTCGATGGCCAGAATCCTGACGGGAATTTTCAGCCGGCGCGCCATCCGAACCACCGCAACCGGCTGGTCCGCCGACCCCGTCGCCACATCAAGAATCGTAAAAGGCCGCTTGTCGGGATATTCCCTGAAAAACCCGGAGACATAATGCAACAAGACTTTGTACCCGCTCAGATACTTGTTGACCCGGCGGACATCTTTCAAGCTCTCCCGCACTTCCTCAAAAGGGGCCTCGTCCAGGTCCAAAAGTTCTGCCCGCAAGTTTCGCGGCGGCGCAGGGAAGAAAGTCATATCCATCTTGTCTGTGAGTTCCTCGCAACAGATCCGGAAAACCGTCCGGTCAATCCTTGAAGAAAAAGTAAACCTCTCCCCGGGAAATTTTCTTTTTGACCAGGGATAACGTGATTTCCTTGAAAACTCCCCGGCTGACGGGAAAAAGGATCAAGACCCCCAGCACATCCGTTATGATTCCGGGCGTAATCAGCAAAACGCTGGCGATGGCCATCACAACCCCGTTTAATGTTTCGTCACCGGGAAGGGTTTGGGATTTCAAATTCCACTGTAATTTTTCGAAATACTCCTTTCCCCATGAGCGCCCCGCCACCCAGCCCAACAAAAAGGTGAACATGCAAAGCGAGATGGTATTAACGATCCCGATAACCTGGCTCAGCAGTGACAACAGATAGAGTTCTATTCCCGTGCCCGCCGCGAAACATAGAGTCACATTGAAAGACATCCGAATTCCACCTCATGGCTTTAAGCGGTTTAAATCGTTACAAACCTGCAACAATCAGGAGGTAAAGCATTACATCCAACATTATGCACACCGGCTGAGGCAAATCAAAACCTTTCGGCATCAACATCTTCCGCAAACGAGGCAATGGGATTTTTCATCGTCATGGAGGAAAACCGAATGCTCCGGATTTATGGAGAATGGCTGGCGGCCCGGAGAAATCGTCCGATTTCCCGAACCTCCTCGCTGGTCACAAACTGCTCCAAATTCTGCTTGTCCGCATTGTCTTTTCCGTGGAACGCAAAAAAATCCGCCCGAAACCTGTCCCGGCCAAGCGCTCCGGAAAAATTGTAGGTATCCAGCAATCGAACCCCCTTGTTGCCGCCGACGCCTCTCAAGGAATGGCAAAACAGGCAATTGTCTTTGAATGCCCGGAGGCCCGATTCCACTTCCGGGGCGGTTCGGACAATGTTTTTCAAGGGAGCATAATAGTCTTCCAGACGGACGAATTTGATTTCGCGGATATTCGCCGTTACAAACCGCTCCCGATAAGGCACACGGCCGCCATCAGGCACAATAATCATGAGAGGGTTCAGCCAGTCCGGTTTTTTGAACTCCGGCGCAATTTCAATTCGCGTCGCCAGTTGCAGGTCATAGCGCCGGATATCTTCCAGCGAAACGATTCCCTGGTAGTCGTCGAAACAGTTCAACAACACCGCGTCAGCGCCCATTCCCCCGTGGTACCGGGCCACCAGCCCGGCGAATGATATGACATGCAAACGTGAATTTCGATAATTCAACGCCCAGTCGAAATAGGCGCTGGCGATGACCCGGACCCCTGCCGCCTCTTCCAGTTGAGAAAGCGAAAAGTAGTTTTCCGTTTCAGGCACGCCGCCGATTATCTTATATTTCAAGCTTTGCCCGGCATGTCCGGTTTCCCATGCGAGGAACAACAAAAGCATCCACAGCCATCCACAAACCGTTCCCTTCCGCATATGCCACCCTCAAGAAACGGGGAAAACTTTTCCATGCCCGGAAAAGGTGATAAACTCTCAATGTCAGGCATTATAGCATTCCGGCGATTTGAGCCTGCTGTTTAATCCAGACTCGAAAGCCTTTTTCCAATTTAACGTCAAACCCAACTCATCATGGAAATTTCGCGGACCGAACCGGAAGTCAAAACCGACACCATGGATTTCAGGGCATATTCCATTTCCTGGAACCTTACGAAAAGGTGCAACCTTAATTGCGCTCACTGTTACCTGGATGCCGATTTCCGGGGCGGGCTCCGCACCGACGAGTTGAATACGCAAGAGTGTTTTCGAGTCATCGACCAGATCGCCGAAGTCAATCCCAACGCATTCTTGATACTGACCGGTGGAGAACCCCTGTTGCGTCCGGACATATACGAAATAATCCGCTACGCCGCGGACAAGAAATTCATGGTCGTTCTGGGAACCAACGGCACCATGATCAACGACGTCATCGCCAAGAAGATCAAGGCGGCGGGGACGCACGGGGTCGGCATCAGCATCGACTCCATGGACCCGGCCAAGCACGACACGTTTCGCGGCGTGGACAAGGCTTGGAAAAATTCCATGAAGGCTTTCGACATTCTAAATGAGACGGGCGTCGATTTCTTACTGCAAATGTCTGTATCCGACATGAATTACACGGAAATCCCGGAAGTCGTCGCTTTCGCGGAAAAAGTGGGCGCCATCGCTTTCAATTTATACTTTCTCGTTTGCACCGGGCGGGGCCAGGGCAATACCGACATTTCCAACGAAGCCTATGAACAAGCGTTGAAAACCCTTTACCGCCTGCAAATGGAGTATAAAGGCCGGTTGATGATCAATTCCAAATGCGCGCCGCAATACAAACGGGTGGTTTATGAAAACGATCCCGACTCGGTTTACACCCGCACCTATTCCGGAGGTTGTCCCGCGGGCACCCATTACAGCAGAATTTCACCCGAAGGCAATCTCACTCCCTGTCCGTTCATCGCGGAATCGGTGGGAAGCCTGAAGACTTCCACCTTCAAGGAGTTATGGACGGAAGCCCCTCTCATGCGCGAACTCCGTAACCGCAAGAATCTCGAAGGCAAATGCGGTACCTGCGAATTTTCGTCCATGTGCTCCGGTTGCCGCGCCAGGGCTTTTGCCGAAACCGGGAATTATATGGCCGAAGACCCCTCCTGCGACTACGAACCCGGCAAATACGGCAACAAGGAAATCACCCTGAAAATTGAGGATACGCTGGGCTTGGAAGTGGAATTCAAAACCTCATGGACCCCCGAAGCCAAAAAAAGGCTGGAACGCATTCCCTCCTTTGCCCGCGGCATGGTCGTAAAAGGAATAGAGAACTTCGCCGAAAAGCACGGATTTTCCGTAATCGACCAGGCGGTGGTCAAGCGGTCGCGCGAAGAAATGATCACCAAACGCGGCGCCATGTTCCCTTTCCTCAAAAAATTCATTAATCGTGAAGAATAATCACTCCTCGCCATCTACCCGTCAGCAGTGAGCATAACCTGCCTGATCTACCCATAAACCGCGGTTTCGTACCTCCCCCGGCAATCTTTAACCTCTTCATTACTTTAGAATACCGAAAGCGCTGTTCAACGCAACGGTACATTAATATTTAAAATTAGTTCACCCTATTTCAGACCGTCAATCTTGTCCAATATTTTCATAAAATCGAAAATCGCGTCTTGAAGAAAAACACTTCTTCTGATATGATGAAACGCTTTGAATATCCAATTCCTCCAGCCATACTGCGGGGGGAAAAATCGTATCCAAAAGGTTTATGGAAGACAAAGCAAAACCCATAATTCCTTTTTTCTGGATATATCTGCTTGTCGGTATTCTGGGTAGCGCTGTATCCGGCATGTTGATCTATAGTTATACTATAGGCGCCAGGATGAACACTCGATATACCTCTCAATTGATCGCCTCGAAAGACATAAGACTGAATATAACGACCGCCCATCTCTGGTTCGAGGAAATCCTGAGCAATGACAAACATGAAAGCATGGAAAAAGTCTGGTCTTACTTGGACCAAGCCGAACAAGAAGTAAAAACGCTTTCGGCAGAAGAAAGCAAGACCGAAAGTTTTTTCCCCTTCAACAACCCGCAAATACGCCAAAAAACCCTGCGATTGCGGGAAAAACTCCTGGATTTCAAAATAGTTGCCCGGAAAAGATTTTCCGAACAAGAAATATCGCGGTCCGGCTCGGACATCGACCAGCATCATGACGCCATATTCATGGATTTCACCCGACAGGCCAAGGACATTGAAACCGAAATCCAGAAAACCCTGGAGAAAGCTTTAATCCGCTTTAAGTTTATACACACACTATTGATCGCAAGCTGTATCTTGCTGTTCACGCTTGGCTGGCTTGTCATCCGCCGTTTTCAGCTCCTGCAGATGAAGCATTTTCAAATGCTCCAGGAAAACAATGAGCTGTTGCGAAAAGAGGTTGTCGAACGCAAAAAAGCGGAGGATGAAACAAAAGTTTCGCGCAAGAAATTGCGGGACCTCAACACCCGTCTTCAATACATACGAGAAGAAGAAAAAGCCATTCTCGCCCGCGAGATGCACGACGAGCTGGGCCACTCCCTCAGCGTCATCAATCTGGACCTGGTTTGGATAAAAAACCGGCTTCCCGATAATGCCGAACTCGTCAAAAACAAAATTGATTCGATGTTCCAGTTCATCGAATCCATTGTTCAAACCATCCAAAAGATCGTTACCGAACTGCGGCCGGAAATTCTGGATGCCTACGGCCTTCTGGAAGCCTTGAAATGGCAAACGACGCAGTTCCAGCAACGAACCGGCATTCAATGCGAACTGTCGTGTCCGGACCACATCAACCTGGATCCGAGTCGTTCGACAATGTTTTTCCGTATCTACCAGGAATCCCTGACCAACATTGCGCGTCACGCAAATGCAAGCAAAGTACGGGCGCATTTCAAGATCAACAAAAACGGTCTGGAATTATTGGTCAAGGATAACGGCGTTGGAATCGAGAAAGAACAGATTCTTGGGGAAAAATCCTTAGGACTTATGGGAATGCGCGAACGCGCCCTGACCTGGGGAGGTAAAGTCACGTTTCGCGGCGAAAAGGGCAAGGGAACCACCATATCCGTTAATATTCCCACAAC
>JBHHYO010000020.1:0-36228 GCA_046757665.1 Nitrospinales bacterium
TTCCTCATGGATTAAAATAAAGTATGTCGACCCGGCTTTTTGATTTGCTTTGCGGACAGTGCGGCGGTCATGTTGTCTTGTACCGTAAAGAGGGGTCGGGGAATTTATTGAGGCTTTATCTGGACAGAATTCTCGCGCCGGAAGAAATATCCGGATTGATACAACCGCTTGCGAAATCCAAACTCCCTTCCTTGACTTGCTCCGAATGTGGTCAGCTTATTGGCGTCCCCATGGCGCACGGCAAGAAGAACCGGCCCGCCTTTCGTCTGATCAAAGGTGCATTCCGCAAAAAAGAAAAGAAATGATGTTTTCCGTGTCTTCTAAAACGGCCAAAATTTGGCGGATTTTTTTTTGTGGAGAAGGATGGCGACGGGCTCTTTTTCATAAACCGGCGGATAATCGCGCAAGGAAACTAAAAAACCTCCATTCGCCGGGGCGATGATCTCCTCCAGTGTTTCGCCCGTGTACATATCCAGAATGCCGCCGATTTTTTGCCCCGGTCGGAGAGTGACGCCGACTGGTGTTTCCGGGATGAACAAGCCTGCGTGGGTTGAGGTGAGCGTGATCTCGTTTTCCGGAGAATAAAAAGTTGCGTCGCATTTTTTTCCTCTTTCGCGGGAATGAGACAGCAAGCCCATGGCCAGCATCAGGTTGACCAGCCCGTTAAAAACGCTTTCGCAGTAGTTCCGGTTCAGGGAACCGATTTTGCCGGCGCTTATCATCAGAGAGGGAATGCCTTGTTCGGTCCACTGATGCAAAAGGTGGGTCTCGGGTAAATCCGAAACTTCGCGGACGGCGTCAAGCCCAAGATGGCAGGCTGTTTTTTTTAGTCCGCGGTTGGGTCGAAGCAACTTTACATGCGGGGAGTCCTGGTAATGATTTGCGCCGCTCGAAAGTATGATGCCTTGGGCGGATTCTGCGGTGTGTTCAAGGATGGCGGCAGTCGCCTGTTCGCCGACCTCGCCACTTTCGTTTCCCGGAAAAGCCAGGTTCAGGTCCAATTCGTCAAAAGGCCAGTTGCGGGTGCCGGACTGGGTGGCTCCAAAATTCACCACGGGAACAATCCGCACCTTGCCTTGGAGACGGTACTCCTTTTCCTTGCCTGCCGCTAGGGAGCGAAGGAATCGGCTAAGGCGCGCGGTGATGTAAAATCCGTTGATCTCGTTGCCGTGTAATCCGCCGACAATGGACAGAGTTTCGTCCAAGGCTCCCCCGTCCCAGGTACTATGGTACAGAGTGATGGAACCACCCATGGGAGATGGAATGGAGAGCAGGATTTTTTTCATTTTGGTTCGGCGTTTTTTGTGGCGATCCTGGCCAGGATTGCGCCCGAATAAGCCAGGGGAAGCTCTCTCAAAGTGAAAATAAAACCGTTGGCCGGGCTTTTTAACTCTTCCAAGACGGTTCCGTGGCAAGGATCCACTACCTCGCCGAGCGTTTCTCCTTGCCGGATGTTTTGGCCGAGCGCCGCCCGCTTGATAAACAATCCGGGATGCTTTGCGTTGACGACGACGACCTGCTCCGGCCCGGCCAGCAGAGGATTTTTAACGGCGGGCGGGCCGCTTTTGCCCAGGTCCAGAATGCCGAGATGATGCAAAAAATGAAGAATGCCGGAAAAAATCTGCTCGCCGGCGGCGGGTATCAGGCGCAGGCCGGTACCGGCTTCTATTACCAGCGTGGGAATCTTGCGCCGGTTTAAATTGTAACTCAAGGTTGACTCGAATACCTTGGCCATGGGATGCACCCAGATGAGGTCCACGTTGCATTGTCTGGCCAGGGGAATCAGCTTTTTGTCGAACTTGCGGATGATGCGGATTTGCGGCGCTTCCTGCAAGTGCAGGTTGCCGGCATGAAAATCTACTACGAGGTCCGAACAGGAAATCAGGTCCTCCAAAAACCGGCGGCTGAAATGGGAGGGGAGCGAGGCTCCGCTCCGACCGCCGAACTGACGGTTCATGTCCTGACCGAAAAAAGGCCAAAGGCGCGTGGCGTCGCCAATGGCTTGCGGGTTTGCGGCAGGATAAATGTTGACCGCTCCCTTGATGGCTTGTGGGCGGGTCTGTTCCAGCTCGCGCAGGTAACGGATCAGTCGTGAGCAGAGGGACACTCCTTCCAGTTCGTCGCCATGGAGACCCGCAACCAGGGAAACCCGCTTGACGGGCCGGCCGGAAAACGGCGCGAAACTTTGCTTGACGATTTGGAAGGAATGGCTCAGCGGGCTTTTATACGATAGGAGCGTCCGTGTTTGCAAGCGGCTCTTCCTCAATCCCCGGACAACGAATCCTTGCCTTCGGCGCCGCGTGGCTTGCTTCGCAGATTCATCGCGTCCATTTTCCGCTTCAACGTATTGCGGTTGATGCCCAAGGCCTTGGCGGCCGCGGCCTGATTGCCGGAATATTTTTCCAGGATGATTTGAAACAGGAGTTTTTCCAGAGACTGAATCAAACGGTCGTACAATTCACCGTCTTCGGCCCAGTCGTTTTGATATTCCCGGAGCAGGTGCTCCAGCTTGTGTTCCCACAGCGCGGCGGGATCATCCGGGGTTGTCCTGCCTTCAAAAAAATGCTCCGGCAGGTGTTCGGGAAGAATCGGCCCGCGGGAGGCAAGAACCATTCCGCGCTTGATTACATTTTCCAGTTCGCGGATGTTTCCCCGCCAGGAATAATTTTTCAAGGCCTTCTCCACTTCCGGCGAGAGATAAATTTTTTCCTCCGTCAACTCTCCGGAGAGCTTGTTTAAAAAATGGTTTGCCAGCAGGGGCACGTCTTCCAGCCGTTCCCGGAGCGGTGGCAGATAAATCTGGATGACGTTCAGGCGATGAAAGAGGTCTTCCCGGAACTGGTTGCGCTCCATCAATTCTTCAAGATGCTGATTCGTGGCGGCAATGACCCTGACGTTTACCCGAATCGGTTCCTTTCCGCCCACGCGGTAGAACTCGTTGTTTTGCAGTACTCGGAGGATTTTGGCCTGTAGCTGGATTTCCATATCGCCGATTTCGTCCAGGAATACGGTGCCTTCATTGGCCAGTTCGAACTTGCCGCTTTTTCTTTCCACCGCGCCGGTGAAGGCGCCTTTTTCATGTCCGAACAACTCCGACTCCAGGAGTTC
Organism: Nitrospinales bacterium; assembly: GCA_046757665.1. GTDB lineage: Bacteria > Nitrospinota > Nitrospinia > Nitrospinales > JAJDAT01 > JBHHYO01. The sequence continues at coordinate 3,109 of JBHHYO010000020.1, forward strand.
CCTGGCGATGGCGGCGCAGTTGATGCAAATAAAGGGCTTGGTGGCCCGTTTAGAATAATGATGGATGGCTCGGGCCACCATTTCCTTTCCCGTTCCGCTTTCCCCGGTAATTAATACCGCCAGGTCGGACACGGCGGACTTGCCGATGGTCTTGAAAACCGCTTGCATACTTTTGGATTTGCCGATAATGGTGTCGATGGCAAAATCTTCCGGTTTCGGTTTCGGTTCCGATTGGGGAGCCTGGATTTTTTCGCTTGCCGCCGCCTTGTCGACCAGGGCGTAAATTTCATCGAAATCAAAAGGCTTGCTGATGTAGTCATAGGCGCCCTTGCGCATGGCCTCTATGGTGTTGTTCATGGTGTCCTGGGCGGTCATGACGACGACCTTGGGCGGGTTATCCAGGGGTTTGAGCCGCTCCAGCAGTTCCAGTCCGCTCATCCCGTCCATAAAGATGTCGGAAAAGACAAGCAAATACCGATTGCGGTCGATTTTTGCCATGGCTTCTTCTCCGCTGGCGGCGGTGTGAACTACAAACCGCTTTTTTTCGAGAGCCTTCTTGAAGACCCAGCGGATATTTTCCTCGTCGTCGATAACCAGAATTTTTTTCTGCATGTTCAATCTCTTTTCCCGCGGGGGCGTTCCTGTCGAACCGGAATAAAAACCTGAACGGCAGTCCCCGCGGATTTGCGGGACACGATTCTTATTTTACCGAGATGATCCTCAATAATCTTCAAGGAAATAGGCAGGCCCAGGCCACTGCCTTTTTTCTTTGTTGTGTAGAAGGGCGTGAAGAGATTTTTTTGCTCCTCTTCGGAAATGCCCGGCCCGCAATCGGTGATTTCGACGACAATGTGCATCTCGGTACTGCCATGGCTAAGCGATTTGCGGGGATATTCGTTGCTGATTCGGGTGATCACCCAGATTTTTCCACCATCCGGGGAAGCTTCCGCCGCATTGCGTATCAGGTTGAGAAAAACCTGTTTTAACTTGTCCTCATCGGCTTCGATCAGAGGGAGGCTGGGATCGTAATCCTGAATAAATTCGCATCGCTTGGCGGTCAGGGTATTTTTTTCCAGGGTGATGATTTCCTCCAGAATTTCATGGATGTTGGTTTCCTCCAGTTTTAGCTTTTGCGGCTGGGCGAAATCCAGCATATGTTTTACCATACGATTGATGCGGTCCACCTCGTTAATCACAACCTCCAGATACTCGCGGAATTCCGGGTTGTTCAACTCGCTACGCAGTAACTGCGCGGAGCCGCGAATACCTCCCAGCGGATTTTTGATCTCATGTGCCATTCCCAGCGCCAGTACGCCAAGGGTGGACATGTGATCCGACTGCCGGGTCGCTTCTTCCAAATCCTTCAACAAGCTCATGTCCCTGACGAGTACGACACAGCCTTCAATAGAGGCCGACGACCCCAGGTAGGGGGATAATGTCAGGTGAACCGGGAACGTGGCGCCCTTGACTTTCCTGTAGCCGAGACATTCCACATCACAAAAGGACGAGCCGTCGCAAATGGTTGCCCGGATTTTGTCGAGGACGGAGGGTTGGTTCGGGAACAGATCGGTTAGTGGGTGGCCTTCAAAAAAGTCGTGGGACTGCCCAAACATCTCCTCGATAGCCAGGTTGCCGCGGACGATTTTCAGTTCGTTGGAAACGAGCAGTATCCCTTCGATCAGGGAATAAACGATATTTCGATAGAGGTCCCCATCAGGCGTTGCCGGGGCTGTCTGCGAAGGCAGGCGAGGTCTTCGGAGTGGTTCAGGTTTTCTTTTTCCCTTGGGAACAGGGGGCTTTTGCGTTTGATTTTTTTTCAAGAGGGTTTGGTTTGGATGAAGATTTGGCTTCGGGTGTCCTGTTCGGTTGGGATGCGGTGCTTTCGGCATGGGAGTGAGCCGCTTGCGGACTGGCGGCTTTCGAGTCCGCCTCGATCCCTTTTTTCCTGGATTCCGAAGGATAGTCCGTCGCGTACCAGCCGGACCCCTTCAAAATAAACCCGGCCGCGGAAACCAGGCGGCGCACCTTGCCGTTGGCCCGGCCGTTGCAACCGGCTCCCATGCAGGTTTTCAGAGGTTTGGCGGAGACCGCCTGCATCATCTCAAAAACAACGCCGCACTTCTGGCACTCGTATTCGTAAATCGGCATAAATGGCCCCTTTCTCGTGTGATCGTCGTGTGCTCTGCTCTATATAAAATAAAATGAAAAAATCCGCATGCAAGGTGTCCGGTAAATTTTTCCCGGACAAATCGCTGACCGGAAATCAGGCGCTTGGGGGATAAACCTCGGTCAACCACTTTTTAAAAGCGGGATTTTTCCCTCGGACGGCGTCAAAAAAGGTTTTTTGAATGGTATCCGCAATTTCCCCCTTTTTGCCGTTGCCGATCATTCGCCCATCAATTTCCCGCACCGGCGTAACCTCTGCGGCGGTGCCGGTCAGGAAAACCTCGTCGGCAATGTAAAGTTCGTCGCGGGTGATTACGGTTTCCTTCAGCTCGATTTTCAGAAATTGACAGATTTCCATGATCGAATTGCGGGTGATACCCTCCAAATTGGCGCAGAAGAGGGAAGGGGTCTTCAATACGCCTTTGGAATAAACAAAAATATTTTCTCCGGACCCCTCGGAAACGTATCCCTGCTGGTCTAACAAGATCGCTTCGTCGTAACCGTCCCGGACCGCCTCGGCTTTTGCCAGGATCGAATTGACATAATATCCGCAGGTCTTGGCCTTGGTCATGCTGATGTTGATGTGGTGGCGGGTAAAGGAGGATATCCTGACGCGAATTCCCTTGTCCAAACCGTCTTCTCCCAAATAGGTTCCCCAGGGCCAGGCCGCAATGGCGACACGAACATCCACACCTGCCGGATTGAGGCCCATTTTATTGCTTCCCAAAAAAACAATGGGGCGGATATAGCATTCTTCCAGTTGGTTGACGACAATCAGTTTGAGAATGTTGTCGGTAATTTCCCTGGGCGAATAGGGAATGTCGATGCCCATGATTTGAGCGGAATCGAACAGCCGGTCCACATGCTCGGGAAGCCGGAAAACGGCGGACTTCTTGTCATGGGTCTGATAACAGCGAATGCCCTCAAAGACGCCGAGGCCGTAGTGCAGGGTGTGAGTCAGAACGTGAACGTTGGCTTCGTGCCAGGGAAGCAACTTTCCGTCCATCCAGATTGTTTCGGATTTTTCCAAGGGTTGCGCGGTAAAAGTTAAACAGGTAATAATTGATTTTATTTTATTGACCCCCCCCTCTAAAATCAAGATAATAAATTGATTGACAGGCGAAAGCGGGTTTGATAGCTTTGAACCCTTTTGTATAAAGTGGGGGCCGCTAGCTCAGTTGGTAGAGCAACGCCCTTTTAAGGCGTGGGTCGAAGGTTCGAGCCCTTCGCGGCTCACCACCCTCTTTGGAAGAATCGCTATGTCCCCATCGTCTAGCCCGGCCCAGGACACCGGCCTTTCACGCCGGCGACGCGGGTTCGAATCCCGCTGGGGACGCTGGATTCTAAAGAAATCCCAGGTGTCTTTGAAAAATCAACCGCCATTTGCCAACAACTGGCCAACAGATTTCACAATCGACCCACTAAAAGCTTTCGATGCCTGCCTCTGATAAGGAGGGAGGGAACGAGGCCGCAAATTTGAGCGTCACAAATTCCTCCCCACAGTCCAATTTTATCCGCAACATCATTCAGGAAGATTTAGGGACCAATAAATACGGCGGGCGGGTGCATACGCGCTTCCCGCCGGAACCCAACGGTTTTCTCCACATCGGACATGCCAAATCCATTTGCCTCAATTTCGGCGTCGCCGGAGAATTTGGCGGTTTGTGCAACCTTCGATTCGACGATACCAATCCAAGCAAGGAGGATGAGGGGTATGTGGAATCGATCAAAAAAGATGTGCGGTGGCTTGGGTTCGACTGGCAGGACCGGTTGTTTTACGCATCCGATTACTTTGATCAACTGTGCGAATATGCCGTGCGATTAATCAAGGACGGAAAGGCGTATGTGGATGATTTGAGCGGCGACGAAATTAGGGAGTACCGGGGTACGTTGACCCAGCCCGGACGGGAAAGCCCTTTCCGCAATCGCTCCGTCGAGGAAAACCTGAACTTGTTCGAACGCATGAAAACGGGAGAGTTCGACGAGGGCACGCGGGTGTTGCGTGCAAAAATTGACATGGCATCAGGAAATCTGAACATGCGCGACCCCGTAATGTACCGCATTTTAAAAGCAACGCATCATCGAACCGGCGACAGATGGTGCATTTACCCCATGTATGACTTTACCCATTGCCTTTCCGACTCGATCGAAGGCATAACGCATTCGATTTGCACCCTGGAATTTGAGGATCATCGTCCTTTGTATGACTGGTTTCTGGACGAGTTACAAGTCTATCACCCCCAGCAGATCGAATTTGCCCGGTTGAACATCAGCTACATGTTGCTGAGCAAACGGAAGCTCCTGCAACTGGTCCGTGAGGGCCATGTCGGCGGGTGGGACGACCCGCGGATGCCGACCTTGTCGGGGATGCGGCGGCGTGGTTATACCCCGGAGTCCATCAGGGATTTTTGCGACCGCATCGGCGTTGCCAAAAGCAACAGCGTCATCGACATCGCCTTGTTGGAGCATTGTCTGCGGGAGGATTTGAACAAGCGTGCACGCCGCGTCATGGCTGTTTTGCGTCCGTTGCGGGTGGTTATCGACAATTATCCGGAGAGCATGGTGGAAGAACTGGAGGCCGTGAACAATCCCGAAGACCCCGCCATGGGCACAAGAACGATTCCCTTTTCACGGGTTCTGTATATCGAGAAGGACGATTTCCTGGAGGACCCGCCGAAAAAATTCTTCCGCCTGGCGCCGGGACGTGAAGTGCGCCTGAAACATGCCTACATTATCAAGTGCGAACGGGTGGTCAAGGATGAGCAAACCGGCGAAGTGGTCGAACTGCGGTGTACCTACGATCCAGAAACGAAAAGCGGCTCATCTCAAGAAGGACGCAAGGTCAAGGGAACACTGCACTGGGTTTCCGCCGACCATGCCCACAAGGCCGAAGTCCGGCTTTACGATCACCTTTTCCTGAAAGAAAACCCGGGCGACGAAAGGGAATGCCCCGACCTGGCGTCCGGGCTCAATCCCGATTCGTTGCAGGTGTTGACGGATTGCCGGTTGGAGCCCTGCCTGGCGGGCGCCGTGCCGGGCGACAATTACCAGTTTTTGCGGTTGGGGTATTTCTGTGTCGATGCCGTCGATTCGACAACCGACCGTCCGGTGTTCAATCGAGCCGTGACCCTGCGGGACACCTGGGCGAAGATCGTGAAAGGAAAGAAATAAAGCGTAAAAAAATATGTCCCATACTTTGGAGCTTATTCGGATGTCTGGGCTATTTTTTTTGCCAGTCGGTCGGCAATGATCTTGTAACCCTGCTCATTCGGATGAATGCCGTCATGCATCATTAATGATTCGTCGAAAGCGATATCGGGAAATTCGACCAAATATGCTTGTCCATATCCCGCCACGACAGTTTTGAGCAGGGAATTATAAAAATTGTGTACTTGGGGAATATACCGGGTTGGGATCAGGTGGTCTTTGTTTATTTTCGTTATGTGAGTTCCCATCGGCGCCGAGATTAGATATATCTTCATTTGATGTTGTAGTGCGGTTTCGATAATCCCTCTGATGTTGTCAACATAGTAACGAGGAGGGACTCTTAGATGATCAGCAATTCCTCCAGCGACTTTGGCGAAATGGGCGACTCGTATTTTTTCGGCGGATAAATCTGATATTGGAGCCATTGGTATATTCTGAGCTTGGAAAACAAGCGGTGAACGAACAGATCGAACTGGCTTAATTGTTTAAACTTGTTGTCCACCTCCCCGTAAGTTAACCAGTGATCATTCCAGTTGAAATAGGCCACAATAATATCAGGCTTGTATTTCATCAGCTCGAGGAAATAGAGGTATCCTTGGTAAGTTGAGTATCCCCCCACCCCTGCTATAAGGGGCTCCGCTTCGACATTATACCTGTCATCTAATGTTGCAATGGTTTTTTCCGGGTAATGGTCTTTTCCCGCATTCGTGCATGAATCTCCCAAGAAAAGAATGCGCTTCACGCCTTGTATGTTTTTTATGGGAAGAAGCTTGCCCTGATACCCCTCAGAATTGATTTTTCCAAAATTGGGTTTTGCCGCCCACATCCGGGTAGGATGAGGCGTGAATTTTTGATGGGTTCTGAATTTTTCCTGCCACTCGATATAAGAGTCGATGAAGTTTTGTTTCATCTCCCTTGGAAACCGCGAATAATTAAAATCCGCAAGCATCAAAGCGATTTCCAGTATGGAAGAAAACAAAACGACGGCAATCAGGCTAAAGGTTATTTGTTTTCCTAAACCGGAGGTGGAATCTTGGGGTTTTTTTGACATTTTTTCTTGAGTCGGGATTATGAATTACGTGGACTCGAATTGATCTGGGTTTTCCAACACGCGGCCTGAACAAGGACATCTTCATCCCGTATCCCGTTTGGCTTGGGCGCTTCCTGATTTTTCCATTGTTTTTTTATTTCGTCAACAACCCGGTTTGGATTAACGGTTAACATTGATTATGATAAAATCTAGGATGGGAGCAGATTATTGGACGAGCCAGCGTCGGTTCCGCCACCGACCGTCCGGTGTTCAATCGAGCCGTGACCCTGCGGGACACTTGGGCGAAGATCGTGAAAGGAAAGAAAAAATGATGAAAAAAATCCTGTTTTATGCCATGTTGAGTTTTGGATTGGTTTTCCGGTTTGCCGGCGGTTTTGCAATCGACATGGCGGCGGCCCAACCGGAAGGAGGTTCCATGACGCTGACACTTGCATCATCGTCTTTTGTGCACCAGGGCGAAATCCCTCCTGTCTACACCTGCGACGGGCAGGATATTTCCCCGCCGTTGAACTGGTCGGGTGTGCCGAAAGACGCCAAAAGCCTGGTATTGATCATGGACGATCCGGACGCCCCGGACCCCAAGGCGCCGAAAATGACCTGGGTGCATTGGGTGCTATACAATATTCCACCCTCCGCGTCCGCCCTGCCGGAAGCCGTGTCTCCTGAAGCTTTGCCCAAGGGAACCGCGGAAGGCCTGAACAACTGGGGAAGAACCGGTTATGGCGGCCCCTGTCCGCCCATCGGCCGGCACCGCTACTTCCACAAATTATATGCCCTGGATACGGTTTTGCCCGACCTGAACAAACCGGACAAAAGCAAACTGGAACAGGCGATGGAAGGCCACGTCCTGGAAAAATCCGAACTGATCGGAACCTATCAGCGGTGATTTGTTCCTACTCCACCGTTACGCTCCCATAATCTCACCGCGGCTCACCATGATGTCGTTTGCCTTCTCCAGGGGCAACTCAAAGGGGTAATCGTTCTCCGATGAGATGGCGGGGTAGGTTTCGGATTCCTCATCCGGCAACGCAAAGATCGACAGCGTATACTCCTTGACGCCTTTCAGCCGAACGGTGTAAATCGGCTTTTTGAAATCTTCCTTTTTTTTGTCTTCGATGTATTTTTCAGCGCGCAATTTGGCAAGGGTGTTGATCAGGCTGTGCACTCTCGATGCGTCGGTCTTTTTGTCGTCGTCCAGAACCCAAACCGTTTCGGTAGCCGGCTCGGTTTTGGTTTTATCCTTGGAATCTTCGGTTGCCTCTTTCGTGACCGTTTTCTTGAGAAGTTTCGTGGTTTTTTTGTTTTGTTCCAGCTCAATCTCCCGGATTTCATTTTTATCGAAGGAGAGGGCGGTCATGTCACGCAGGTCCGCCATCTCGTGGTCGAATTTTCTTCTGAAATTTTCCCGCGCATCGTAGACACGATGGTCGTCCGCCAGCTTGACGAAGGTGTGCCGTCCCGATGTGCTGGGCTTGCCGATATCAAATGCGCGCGTCAGCGTGTTTCCGGAAAACATCTTGACGGATATCTTCTTGTCGCCATCGAGTTCATAGCGGTTGTAATTTTTCGATTCCGACACCATGGCGGTGAGCGTGAGGTTTTTGGCTACGTCCAGCATTGGGTCGATTTTGCTTTTGTCCGCGGGATAGCCTTGCGGGGCAATGCGCCAGCGGTCGGTTTTTTCGAGTTTCAGGGAGTGGCCGGAGTTGGCGATCTCGATTTTGGAGATGTCGGCTTTGACGACCGGGGACAGTTTGGGAATCCGGTAATGCGTTTTGTCGGCCTGGCGCTGTGTCAGATACAAGGACAAAGCTAAAATGACCGCGCCAAGAATCAAGTATTCCTTTTTCATTTTTTAAAGCATTTCCCCTTGATGTTGGAAAATCATTTGAATTTTTTTCTTTCGCCTGTTGCGGGCCAGGCCGATGGCGACTCCGAAGAGAATCACTATTACCGGCAAGCCGGCGATGTTGAAGGCTTTTGTAAAAATTTTAGTTCCCGGAGCAATATCATTGAGTGGGTTGAACTGTTGCTCCTTGCTTCGCATTTCGGCGATTCCTTCTCGATGGTTCAATGCGTCCACCACGTTCATGATGAAGGTAGCGTTGGTGCTCACACCCTCGACATCCAGCATGGTATCTTTGAGAATTTCCGCAGTAGCTATCAGGAAAATTTTGGCGGGTTTTCCTTTGGCCAGAGTGGCGCCTTTTTCCTCGATCTTCGACAAATCGGGGCTCTTGGACTTTTCATCCGATGAGTCTTTACTTTTTGCGGAATCGGCATCACTCCCCGGTTTTTCCGGGATAGGTTTGTCCGCAAAATAACTGGGGAATTCCCCCTCCAGAAGATAGGCCAGAGGAATGCTTTTCAGCTCATCCTCGGAAGTGGGGGCGCGAATGAGCATTGGATTTGTGGTGATGTTGTCGGTCATTTCCCAGGACCGGTCCGAAGAGGTAAACAACATGCTGGCCTTCAGGCCGCTTTTGGAAAGCGTTTCGTCATCCAGCGCCAGCGGGGAAATTTTGCTGACGACCAGGCCCTTGATGTTTTTCATGAATGGAACATTATGATTGATGAACTGGTTTTGGATGACCGGCACAAAATACAGTTTTCGCTCGCCGCCGCCGAATTGGCGTGGAACCTGTTGATTGAAGGAATTTTCGTCCATAACGTAACCCGGTTTTATGCGGATGCCGTAGTGATTCAGCAGTTTTTCCAGGCCCGTGTCGATCTCCACGTAACGGGGACCACGGTTAAAAATCATGGATTGCCGGTCCTGGGGAAAAATTTCATTGTACCGGTCAAGAAACAGAATTAGATTTTTCCCGCGCATCAGGGCTTGGTCAATTTGATACAGTTCGTAATCCGTGAAGGTTTCCGTTGGTCTTGCAATGAGCAGGGCGTTGATGTCGTCTGGAATCTTTTCTTCGCTAAGATAGACGTTCTTGATGGTGTAATTTTGCGAAACCATTTTGTTGAAAATGGCCAGCGAGTCCGGGTTGGGTTGCCCCATCGGCATGGCGCCGGAAAGGCTTGGGGTGCCGTGGTCGGCCAGAAAACCCAGGTCCTCATTGATGTCAACCAGGAACTCAAGGTTGTCGTTCAGCGTTTGTTCGATGTTGTCGATATTCACCAGATCGTAACGGGTTCCGATGATCGGTATTCGCAGGACGTTCAGTAGAGGGATGCGGAGAAATTTGTTGCCGTACTCCATCACCAGCCCGATGAGGCCCTGTCCGGCAGGGATTTTTCCGTCCAGAAGCGCCGGCCATTTGAGGCTCATGACGTTATATTTTTTCGATGCCTCCTCCAGTTCACGCTCGGTTGCGGGGTCGATATGATGGAACTCCAGTTTGTCATAGTTTTTGGCGTTTAAGTTTTTAACGATGTCCTTGAACTTTTCCGGAAGTCCCTGAAGACCCTTGAGCTTCATATAAGGCGCGACGTTTTCCAGGGAGGAGGAAAGGAACAACTTGGTTTGAATTTTACCCGACAGATTAAGAAGTGCGCTGATTTTGTGGTTCAATTTTTGAATGGCCGTCGTCAGCTTGTATTCCAGGCCGTCCGTGGCGGTGATGGTTGGAATGCGTTCGACCAGGTCACCATGAATCAGCGCCAGCCCCATGTAGGCCCTTTGAAATTTGACTTCATCGTTTTCGATATTCTGGATCTGCACCGGTTCGATGCCATAATCGCTCGCCAGGTCCCGGTTGGCCCTTGTTTCGGGCGTCACGGCTCCCTCTTCCAGGCTGACGTCGTAAAAGCGGTAGTTGAAAAAATTATTGGAATACAGTGCGTACTCTTCCAACAGGTCGTGCAAATACTGTTCGACGTTGTTGTAAGGCGGCGGCAGGTTCTTGGTGAAAAACACGTTGATGGTCAGGGGTTCGGAGAGCGTTGCTACCATCTGTTTGCTGTAATCGGAGATGGAAAACATCCGGTTTTCCGTCAGGTCTACCCTGAAAAACAGCGTGGTTCCCGCCACATTGACGAGAATAAGAACGATCAGGTAAATTATAAATTTAACGTATTTTCCCGAAACCTTCCCCATCACAACTCCTCCTACGATTTTTCCTGCAAGACCAGGTGCGAACCGTACAAGCCGATAAAGATGACACTTAAAAAGTATAGAATGTCGCGTGAATCCAGAATGCCTTTTGCAACGTTTTCAAAATGAAGGTTGGCGCTCAAATAACCGACAAAGGGGACCAGCGGCTGGGGAAGAAAGAAAAGGACATAATGCAAGATCGTCAGGGTGAAGCAGATACCGGTCCCTATGATAAAAGCGATAATTTGGTTTCGCGTCAGCGAGGAGGCGAAGAGCCCGATGGATGAAAAGGCTGCTCCCAGTAAAACAGCGCCGGTGTAACCGCCTATAACGGGCCCCCAGTCGAGCTGGCCGAAGAATGCGATGAATACTGCGTAAGACAGCGTTGGCGCCAGCATGGCCGCCACAAAGAAAACCGCCGCCAGAAACTTGCCCACAACAATGTCCCGGAAAGTCACCGGTAACGTCAGCAACGTCTCGTACGAGCCCAGGCTCAACTCCTCGGCGAACAATCGCATGGTGACGGCGGGGATGACAAAAGCAAACGTCAAGGGAAGCAGTTCAAAAAAACTGCGCAACGTGGCCTGGTTGGAAAAGAAGAACGTCGAAAAAAACAGCCAGCCTGTCGCCAAAAGAAAAATGGCGATAACAATATAGGCGATGGGCGATACAAAGTAAGCCTTGATCTCTTTTTGCAGTATGTGAGTGACCCGTTGCATATCAGTTGTCCCCGGTCAGTTCTCTGAAAATGTTTTCCAGCGTTTTGCTTTCCTGATGAAATCGCATCAAAACCCAGTCCGTCTCCTTGATTCTTCTATAAATACTTTCCCTGGGGTCGCCGTTGGAGTCGCAGGTGAGCCGCAAATTTAACATGCCGTCCTCTTCGGCATCCAGCCGTTCAATAGCGACAACTCCTTCGATGGATTTCAGCTGGGATTCCACGGATTCAATTTGGGCGTTTAAAAAAGAAAGATAGAGAAAGCGATCTTTGCCCATTGATTGTTTGATGGTTTGGGTACTGCCGTCGGCGACGATTTTTCCCTTGTTGATGATGACGATCCGGTCGCATGTGGCCTCGGCTTCGCTCAAAATATGAGTGGACAGAATGACGGTTTTTTCCTGTCCGATATGTTGTATGATTTTCCGGATTTCCACAATCTGGTTGGGATCGAGGCCCGATGTGGGTTCGTCGAGGATCAGGATTTCGGGGTCGTTCATCATGGCGTGCGCCAGGCCGACGCGCTGTCTGAGCCCCTTGGAAAGCTCGCCGATCGTCTTGTGCATGATGGAATCCAGGCCGCATAAACCGGCAAGATGCCGCATTCTGGAGATTTTTTGATCCCGCGGGATTTCGCGTATTCTGGCGACGTAATCGAGATAGTCGAAAACCAGCATGTTGTGGTAAAGAGGGGCGGACTCCGGCAAGTAACCCATGAGTTTTTTGATTTCCAGCGAATTGTCGATGATGGAATAATCCTTCACCTGGATGTTTCCGGAGGTGGGCTGAAAATAACCCGTAAGCATTCGCATGGTGGTGGTTTTCCCCGCACCGTTGGGGCCGAGCAAACCCAATATTTCGCCCTTGTTGATCGTGAGGCTGATATGGTCCACCGCGCAAAAATCGCCGTAATATTTGGTCAGGTTTTCGGCACGGATCATGAGGTCTCCTTTATCAGGGTTGGTTTAAAACGTAAAGCATGGTTTGAACGAGAGCGGCGGTCCTGACGCAATGAGTGGCGCGCCTCGGGCCGCATGGCAATTCTCCTTTTCCGGCAATTTTCAGGCCGGGTTCCAGGAGAACGGCGGTGGAATCGCTTTCATGAATGCATGGCTCAATGCGGCTGAAGTGAAGCGTAAACTTTCCTGAATAACCCGAATGGCGATGAAGCGAACGGTTGGCTGTTTGTGAACGAGTTCCTGAATAAGCATGATACGATTTCAAATTTCAGGGATTCTGTTTGTCCTATAATATAAAATCGGAAAATTCCCTGTCAAGTACAGGCGCACGGGAAAATTCCATTAAAAAATCCGGAAAAATTCGTCTCTTTTTTTCGTCCTGCCGTTATTCTATCATGTTCGCGGGTCAGGGCGGCGATGCCGCCTCCGGCGAGTGGCAGAAGGTGCAGGCGCCCATCGGCCGGTGCGGCATGATGGGTGCGTTTTCTACCTTTTGTGTGTGACAATGAAGGCATTGCGGAACTTCCTTGCCGATGTGAAACTCCGTTTGGCTGAGCCGGGGCGCCGCGCCGATGAACCCGTAACCGATGCCGCCGACCAGCGCCAGACCGATCAGGCCCACGACGCGGAAAAAATTGCGCCGGGCGGGATTTCGTTTCTTTTTTGCCATGTGACGGGATGGGAAAAATTATTTTTTTGCCGCCGCGATGACGTCCATTTCAACTTTCGCTCCCTTAGGCAAGGCGGCGGCCTGGACGCAGGCGCGGGCGGGTTTGTGACCGCCGAAAAAGGTTTCGTAAACCGCGTTCATGCGCCCGAAGTGGCCCAGGTCCGCCAGATAAACGGTTGTCTTGATTACGTCGGTGCGGCTTAGCCCGTCCGCCTTCAAAATCGCTTCGATATTTTTCAGCACCTGCTCGGTTTCCTGCTCGATCTCGCCTTCCAGAAACTCGCCGGTTTTCGGGTCCAGGGCGATTTGCCCGGAAGTAAAAACAAAGTCGCCAAATCCGATTCCCTGCTCATAGGGACCGATGGCGGCTGGGGCGTCATCTGTTTTGATGGTTCGTTTGTGCATGATTCACCAAATCGTGGGTTGAATAAAAACCGTCAGCTAACGGCCATTTTCCGGATGAATGGATAGGATTTCATTTCGCGCCCAACATACTGCGAAACCAGTTTGTGGGTCAGGGACTCGATTTCCTTCTCCAGGTTTTTGGGAATCTTCAACCGTTGCGACCGGTTGACGTCAATACTCAACATTTTTCTGAGATAGTTGAGGGTTCCCGCTTGAATGCGGAGGTTCGGCCTTGTTTTCGGCGCGCAGTTGCGGCAGGCTACGCCGCTCTTTTTAAAACTGAAATCGATCCACTCGCCATCCGGAATTGTCCTGCAAACGACGCATTGATTCAAGCGGGGCATATAGCCGGACAACGCCATTATACGCATCTCGAACAATGGGCACAATGTTTCTGGAACGGGACGGCTCTTTAACTCCCGCAGTGCGTTCAGCAGGAAACAAAAAAGTTTCGTGTCACGGTCGCCTTCTGCCGCCATGGCGTCAACCAGTTCGTTGAAATAGATGGCGGTATAAATTTTGTCGATGTCCTCGCGAACCGATTGAAACGACTCCAGGATGTCGCAATGGTTCAAACGGTAAATCCCCTGGTTTTCCTTGCCGAAGTAGATCATTTGAATGAAGGACATCGGTTCCAGCGCCGCGCCGAACTTGCTTTTGATATTCCTTGCACCCTTGGCGGCGCATTTGATTTTGCCGTGATCCTCGGTGAGAAGTGTGATCAGCTTGTCTTTCTCGGCAAGGTTGATGACGCGCAGGACAATGGCTTTGGTATTATAGAGTCCCATGGCGGGTTTGTTCCAAATCGAGCAGAAATTGTTTGATATGTGTGCCCCCGGTGTAGCCGCCCAGGCAACCGTTTTCCCGGATCACCCGGTGGCAGGGAATAATGATGGGAAGGGGATTCCTGCCGTTGGCGTTGCCCGCGGCCCGGTAGGCGGCGGGTTTGCCGATGGCCCGAGCCAGCCACCGGTAGCTTCGGGTTTTGCCGTAAGGGATGGTTCTCAATTTCCGCCACACAAGACATTGAAACGGCGTTGCCGTGCCGAAGTCCGGACGGTAAACGAATTGTTTCAACCGGCCCTTAAAGTAAAGGTTGAACTGGGTCTTCATGTCGCTAAACGCCCGCGGCCGCTTCGACGGAATTTGCCGGTAAAGCGTTGCCAGGTATTCCGCAAACTCGGTTTCGCTTGCAAGTTGCAAGCGGACGCGGACAAGACCTGTTTCGCTGGACGCCAGGCCAATCAAGCCCAATGGCGAATGAATAAGGGTATAAAACAACATGGGGTATAAAGCAACCTGTTGTGGGATGGTTACAATAATTTCCGCAGGCCCGCAAACAGGGGAGTCAACGAATCCTCGACCTTGATGGCGCGGGTCGCGCGCGATCTTATCGCCGACAACAAGTCCGCGTGGTGTCCCGAATCGTAGCCGGTCACCGTGGTGCCGATGATCAGGTTCAAATGATCGTCGCTGGAGCCAATGGCGGCCAGCCCCAGCTCGGCTGAATAATTTTTCTCGTAGCCGTGACCAGTACTGATGTCCTCAATTCCATCTACCAGGCCCAGCAAGTGCTGGCGTATCAGGGAAATTGGTGCACCGAAGGGATAATGGCGTTCGACTTCCGGGTGGGGAATGATGGCGATACCGCCAAGGGATTTCGCCAACCGGGCCGGCAATTCCATTGGCCCCATCTGGGTGTCGAACCGCGAAAAATTCCGGGCAATATCGGAATATGTTTTTGGGTTCAGGTAATCTTCCGGAAACACAAGGATCAAATGGCCTTGTTGGGTGCTGATCTCAAAACCCGGGTAAACGGTTACGGGATTCAGGGAGTCGTGCTCCCATTGGTGAAATTGCCGCCGGCGTTCCTCGAAGGAGAGCAGTGACTGTTGCAGGAGAAATTTGCGTGGCATCAAATGTTCGGTGATAACCAGAAAATCGAGGCCCAGGGCCGCCGCCCGAACCATAAGCTCCTTGACCGGAAAAGCGCCGTCGGAAAAAATCGAGTGGCAGTGGGTTTCGCCGACAACCAGGCGCGGATTTTGTCGTTTTAGCCGGCGAATGTTTCGTTTGATACGTTTGTCGAGAAAACGGTTGGCGGCCAGTCCGGAAACCGGAGCAAGCATCCGCACCTTGGCCGAGGCGGGAATGGCCAGGCCCGCAGAGGCCGCGCCAATCACGACCCCCGCCGCGCTTTTCAAAAAACCTCTTCTGTTCATAAGTTCTTTGTCTTCAACCTCAAAAATAGATTAAACCGGCGACGGCTATTTAAAAAGGATAACACATTTTCTTTTCGCCTGTGGGGGCAGGCATGTCCGCTCTTCCGGCAAGCGGGATTGGGTCGTTTCAATGTTGGAACAGTTGAGGAAAAAACAGGCTGAGCGCGGGGATGTAGGTTATCAGCAACAGCCCAGCCAGCCGCAGGCCCAGAAAGGGCAGGGTTGCGCGATAAAGGCGCACTACCGGCTCGTTGAACCGTGAACTGGCAATGAACAGGTTGATGCCCACTGGTGGCGTGGAATAGCCGATTTCCAGATTGGTCAAGAAGATGATCCCCAAATGTACCATGTTGACGTCAAAACTCTTGGCGATGGGAATGATCAGCGGAACGACGACGATGATCGCCGAAAAAATATCCATCATGCACCCGACGAGCAACAGGAAAATATTGAGCACGATCAGGAACGTCAGTTGATTGTCGATATATCGTTTCATGAAGGCCAGCAGTTGCATGGGGATTTGCTCGTCGATCAGGTAGCTGGTAAATCCCATGGCGGCGCCGAGAATAATAATGATGCTTCCGACAAGCACCATGCTTTCCCGCATCAGCCGCGGAATGTCGCGGAGGGGATGGATATCCTTGTAAACCGCCGACTCGACGATCAGGACGTACACCACGGTCACCGCCGCCGCTTCCGAAACGGTGATGATGCCGCCGTAAATTCCAAACAGGATGATGAATGGCAAGGGAAGTTCCCAGATGGCCTCCCGGGCGGCGCTTTTGGCCTCGGTGAAATCAAACGGCGTTTTATGGATTTTGAATTGGCCGCTTTTCAGCGTGCCGTAAAAGGCGATGATGGCAATCATCAGGAGCCCGGGAATGATCCCGGCAAGA
Organism: Nitrospinales bacterium; assembly: GCA_046757665.1. Classification (GTDB taxonomy): domain Bacteria; phylum Nitrospinota; class Nitrospinia; order Nitrospinales; family JAJDAT01; genus JBHHYO01. Next base: position 19,451 of record JBHHYO010000020.1, read on the forward strand.
AAAAGCTTGTCGATGCTGACCTGCCCCACGAGCCCGTACAGGATCAACGGCAGGGAAGGGGGAAACAGCAGGCCCAGACTACCCGATGAGGTTATCAGCCCAAGGGAAAAATTTTTGGAATACAGTTCCTTGATCAACAAGGGATAGAGCAACCCTCCGAGGGCGATGATAGTCACCCCGGATGCGCCGGTAAAGGCGGTGAAGAAGGCGCAGGCGAGCAGGACCACCAGAGGAACTCCGCCGGGAACGCTTCCCAGCGCCGCCCGCGACAGGCGGGTCAGGCGTTGCGGCGTTTTGCTCTCCGCCAAAACGAAACCGGCGAAGGTGAACAGTGGAATGGCGATCAGCGTTGGGTTGGCGGCGACCCGGTACAGTTCGATAAATATCGCCGAGCTGTCGATCTCCGCCAGGTAAAAGGAGTACAATGCCGCCAGGCCGATGACGGCAAACAGCGGTGTGCCGAGGAGCAGCAGGGCCGTGGCGGCGGCGGAAAAAATCATGAGCCGGACGCTCCGTGGGAATTGCCGGTCGATGCCGATCCCCCGGCGGCCTGCAAGAGGAAGCGCAGGGCGATTACCGAGAAACTGAACGGCAGAATGGTTTCAAATATCCAGCCCGGCAGATTGAGAAAAAGCGTCGCCCCGCCTTCTCTTTCGAATTGCACGAATTTCCACGCCGCCCAGGCCAGATACCCGCTGATGCCGGCGGCGGACAGGCGGACGACCACTCCGGAAACGGTTCTCCACCGCGGCGACATGAAATGGGGAAGAAAGTCGATGGCGATGTGGCGGCCGGCGCGCGTTGCCAGCGAGGCCCCCAGAAAACCCACCCATAAAACCAGCTGACGGAGAAAAACGTCCGCCCAGAGAATCCCTTGGTCGAAAAAATTTCGCAAAATCACCTGGCCGAAGGAAAGCAGAATCATGAACGACAAAATAAGGACAACCAACCATTCTTCCGCCCTCGCCAGATAACTGTCGATCTTTTTGATGATTTGCATGGTAATATTCAGGCGTGGTTTTTTCGTTTTATCAATCGGTCGCAAACGAAGATGAAACTAAAATTATTTTTTCTGTCCGCAATTGTAAGTGTTTTTGCGGTGAATTGTGAATTTTCTTTCGCCGGGGACGGGGTTTATTTTCCCGCCGGCGAGTTTTGGATGGGTAGCGCGGATGGGGAAGGGGAGGTGGACGAGCACCCGCGCCACAAGGTGTATCTGGACGCCTTCATTCTCGACCGATACGAGGTGACCGGCAAGGATTTCGAGGAATACCTCGCGGCTCATCCCAAGAAGTATCCGACGATTACCGGCTGGTATGACCGCAAGGTGCGGCCAGGGATGGGAAACCGCCCGGTGATCGGCCTCACCTGGAAACGTTGCGTCAATTACTGCACCTGGCGCGGCAAGCGCCTGCCCACCGAGGCGGAATGGGAGCGGGCGGCGGCGGGATTGACCGGACGACCTTACCCCTGGGGCCACGAACCCCCGGACCCGCAACGCGCCAATTTCAGCAAATGTTGTTTTATCATGAAAGGCGATGTCCTCGAAGAGGTGGGACACTACGAGCTGGGAAAAACTCCGGAAGGTGTGTACGATATGGCCGGCAATATCGCCGAATGGGTTTACGACTGGTACGATAAAAATTATTATCGAAACAGTGAGCACAAAAATCCCCGCGGTCCCCAAAAGGGAAAACATCATACGATTCGCGGCGGCGCCTGGAACAGCCTGGCCACTTATATGAGGTCCGCCGACCGTTACGGGTACGACGACGCCAAGGACTTTTACGGCATCGGTTGCCGTTGCGCCCGAACCGCCCCCAGTAACCGCCCGGCGCAAAAGGAACAAGATGAAGATTAGCGGATCGTTGAAAAACCGTCCTTGCAGGAAACAGCCATGCCGGTTCCCTGCGTTGTTGTCTACTCTCGTCGAAGCAATCCGTTCTCCGGCGTTGTGGGTTTTGCCGGTCGTCCTTATCGTTGCCGGATGGGGTTGCACTTTTTTAAAGGTCAATCTTTCTCCATCGGTTTCTCCTCTCAAGGAAAAGGTGATTTCCGACGAGGGCCCGGCGAAAATCCTTCTGCTGGATATTCGCGGTTTGATCGCCAACAAGAAACAACGCGGTTTCACGGGCGCCGAGCGGGACACGGGAATGGTGGACCGCGTCCGGGAGTCCCTGAAAAAGGCCGAAAAGGACGATGACATCAAGGCGATTCTGCTCCGCATCAACAGTCCCGGCGGTACCGTCACCTCCAGTGACATTATCTACAACGAACTGCGGTCATTCAAAAAGAAGCGGAACATCAAGGTTTACGCCGCCCTCATGGATCTCGCCACCTCCGGTGGCTATTATATCGCCGTGGCCGCCGACCACATTACCGCCCATCCCACTTCCATTACCGGAAGCATTGGGGTGATTGCCCTGAAGGTCAATCTGCAAGGGTTGATGGAAAAGATCGGCGTGGATTGGGAGGTGGTGAAGTCCGGCGACAAAAAGGATTTTCTGTCGCCATTTCGTTCATTTACCAAAAAGGAGCGGCAACTGTTTCAGGAAAATATCGATGATTTTCACCGGAGGTTTGTGGAGGTCATTGCCGAGAACCGTCCGGGGCTGGAACTCCCTGCTGTCCGGGAGTTGGCGGATGGCCGGATTTTCAGCGCCCGGCAAGCCCTGGACAACAAGCTGATTGACGATATCGGCTACCTGGATGATGTGCTGTCTCTAATAAAAAAGGACCTGGGTGATGCCCATGTCAAAGTCGTCACCTATTACCGCTCCGGAGAATATAAAAGTAATATCTATTCTTCCGTCAACGGCGCCCCCACCATCAACATGGTGAACATCGACCTTTCCTCCATTACCCTGAATAACTCTCCGCGGTTCATGTATCTTTGGATGCCTTGAAAATCTGCTCCCGACGGGCCTTGTCAACCGGGGTCTTTTGCTTGATAATAAATTGTAGAATGATGATTTTTGTGAAGCTGGCTAAAAGATAATCTTGAGGAGCAAAGGCGAATCTTATGCGCAAAAAAATCATTTTCATTATTTCTCTGCTGACCTTGGGAATTCTGATTTGCCCTGTAACCGGAAACTTTGAAATTTTTGCCGAGCAGGATGGGGGTGTTGTCATTTTCAAGGACACTAAAAAAATGCGTCCGGTGGTGTTCAGCCATCAGAAGCATTTGGCCGCCGGGAATTCATGCGAGGCCTGTCACGAAGGAATTTTTAAAAAGAAGAAAGGCAGTACTCCCAGCATAACCATGATGTCCATGAGAAAAGGCAAGTATTGCGGAACCTGCCATAACGGCAAGAAAGCCTTCACCGTCAAACATTCCTGTTCGAAATGTCATTCCGGGCCTCGATAGCTTCCCGGTTAAATGACCGAGAGGAAAAAGGTGTTCTTTAAGAATAAACTTTTAACCCTGCCCGTTGTTGTTCTCTCGGTCGTTTTTGTTTTTTTTGGCCCCCGCCTGCCGGATGCCGCGGAAAAGGCGCCGACGGGTAAATTCCAGTTCCATGCCGGGATCGCGCCTTTTAAGGACGGAGAAAAAGAAAAGTACCGGTTGCAGATCACCCAACCTTATGCTTTCTCCCTTAAAACGATTCAGCAAAGCATGGCCGCGTTGGGTTATCAGGAAAGAACCGTTTCCTGGTCCAAAAAAAAGCGGGTTTTTAACAATGAGGCCATCAAAATCCTGGGGCCCATGATTCTGAAAAGATTTGCCCAGGCCGATTCCAATCAGCGCATCGTTTTTAAGGTCCTGAGCCCCTCGGGAAGAGTGATAACTCTTGGCGACACGTTTTTGACTCCGTTGGGACTGCACTGGCGCTTTACCGTGATGAGTCGCGTCCGGCGCAAGATCGACGATTTCAGCGTCATGGGAGATTCGTGGAAGCTGGTTTTGCGGAAGGGGCTGGTCTATAAAAAGAAGATGCGGAAGGATTTGAATAACCTGGTTCAGGACATCAGCAACTGGATGGTGTTTCCTAAAATTCGTCCCGTCAAGGCGCGTCTGGTAAAAAAATCTACTCCCCCCTCGGCAGATGCGCCGGCAAACGAAATCTCCAGCCGCATCAAGAAAAGACTGCGTATACTGGAAGACCTTCAGAAAGAAAGTTTGATCAGCGAGGCAGAATATAATAAAAAGCGTCGGGAAATTCTGAAAGGTTTTTAGCCGAAAAAAAATCCCCCTTCCTCATTAAGAGGAAGGGGGCCTTGTTGACGTGTTCAGAACATCGAGCGAATTTCCATTTTAAATTCGCTTTTGGTTTGAATGGCTCCACTGACATCCACCCGCCCCGTCAAACCCACCTTGAAGTTGTTCCTCGCCAAATACCAGATGGACGGGGAAATCTTGTTCAATCCCAAGGCGAGAATATCATCCGAGGTGATTTGATCGTACTGGAGAACATAAAACCAATTATCCCTTAAGTAGGCTCCCGTAACCGTCAAGCCCTGAAACTCCTTCTGTATGCTGGAGGTGGGATTCAGGTCGAAGTTCTCGTCCTGTGCGAATTGGTAGGCGAACAACAAATCGAAGTTTCTCTCGGATTTTTGCGTGTTGAAGCGAAGATTGCCGGAAATGGTATAGCGCCGGAAATCGTTTTCAATCTGGCTGGCAACACTGCTGGCGGTGTCGGTGCCGTCATAATAATGAAAAGCGACGCTACTGCCTTCAAACCGGTCACCGCCGATTTTGGGCAGATAGGCGCGGGCGCCAGCCCAGAAATTCTTCTTGCGGTCGGTATCGCTGGCGTCCTTGCCGTTGTCCAACCCGGCATACCATAGAAAAGGTCCCTTGTAGCCATAGTATTGAACGCCCGGTCTTGGCGACCGGATGTTTACGGAATTTTCACCCAGGCCGTTGGAGGACTTGACGTTCAGAATGTCCGACTTTTGGAAAATCCGCAGTCGGTCGGCGTAGGGCGTAAAATCCACCGGCGACAACCTGCCGACCTGAAAATTGACCAAGGTCGTATTGAAGATGTTGGCATATTTCAGATTGAACCATTCGATTTCCGAGGCGTCATCCGTAAAGGTCTGTTCGATGAAAAGGCCCATGTTCTTAAACAGGGTGCCGCCCACGAAAAAATTCAGTTCCTTGGTCTTCCCGACATTGAATGAATCTTGCGTCTTGCCGTTTTGCGTGACGCTGTTCGTCTTGTATTCGAATGGGGTTATCTGGATGCGCGCTCCAAACCAATGCGAGACCTTGTCGATAAACAAGTCTTCCGAAAGTTCTTCCTTGCCGGTTTTGTCGCCATCGGGCGCTTCTCCGGGCCATTGATAGGCGTTTCGCATGAACTTTTCGCCGAAAAAGTTCAGCCGCGGAAAAACGGTGTGACAGGTGCTACACTTGACCCCGTATTTCCGGGCCCATTGGGCAAGTGCCTGCGCGTCCTGGGCGGCGAACAGAAAAACCAGGTTCCACAGCAGAAAAAGAGAACTCCCCGTGAGAGCAATTCCTGAAAAACGCTTTCCGAATGTTTTCATGTTTGTCCTCCCATTTTAAGACTTAGAACAAGGTTATATGGCGATCTGTACACTTTGTCAAGCAGTCATTTGAACGCCTTTGCGATGGCGAATATTTTGGGATTGTCAGGATTCATTTTTATTGGACGTAGCGTTTTTTGAATTCGGCGGCGGCCGCCTTGCGCCGCTTTTTTTCCTCCGCCGGCATTTTGCCGAGGAACCATCTATGTTCATCGGTGTTCAGGATTTTATCCAGTTCCTTGAGGACCGCCCTGGCGGTGGCGGCGGCCTTTCCGCCCTTGCGGATGGCCTTTTCGCAGGCCTCCCGTGTCTCCGGAACGAAATGAATATAAAACCGTTTGGCGACCTCGAAAAATCCGTGCCATTGGGTGTAATCGGGAGCCATCATGGAAGCGCCGTGCCTGGCCCGTCTTCCTTCATGGTGCCACAGGAAGAAGTAGGTCCATTCCAGTGGCTCGTCGAAGGCGACGGGGGTCAACACGCCGCCCGCCTTCATCATTTTAATAAGTTTAGTGGATGGGATCCCGTATTTTTCATTGTACAGATTGACGGCGCTGTCGAATTGCCGATAAAACCCTTCGACATACAAGTCCGAATGACAGCTGGCGCAAACGTTCATCATATTTTCCCGGCGGTCTTGCCAGCTTTCGACTTGCTTGCCGTCTTTTATAGCCTTGGCGTCGATTTTTTCCGAAATCGGCGGCCGCAAGGTCCAGGAAATCCGCTTGCCGACATCGTGTGTCACCGGCTGGTCCGCGGTGGCGCTCATGTGACAGGTCGCGCAAGTCGGCGCGGCGGTGTATTCGATACCTACGCGCCAGGGTTGCGCGGTGATATTCATATACTCCAGGTTGGCCTTGAAGGCGATACCGTGTTTGGACTCCTCGTAAATCTCTTTCTGCGGATGGTCGGGGCCCATGTGGCATTTTCCGCAACTGTCCGGCCCGCGGGCGACCGCCATGGAAAAATTGTGCCGCGAATGGCAAGCCGTACAGGACCCCTTGCTACCGTCCGGGTTCAGCCGTCCGATGCCGGTGTTGGGCCAGGTGGACGGGTCGGGGCGGCCATCTTCCATGATCTTCACCACCGAACCGTGGCACTGCCAACAGCCATTGACCGCGGCCGGAGACGCACCGTTAAGCGACAATCGATGCGTATCCCCCTCCACCACCTCCGCCAGAACATTGTCCAGGGAACCCAGGATTTTTCCTGCGTCGGCGTGGTGCGATGCCTGGAACTGATCGTTCTGCGTCTGATGGCATTTGGAGCAGTCTTTTGGGGATACGATAACGGCGATCAAAAAACCCTCATGATCCCAGGCATCGACCTCGGTCTTTTCCGCTTCATGGCAATCGAAACAGGCAACGCCCTTGAGGGCATGTTTGCTGTCTCTCCATTGTTCCACCAGGGAAGGCGTGGTTACCGTATGACAATCGATGCAAAGCTCGCTTGACGCGGGAATCTTGATTGCCGCCTTCTTGCCTACGATTCTCTTGTTGCCCTCAATGGCGCCGACCACCAGCAGGGCGCCGAGAAAAAATAAGCCGATAACCGCGATGATGATTCTTTTGGTATTGAGCGACATGATTCACCCGTGAGTTTGGATTAAGCCAACGCTTCCCAGACGGTTAAGGCCAGGTAAAAGGAAAAGCCGAAAAAACCGATCCAGACGCTCAGCTCCCGTTTGGGAAATTGTTTTTCCAACAGTTGGTCGATAAACGGCCACAAAACGATGATGCCGACAAAAAAGATCTGACCGAGGATGCCGATATAAACGTTGTTGAGTTTCAGCCACCGGAACGAGGCGTAAAAATACCATTCCGGTTTGATATGGTCGGGCGTCAACAGGGGGTCAGCCGGCTCGCCCACTCCAGCGGGAAAAATAATCGCCATGATCGTCAGCAAATATAGAATCAGTATGGCAATCAACAATTCCGTCAGCGCGTGATTCGGGATTAAAGGGAAAGTTTTATGCTCCAGTTTTTTTTCCTCGTCAAACTCGAACTCCGTGACCCCGTGCAGGCGGATGAAAATGATGTGCACCGCCACCAGACCGGCCAATATTGCCGGCAAAATCACGACGTGAAAAACATACAACCGGGTCAGGGTGTTTCCCGTCACTTCGGAACCGCCGCGAACAAAATCGGCCGCGGCTTGCCCGACAACGGGAACTTTCGCGGCGATCTGCGTGCCCACCATAGCCGCCCAGTAAGAAAGCTGGTCGTAGATGAGGGAATAGCCCGTAAACCCGAGACCCAGAACCACGAATAAGATCACCACGCCGATCATCCAGTTCAGTTCCCTTGGTTTGCGGTAAGCGCCGGTAAAAAACACCCGCGACATATGCAACATGACGGTTACGATCATGAGTTCGGACGCCCATTTGTGCAGGCTTCGGATATACCAGCCGAACCGCACCTCGTTGGAAATCCGGGTGACGCTGTTGTAAGCCTCCTCGGGAGTGGGCACATAGTGGAACAATAGAAATATTCCCGTAACGACCTGAATGACAAACAGGATGGCTGGCGTTCCTCCCAGCGCGAACCACCAGTGTTTGAGATGGTTGGGAACCGGCTCGTTGGTCAGGGTTTTTAACTCCTGCGGATCGACGGGAATCCTCTCCTTCACCCATTCCCCTATCCAGGATTTTTTCGATTCAGGCAAGGAACACCTCGTCCACGTAGATATAAATGGATTGATTGATGACTTCGATCCGGTACGAGCGCAGAGGCGCCGGGGGCGGGCCTTTCAGCACCTTTCCCCTGGCATCGAAAACTCCTCCGTGGCAGGGGCAGTAAAATATTTTCCGGTCCTGTTTCCAATGCACCCGGCATCCCAGGTGGGTGCATCGGCTGGAAAGAGCGATAAACTCTTCGCCGGTATTGGTGATGGCGATTTCCTGACCCTTCAGGTCCTTGAAATTCAGGTGATGCCCCGGCGGGATGCGGTCGATCGTGGCGACAAAAAGTTTCCGCGTCAGCTTTTTTGCGGGTGGCGGGATAAGATATTTGGCGGCATAAACACCCAACAGGGCAAAGCCGGCAAAAAGGCTGGAACCCATGAGTGCGTAAGAGAAAAACTCTCTCCTCGTTGCGCTCTTGTCCTCGATCTTTTTCATGTTACGCCTTTAGTGTAACCAGCAACAACTTGTAGCAGTAGGAATAGTACATGTCAAGGCTCTCTTGGTCCCAAAGCATTCATATTTTGTACCAAAAGCCCCGGCGGTTCCCCTGTTCAAAAATTCCTGTTAAATCAAAGCGTTGCCGGGGTATGTTCGAACGCCGGGACGGGCTTCCCTGACACGGCCCGATAGTTATCAAAACCTTTTTGGGAAAATCCAAAAAATTTTGGGTCGGTAAAATACAACCCCTGGCATAAAAAATGTTTCCCCCTTGCCGCCGGAAAGGTAAAATGAAACATGATTGTCGATCTTAACCTGAAAGGCAGGCACGCCGTGGTCTTTGGCGGCGGCCGGGAAGCCGTCCGCAAGGTCGATGCGCTTTTGACCCAGGACTGCCGTGTCACCGTCGTCGCTGAATCGGTCGATGAAGAACTCCGGCGCTGGGCGGCGGAAAAAAAAATCGACCTGCTCCAGCGGCGCGTCGAAAACGGCGACTGCCTGCGGCAGTTCGACAACCTGCTCCTGGTCATTGCCGCAACTGACGACGCCTCCCTGAACCGCCGTCTGGTGGAGACGGCAAAAGCGTTGTGCTGTTACGCTTATGCGGTGGACGATCCGGAGCACAGCGATTTCCGCCATCCCGCCGTGATCAACCTTTACGACACCGTGCAGATTGCCGTTTCCACCCAGGGCAAAAGCCCCCTCATGGCCGGGAAAATCCGCGACCGCATCGAACCGGTTCTCAGGAATCTGGTCACCAGGGAAGACATCCTGCAAATCCGGTTGCAGGAAAAAATGCGGACGGTCGCAAAACATGAATTGGCCGGCGCCGACGCCAGAAAACGGTTCCTCGTGAATATGTTGCAGGACGAGGAGATCAAGAGCCTGCTGGAGCAGGGTAAACTGAAAGAAGCCGAAACCGCGGCCTTGAATAAATTGCAACGCGGCTGAGTCCAACCCCCTTTATTCAAAGAAAAGAGGACTTGGTGAATACCTCAAAACCAAAATTTCAAGTTGGACAACAAGTGCGTCACAAGCTGTTCAATTACTGCGGCGTGGTTGTTGGCGTTGATCCCGAATTCCAGAGCACCGAGGAGTGGTATCAAATGATGGCCAAAACCCGGCCGCCCAAGGACAAGCCCTGGTATCACGTCATGGTCAGTGACGGGAACCGCCATACTTACGTGGCCGAGCGCAATCTCGAAATTGATCCGATCACTTTAAATTAACTCACCTCCCGAAGAAAGGTCTTATGGATACCGTTATTGCAATTGTGGTTGCCGCTTTTCTGGCATTCATGGTTTATTCGATGATTCGCTACGCCCGGTTTATTCACAACTACCCCCATGAAAGCCCGGAGGAGAAAAAGCGCACGGATGAAAACCCGCCACCGGCGGACCCTGACCGCCCATCGAAGGGAGAATGAGCCATGATCGAATCGGCCGATGAGTTTTTTTCGCGGTATATGAAGGCATATCTAGCGGAAAACCGGGCGGCCGGCCTGCTGGCCGAGTCTCTCAAACGTTGCGGCACGGGCATCATGCCGCTGGTGGACCACTGCACCCTGCGGACCCGGGACGTTGACCGCCGGGCCAAACAGGTTGTGCAATTCGGATACCGCTACGACGACACCATCGGCGTGCTGGAATTCGATAATTGGTGGGCAAAGGTTTATCGAAAACCGGGGTTCCCGGCATTGTTCATCGACCAGGCTTTTGCCGGCGAGCGGGGCAGGGACAGTCTGATCCCCGAATGGGTTGCGGCGCATGGAGAAGAATGTTTTCATCATATCGCCCTCCGGGTTGAGGATATCGACGCGGCTATCGACGCCATGGAATCCCGCGGCGTCGAATTCGCCGGAACTATCGTTGGCGAAAAAGGCTCCGACCTGCGGCAGATTTTCACCCGTCCGGAATTAAGAGACGGCAAGGTTTTTACGGTTCTGGAACTCATCGAGCGGCACAACGGTTACGAGGGGTTTCTTCCTCCTCAGGCGGACGGCCTCATGCAGTCCACCCGCAAGCCATAGAGACGCCGCTCATCTCTCCATGGAGGCGCTCCAGTGATTCGAAAAACCGATCCCCAGGCGATTGCGCCCTATTTAAAGGACGCCTCCAACTTCTCCGGCGGCCAGGCGGCGGAGGTGGTTATCCCGGAGACCGTAGCCGAGTTGGTCGATTTCCTGAAGACTAACCGGGAGCCGATTACGGTTGCCGGCGCGGGCACCGGGCTCACCGCCTCGCGCATTCCCACCTCCGGCATCGTCGTCTCCATGGAGCGGTTGAATAAAATCGGCCCGCGGGAAAATTCCGTCATCACCGTGGAACCGGCGGTGCGGCTGGCCGAGCTGGAGACCCATTTGCGCTCCACCGCCTGGTTTTATCCTCCCAATCCCACGGAAATGCTGGCGTTCGTCGGCGGAACCATTGCCACCAACGCCTCGGGGTCGCGGAGCTACAAGTTCGGAGCCACGCGGGACTACGTCGTTGAGCTTGAGGTGGTCCTGGCCGATGGCCGCCTGGCGCGTCCGGTCCGCGGCCAGACAATCGACACGCCGTTGGAATGCACCGGCGGCGCGGCGGTGCGCTTCCCCGATGTCCGCTACCACAGCCCGCCTTGCAAAAATGCCGCCGGCTATTACGTCCGTCCCGGCATGGACTGGATCGATCTTTTTGTCGGCTCGGACGGCACCCTGGGGATCATCACCCAGGCGAAATTACGGCTTTTGCCGCGGCCGGCGGATTTCATCAGCGGCGTGTTGTTTTTCAGCCAGGAGGAATTTTGCTGGCGGCTGGTAAAAACTTTCAAGGCCTGCATTCACCCCTCGATCCGCCCCTGCTCGCTGGAATATTTTGACCGGTATTCATTGCAGAGGCTGAAACCGGCCTACGGCGCCATACCCGCCCGCGCTGTCGCGGCTCTCTTTTTCGAGCAGGATGTGTCTGCCAAAGCGGATTACGATCCCTTATTGCAAGCCTGGTACGAGTTCCTTGAAGCGGAAGAGGTCTTGCTGGACGATTCCTGGTTCGCGCAAAGCCCCAGGGACCAAGAACATTTTTACCGCTTTCGCCACGAGATCCCCCTCATCCTGAATGAGGAAAACAGCCGCCTGGGGCGAGTGAAAATCGGCACCGACATGGCGGTGGGGGACGAACATTTTCTGGACATGATGCGGTTTTACCGGGACCAGCTCGAACGGAGCGGCCTGGACTATGTTGTGTTCGGTCACATTGGCGACAATCATCTCCACATTAACCTGTTGCCCGGCAGGGAGGAAGCCGCCGCCGCCCGCGACGCCTGCCAGGCTCTGGTCGATCAAATCCTGGCGTGGCGGGGCACCATCTCCGCGGAACACGGCGTCGGCAAGTTAAAGAAAGACTATTTCCGGCAAATGGTGGGGGAGGGCGCTCTGCGCGAACTGCGGCAGATCAAAACGAGCCTCGACCCCGACGGACTGCTGGGCATCGGCAATATGCTGTAACCTCTCCGGAAACGGCCCGCTCAGTGTTCCCGGGGCGCAAGCATATCCGGGTTGGAGTAATTGACCAGGTTGGGAGAATTCCGGGCGCCTTCGCTGAGAATGAGCGTTTTGAGGTTGGTCAACGTTTTGCTTTCCGACAGAGCCTTGGCCCCTTCGGGTCCAAAACGATTTCTTGCAACGCGCAGTTCGGTCAAACCGGCGAGCGTCGTGGATTGGGCCAGCGCCTTGGCTCCCGGGTCGCCGAACAGGTTGTTGTCCAGGCGCAGTCTCTTGAGTCCCCGGACGGTTTCCGCGGCGGCCAGAAGCTCGATACCCGCGTCGGTGATTTTGTTGGAAGACAAAGTCAACTCCTCCATTCCGGCAAGGCCTGGCCATTGTACGAGGTCGGCCACGCCTGCGTCGTCAAGGTATCCCCTTTCCATGGAAAAGATTTTCAGTTTTAGAAGGCCGCGGCTCAAGGCCGCAACGGCCCCGTTGCCCACCTTGTTGTAATCCAGGTTGAGCGAGGTCAGCGTTTTAAAATTCGCGGAAGCCGCCAATTCGGAAATGGCGTCATCCGTCAGGCGGTTGTCGTTGAGCGTCAACACCTGGAGACGCTTGATACCCGGCTGTTGCAAGGCGGCGATATCCCGTATGCCCTCATCCGTAATGAAATTGATCCCAAGGTTGAGTTCGCGCAGATTCCCCAGCCGGTCGGATTCAAAAAGAATTCGCAACGCCGGAGCGGCGATTTGGTTGTCGCTTAAATCCAGCGACTCGACGCCGCAGACCCGTTCCGATTGAGTGATGACGGACAGCTCGTCGGTGGAAATATATTGTCCCGAAAGCTTCAGGAGCTTGCCGTTTTGCTTCAGTTGCTCGTGGATGATTTCCAGCAAACGGGCCTTCTTTTCCTCCAGGCCGGGCTGGCTACTCTCATATTCGGCGTTGCCGCCTCGAATAATAGCCATAAGCGCTCCCTGTGAAATATTAAAATAATTTAATGAGACGTTAATATTTATTTAATCTTATTTCCAATAAAATCAAACCGTTTATTATTGTTACTACTCAGCAAGGAGGTTCTTTGATTTATGACGCTTTTTAAGACTCTCGATATTCGCGGTTTGCATTTTACCAACGGCTTTCAGCTGGCCGTGAAGGAATTCGGTGGCATCAAGAAAAACGGGATATTGGAAATCATTCTTGACCGCAAAAAGAATTTCACCGAAGCCTTTAAAAACTGGGCACGGTCCAACGGTTACAATTTTTCGGACGTCGATGACGGTAGCCGAATGATTCGCATTTTTATCAAAAAATGCAACTGCGGGATTAAGGCCAGAGCTTGAAATGACGACCGCTCCTCACACCGGCTTTTCCGCTTGAAGTTTGAATACCGGGTTTTTCTACCCCCCGGGTTCGTGCTACTTGCAACTCCCTCCTCTGGAAAAGCCGGTGTTTTTTTTTCACTTGGCCATCCCCCGGATTTCTACCCGCCAGAGCGGTTTTTTTGATATAAAATCAGGAGCCCGTCGAGAGTCAAGTCGAGATCGACGGCATCGATAATATCAAGCTGGGAAATGATCGATTTCGCAATCCCGCCGGTAGCGATGACTTTTGCCTGTTGTCCCAACTCTTGGCGCATTTTGGAAACAATATTGGTAATCATCCCGGAGAATCCATGGACGGCGCCCGATTTGATGCTTTCCTCGGTTGATTTGCCGATCACCCGCTCGGTAGCCGCCAAATCCACCCGCGGAAGTTTGGCGGTATTTTTAAACAGCGCTTCCATGGAGATGTTGATTCCCGGGAAAATCGCGCCTCCGAGGTATTCGCCTTTTGCCGATATGGCATCGAACGTGGTGGCCGTGCCGAAATCGACAATGATCAACGGCCCGCCGTATTTTTCATGCGCCGCCACGGCGTTGACAATACGGTCCGCCCCCACTTCCAGGGGGTTATGATACAATATCGAAATTCCGGTTTTTATTCCCGGCCCGACCAGCAGAGGCCGACACGAAAAATATTTCAGCGACATCTCCTCCAAAACGGGTATCAATGGCGGAACAACGCAGGCAATGATGATATCGTCGATGGTCTCGGCATCAACCGAGTTCAGCACGATGAATTCCTTGATCAATACCCAGTACTCGTCCGCGGTGCGGTTCCATTCCGTGCGGATGCGCCAGTTCGTCAAGAGCCGGTCATGGGAAAATAAACCGATTAAATTATTGGTGTTGCCGACATCAATGGCAAGTAGCATGACTCTCCATAAAATTGTTTGACGGTGACGAGCGAAAAATGCCGAAGCGGATCTTTCTTATTATTGTCGGTATTATGACGCAGGTTGTGTTTGCCTCCATCGGATACGCGCAGTATGAATGCGTCCGCGGCGATTGCATCAACGGCACCGGAAAACTGGCCGTTAAAGACAGCGCCGCGTACCTGGAAGGCCGGTTCGTCAACGGCGTTCATGTTGAAGGCAAAGTCGTCTTCCCCAGCGGCACGATTTTTCAGGGAATTTTCAAGGATCATAAACTGGTTCAAGGAACAAAAAAGTTTGCCAACGGCCAGACCTTGCAAGGAAAATTCATTGAGAACGTCCTTGTCGATGGCATCTTCACCGACGCCAACGGCGTTTCACGGCCGGTCAAACTGAAACCGCTGGACTCAAAAAAATAGCTTCGCCGTAAAAGTTTGCGATTGTCATATATTATAGCTTACCCCTCCCGTACCGCGGCGGGAAAAAAAGGAACGCCGCTGGTCCGCTTACCCATTAAAATGAACAGCGCGGGGAAAACAGTTAAAACAAAAGGCAGTTGTACGGCCAAGCCGGATATGATGGCGATAGCCAGCGGTTGTTGCATGGCGGCGCCCGGGCCAATTCCCAGTGCCAGGGGCAATAGCGCCAGGATGGCCGCCAATGTAGTCATGGCTATGGGACGCATCCGGTTTTTCCCCGCAACAATCAGACGCTCCTGCACCGTATCGCTTTTCCCAAGGTCATTATATTCGGAATAATAGAAAATGGTGACTTCAGTAGCAATTCCTATCACCATGGTCATACCCATCATGGCGGTAATATTAAGCTCCGTTCCGGTAAACCATAATCCGACAAACACCGCCGCCGTTGTTAATAGCGTTGTCAATAACATGGCGATAGCTACCCGGAAACTCTCATACAGGAAAAGAAGGAGAGCAAAAGTCAGCACTATGGCTGAAACCAGAACCCAGATAAGACCGCGAAAAGCGATTCTCTGTTGCTGGTAAAGTCCGCCCAGTTGGTAATATACCCCCTTTGTGAGGAAACCCGGACGGTCAAGCACCGCGATAATATCGGCAATCGTCGAACCCATGTCGCGTCTGCTAATCCGGCCCGTCACGGCTATCATTCGTTTCAGGTCATCCCGCATGATTTGTGGCTGGCCCGTGACAACCCGCAACTCCGCTACGCGGCCCAGGGGGAACCAGTGGCCATCGGGAGCACGCAACCGCAGGGCGCCAAGGTCGCTGATTTTGTTGCGCCCAACTTTTGGGGTCCACACACGAAGGTTGACCATTTTGGGATTTTGCGCGATTTGTCCGGCAACGGCGCCTGTCAGTTGATTTTTTAACATTCGTGTAATGGCACCGGAAGAGACACCTTCCAGGGCAACTTTGTTCCGGTCCACCTTTACGATCAGGGCGTCACCGGCGATCACAATGCCGTTATTTATATCGACGACCCCCGGAACTTTTTCAATGGATCGAGCTGTTTTTACAGCCAAATCGCTTAGCGCTTGACTGTCGTCGGAAAACAGCTTGATCTCGATAGGCTGTGGCACGGCCGTCAAATCTCCGATAAGGTCTTCCATCAGCAGTGCCATTTCAATGGCCAGTCCAGGCACCGAATGTTCGATTTGTTGCCGTACGTCATCCATTACCGAATCGATGTCCCGGCGAGGATAACCTTTCAAGCGTACAAAAAAATCTCCCCTGTTGACTTCGGCAAAGCCTCCGCTCAACGCCAGGCCCGTGCGCCGGGAGTAAGTCTGCACCTCGGGGGTGTTCTGGAGAATAACTTCAACCTGGCGAAGAAGACGATCCGTTTCGGCAAGCGACGTGCCCGCCTTGGCCCGGTAATCCAGAATAAAACCACCCTCATCGATTCTTGGAAGGAATCCCGTCCCTATTTGGTTGTAACCCAGCCAGCCTAAAGCCAGAAAGGGTAAGATGACGCCCAGAACCAGCCAGGGATGCGGTAAAATAATGCGCATTATCCATGAATAAAACGGATGCCTTGCCTTCCCGGGCGGGTTCGCCGATTTTCGTTCTACGTCCTTTTGTTTCAGGAGAAACAAGCTCAACAATGGCACCGCCAACCAGGCCACCATAAAGGAAATAACCAGGCTGGCGGCCATGGTAACCGAAAGTGCCTTGAAAAAGGCGCCAGTCACCCCGGAAAGAAACGCCAGTGGCACAAAAATAATGAGGGTGGAAGCTGAGGAACCGGCCAGTGGATGTGTTATCTCAGTGACGGCTCGCATCACACGCTCATGCTTGTTCCCGGCTCCATCCTGTAGCCGACGGATAATATGCTCAATCATGACGATCATATCGTCGATGATCAAACCCACGGCCGCCGCCATTCCGCCAAGGGTCATAATATTAAAACTCATATCCATTACAAAAAGCAGTAGGGCCGTCGTGGCCAGGACCGTGGGT